>UQXP01000005.1 GCA_900545055.1 uncultured Collinsella sp.
CGCGGATAAAGCCCTCGGAGCCCAAGCGACGCTCGAGCGAGGAAATCGACTCATTGATCAGATACGTCCCCTCGGCGCAGACCGCATTGCAAAAGTCGGCGCGCGCCTCAAAGTAGCAGACGTCTGCGGCGGGAATGAACACCTTTTTGCCCCCGCGATCCACCGTCAGACGCAAAGGCTGGCGCGGAGCGTGGATAACACGGCGGGCACCCAAGGCTGCCTCGATCTTGTCGAGTGCCTTTGACAGACGTGCGTCCTCGACCGGCTTGACGATATAGTCGACCGCATCGAGGTTATACGCATCGGCGGCAAACTCGGCAAACGCCGTCACAAACACAACCACCGGTGGCGTCTTTAAGTTCTGCAGCGTCTCGGCAAGCTCAATTCCCGAGCGGCCGGGCATCGTGATGTCCAAAAACAACACGTCGGGCTTGCTCGAGAGAATCGACTCCACGGCCTCGGTGACATTGCCTGCCTCGGCAATATGCCCCACGCGCGCGTCCTTCTCCAATAGATAGCGTAGCTCAGCCCTGATGGGAGGCTCGTCATCAACCACCAGGATGTTCCAGCCCTCGGACATGTTCGCTTCCTCTCTCTCCTCAATACACTCGCGTGCTACGCCGTCAACGGCGCCGGCTCATGCGGCTCGCCGTTCAGCTCGACGATAACCTGCGTTCCCACGTCCTCCTGGGACTCCACGCGCATGCCGGAATCTTCTCCGTAAAAGAAATGGATGCGCTGAAGCACGTTGAAGAGCGCCAGACCGCACCCTCGCTTGATGGAACCGTCGGCGGTAATGCTCTCGGGCTCCTCTCGGCGATGCTGCTCAAACAGGTGCGCGCAGACTTCTTCGCTCATACCGATGCCGTCGTCTTCGACGATGATCTCCAAACCGTCATCGGTCTCGAAAGCCCTAACATGAATAGAAAGCGGCTCGGTCTCGCGCTGCGCGTGCTTGATGCAGTTTTCGAGCAACGGCTGCAAGATAAACGGCGGCACCATGCTGTCGCGCACCTCAAAGTCGATGTCGACCGAAACGCGCAGACGGCCGTCGCCATACCGGGCCTGCATAAGATTGATATAACGAGTGCCCTGTTCCACCTCGTGCTCGAGCGTGGTGAGCGTATCGGAGTCAGAAAGTGTCTGACGATAGTAATTGGAAAAGTCGATCAGCAACGATCGCGCCTTGTCGGGCTCGGTTCGAACGAGCGACACGATGGTGCTGATGGTATTGAATAGAAAATGCGGGTCGACCTGCGACTGCAGGGCGCGAAGCTCCACGCGGGCCGTGAGCTCGTCCTGGCGCTCGAGCTCAAAGCTGGCGAGCTGCGTGGAAATGAGATCGGCAAAGCCCGAGGCCAACGCCGTCTGGCGCATATCGATGCTGCTCAGACGGGGATAATACAGCTCGAGCGTGCCCACGCAATGCCCGCGCACGGTCAGCGGCGCGACAATGCCGGCGCGCAGACGGGGAAAATAGCCGCCCGTCTCGGACGAGGTATCGCGCGAAAACACACTCTGCTCGCCGGACTCGATCACGTTGAGCGTGGTCTGCAGCACGACCGGGGTGCCGGCAGGGCACTTTGCCGAGTCCTCGCCCCAGCTTGCCAACACCTGTTTGCCATCGGTAAAGCAGATGGCAGAGGCGATGGTCTCGGACAGGATAATTTTAGAGGCGCCCAGGGCCGCTTCGGGCGTAAGGCCGTGCGACGTGTAGGCGAATATTTTTGATGCGATGGCGAGCGTACGGTCGGTTGCGCTCGATGTGAGGTCGTCGGGGACCACAAAGACATACGAGAAAAAGAAGCACAGCATGACCAGGCCGGCAATAACGACAACGCCCGGAACGGGATTGGGATTATCGGTTAAATCCCAGATAAGCAGCAGGATAAGCGCCGGAACGACAATACCGAGCAGGATGGCCTGAACCACATGCTGGGCCGTACGAAAGACCTTGGTAGAGTTGTAGCTCTTGCCCAGAATCAGCCTGTTTAAATCCATCGTCATCCCCTTTTATCTACCGCACCCATAGCAATAAAGAGGGCCGCAAGCGACCCTCTCCATTGCATTATGCAATCAAATACTGTGTTTTACATCAAGCCATCGATGAACGGTAGCTTAGGCGCTGTACTTGTTTGCCTCGCCGAAGGTGCCGGCCTCGACAATCCAGCCGTCCTTCATGATGACGTCCATGTTGTCGGTGTTGAGCACGTGGATGTCGGCGGCGACGTCACCGTTGACGACCAGCAGGTCGGCGCACTTGCCGGCCTCGATGGAACCGGTCTCGTCCTCGATGTGGCACATCTTGGCACCGTTGAGGGTGGCGCAGGTGATGGTCTCGACCGGGGTGAAACCGATCTTGTCGACGAACTCGTACATCTCCTCGATGGAGCAGTTGCCGTACGGGGTGACGAAGGAGAAGGAGTCAGAGCCGATCGTCATGACGACGCCGCGCTTCTTGGCCTCGCGCAGGCAGTCGTAGTTGCGCTGCAGCTCCTTCTCGACCAAGGTGCCCTCGTACTTGTCGTGCAGCTCGGGGACGTAGACGGGCGGATAGGTGGCGTACCAGGTGGGCAGGAAGGCGATCGTCGGGGTGAAGAAGGTGCCCTGCTCGGCCATGAGGTCCATGGTGCGCTCATCGATATCGAAGCCGTGAATCAGCTGCTCGCAGCCAAAGCGAACGGAATCGTAGGCAGCGGCGTGGTTGTTGTAGCAGTGGCTCCACACGGGGATTCCGACCATCTTGGCCTCTTCGACCACGGCCTGAATCTCCTCGGAGCAGTAGTGCTGGTCGCGGCCGGAGTCCCAGCGCCAGATGCCGCCACCGGTAGCCCAGATCTTGATGGCATCGGGGTTCTCGCGCAGGCGACGACGGACGGCCTTGCGCAGATCCCAAGGACCGTCGACCTGATCGCCCCAAGGGTGCGATTCCTTGTTGAGCTCCTGGCTGCAGTGGTGGGAGTCGCCGTGGCCGGCAACGCGGCAGAAGCCAAGGCCGGTGGCCAGAACGCGCGGGCCCTTGAAGACGCCCTTGTCGATGCAGTCACGGATCTGGATACCAAAGCGGCCGATCTCGCAGACGGTGGTGAGGCCGTGGGTGAGGCAGTCGTAGGCCTGCTTGACGGCGACGGCCTGCTTCTCGAGGAGCGGCTGCATGACCCAGTCGGTGTCATCGTCGGTCAAGTTGCCCGAGAAGTGCAGGTGGGTGTCGATCAGGCCGGGAAGGACGGTCTTGCCGGCGGCGTCGATGACCTCAACGCCCTCGGGAAGGTCCTGCATGGCGCCGGCGTACTCGATCTTGCCGTTGTCGTCGACGAGAACGAGGGAGTTCTCGACCGGCTCGGCACCGGTACCGTCGATGAGCTTGCCGCCAACGATTGCATACTTAGTGGACATGGTTCCTCCTTATGGATCCATATAGTGGGCGAGGCCGTGTTGGGTTAAGGCCTCACAAAGCTACCCAAGTGGCGCCGGGTTCGGTGCGCGGGAGAGAGGATTCCGCGCACCCGATCCGCCCCGGCTCGGCGTTACTTTTTGCGGGAATTGGTGAATGCCATGAGGCCCAGACCGACGACCAGCCAGCCGATCACGATGCTCCACTCCACCATGTTGAGGGAGGCGGGAGAGAACGGGATCACGAGCAGGCCGATGATGACGGCACAGGCAGCGACAGCAAGGCTGATGCCAAACTTGCCGCCGGGCACCTCGTAGGGACGAGGCAAGTCGGGCTCGGTGAAGCGCATGCGCAGGCAGGCGAGAGCGACCATGCCGCAGGAGAAAATGAAGGCGAGAGCCGACACATTGGTCAGGGGGATGAGCATGTTCTTGCCCAGGAACGGACCGACGACGGTGATGACGCCCAGAACGGCGCAGGCGAGCTTGGGAGCGCCGGAGTTGGGATCGACCTCGGCGAACTTCTCGGGCAGCTGGCCCTTGCGGCCCATGGCGAGCATGATGCGGCTCGTGGCACCGTAGAAGGAGTTCATCGGGCCCATGGGTCCAAGCGTGGCAATGACGAGCATGGCCAGGTACAGGAGCATGTTGATGCCCTTGAGGCAGGCAAGCGCGGGAACCGGGCTCTTAACAAACTCATGCCAGTCGAGGATGGTGCCGAACGAGTAGATGCAGACCATGTAGAAGCCGCCGGCGGCCAGCAGGGCCAGGGAGATGATCTTGCCGAACTTGTTCCAGTTGAGGCCCTCGGCAGCTTCCTCAGCCTGCTGAGGAATGGTGTCGAAGCCGGCGTAGAAGAACGGGGTCAGAACCAGGACCGACACGATGCCGGCGACCAGGCTGGTGCCCTCGGTGGCGGCCTTGCCGCCGCCAGCACCGGTGACCTGGGAGAACACGGGCATGGCGTTTTCCGGCGATCCGGTGAACAGCGAGACGCCCATGGCGAGCAGCATGCCGCAGAGCAGGGCCTTGGTCAAGAAGGCCTGGAGCTTGGCAGCCGAGCTGGCACCGCGGAAGTTGAGGAAGATGACGTAGGCTGCAAAGCCGAGCGCGATCAGCGTCGGGAACAGATAAACGTCGGCGCCCAAGATGGTGTAGAGCTTGACGGCGCGCAGCCACTCAAGACCGGGCAGGCTGCCGAACATCTCGGACACAAGGGTCGAAATGGCGATAGCCTCCCACGGGCACAGGATGCCGTTGCCTAGGGCCAGGAGCCAACCGGTGATGTAGCTCATCGTACGGCCAAAGCTACGATCGACATACTCGACGATGCCGCCCGAGATGGGGATAGCAGCCGTGAGCTCACCAAAAACAGCTCCGACGGGCACGAGGAAGATTGCACCCAAGAGGAATGCGATCATAGCGGGAACGGGACCGCCGCCCACGACCATCCAGTCGCCGACTTGCAGAACCCAACCGGTACCGATGATGGCACCGAAACCGATGGTGAAGAAGTTCCAGAGCGAAAGCGTTTTCTTCATGCCGCCGTCGCCCTCGACTGCAACTTCTGCGTTCTTGTCCGCCATTGTTCCCCTCCTTTCCTTTTTGACGCCCCTTGGCGTCACCCCTTGCACGGCCTGTTTTGCCGTGCACTTTTATTTCGTGGCTTTAAGATACGGCCTTGGCACAGCAACGCCACTCGTAGCTCGACCGAAGGCAGAACTGCAAAACGAGCGGCACCGTTTTTGGGACGAACGGCGAGAGACGTCATTCGTCTTGGACACTTTCATCTTGTCTGTTTTTGAATACCCGTTGCCGTGACGCTTGGCGCGCGGCGCGGCAACGTTCGTACCATTTGTCAGGCTTTTGGTGCGCATACCCATGTGTCGTGCATCTTTTTATGTAGGATAGACAAGTTACACATGAGGCAAGGTGATTCAAATGGCATACGGATACAATGACGGCGACCAACGGCCACAAAGTGTGCGCCTTGCCGGCCGCACCACGCCAACGCCCAGAAGCACCCCCGACAACGACAACCCGCAGCGCTCCCAAGAGCAGCCCGGGGCTTCTTCGCGGCAACAAAGCCGTACCGTGCAGCAGTCAGACCGCGTGAGCACGAGCACGCGCCAACGCCAGACCGACTCATCGCAGCCGCGCCGCTACGATCGCCGTAAGACCGACTACTACGTTAAACGCTCCTTTTCGCGACCTCAACGCGATCGCGGCAATTCCGCCCCTCGCTCCGCGTCGCGCACCACAAGCCATGCGCTTCCGGCCCGCCGCCTACGCCTTGCGCTTTGCTCCATTGCCGCCTGCCTCGTCTTTGTGTTTTTGGGATCCTGTATCTCCCACGGATCAGCCGGTCTTGAGCCCACTGCCGAGGACAGGCTGCTTAAAGCTCCCGTCGCGCCCGGTTACTCCTTTGCGTTCTCGACCCCACGCTCGCAATGGCAGGCCGGCACCATGCCCCACATCTACCAAATTGACCCCGCATGGTCGGAGCTGCCCTATGCCGGTGGCACTATTCGCGAAAACGCTTGCGGTCCCACTTGCCTCACCATGGTCTATATCTTTAAGACCGGCCACGCCGATAAGACGCCGGTCGATATATGCGCACTGGCCGAAGCCGGCAACTACGCCCCCACTGGTGCCACCGAGTGGTCGTTTATGACAGGCGGTGCGTGGCAGCTGGGGCTCAACGGAACACAGCTCTATAACGATCGCGAATCGATTACCCAAGCACTTCGCTCGGGTGCGCCCGTCATCGCCGCAGTGCGCCCCGGTACGTTTACCAACGTAGGCCACTACATCGTGCTCTACGGCATCGACGATGCCAACCAGATTGGCGTCTACGACCCCAACTCGGCCAGCCGCAGCGCCCGTCGCTGGGGCGTCGTAGAGGTCCTCAACGAAGTCGAAGCCATGTGGGCCTACTACTAGTCATTGGGGACAGACTTAAATGAGTGGTCTCTGGCTGCCTGGAACTGCTGGCACGGAAAATGCATCCCGCTTTGAAGTTCGATAGCGGGATGCACTTTCCGCGCACGGCCTGTTTGGGAAACTACGTTCCACTTTCCGGCAACATTCCGGGATGCATTTTCCGGTTGAGGCCCTCAAGGGAAACCATGTCCCATGTTGGACGCTCATTCTGGGATGTGCTTTCCGCAGTTGATCGATGCGGCCTTTAAGGACTGTCCCAAGCTGCCGGCAGGAAAGGAACGTCCCCAATGACTACCCACAGAATGAGGGTCTCATCGGGGACTAGGTAAATAGCAAAAGCCCCCGCGGCCGAAGCGGACCGCGGGGGCAGCAGACTTGCAAGGGTTAACTCAAGTCCTCGCCATTTGATGCAATGACCTTTTGATACCAGCAGAAGCTGTCCTTTCGGTAGCGATCGAACGTGCCTTTGCCCGCATCATCGGCATCGACATAAACAAAGCCATAGCGCTTCTTCATCTGCCCCGTCGAGGCCGATACCAGATCGATACAGCCCCACGGCGTGTATCCCATCAGGTCAACACCGTCCTCGACAATTGCATCGCGCAGCGCAAGAATATGCCTGCGCAGGTAGTCGATATGATACGCATCGTGGACTTTGCCGTCTTCCAGCGCATCGAGTCCGCCCACACCGTTCTCGGCGATAAAGAGCGGAAGATGGTAACGATCGTGGTAGCCGGCAAGCGTCACGCGCAAACCCAGCGCATCGATCTGCCATTTCCAGGCAGTCTCTTTATCCTTGAGGTACGGATTGCGCAGCGTCGGGAACACGTTACCCTCCGCCTTCTCAGCGATCACCTGGTCATCGGCGCACACCAAGCGCGAGCAATAGTACGAGAACGAGATGAAGTCGACGGTATGCTCGGCCAGATACTCCGTATCGCCCGGCTCAAAGGGCACGTGAACACCCTCTTTCTCGAGTGCACGCAGCTTCCAAGCAGGATAGGCGCCCGCAGCCATCACGTCTGTGTAGAAGTAGCGGCCGCGGTCCTCCTCATACGCAAGCCATACGTCCTCGGGCGCACAACGGTACGGATAGGTCGCACCGGCAGCGACCATGCAACCCACCTTGTTTGCGGGATCGATCTTGTGCAGAATCTCGACAGCGCGAGCGCTCGCCATAAACATATGGTGCGAGAACGCCGCGGTCACGGCTGCACGGTCACGCTCATCCTCGAGCGTGACACCCGCGTTGAGATAGGACAGCGCCACGCTGTTGATCTCGTTGAACGTAAGCCAATAACGCACGAGGCCCTGGTACGCGCGTCCGACGGTCTCGACGTAGTGCGCATACCGCTCGATCATCTCTCGGCTTTGCCAGCCACCATAGCGCTCGACCAGAGCCAACGGATAGTCGTAGTGCGACAGCGTCACAAGCGGCTCGATTCCATGCTCGCGCAGCGCCTCGAATACCTGACGGTAAAACTCCAAGCCCTCGCCGTTGGGCTCGGTCTCCATCCCTGTGGGAAAAATACGGCTCCAGCAAATTGAAAGACGCAGGCACTTAAAGCCCATCTCGGCAAAGAGCTCGACATCCTCGTGCCAATGATGGAAGAAGTCGTTGCCCCAGCGGCATGGATACAGCCTGTCCGGATCGTCCACGGGCTTTTGCCTGCCAAACATTACATCCCAGCGGTCGGAACCCTGTGGGATCAGGTCGGAGTGCGACATGCCGCGGCCGCCCTCGTTCCAGCCCCCTTCGGCCTGGTTGGCGGCGAGGGCACCACCCCACAAAAAGCCCTCGGGCATACCGGCGGCAGACGTTCTGTCAAAGTAACTCATGCTACTCAGCATCCTCGGCAGAAGCTGCCGCGGCGTTCTCCTGCTCCTGAGCCAGGAGCTGGTTATCGTACACCTTAAAGAACGGGTACCAGACCACAGCCATGACCACGATCAAAACGATCGTAAACACCCAGATGCGCGGGTCGAGGCACTGGACAAAGCCCTGAACGAAGATGGGGAACGTGCCGCTCACCAAGATGTAGAAGTTAGAGACAAGACCCAGTGAGACCGCACCCCAATACAGCAGGGCCGAGATCATGCCGCCTAGCACAAACGGAATCATGAGGATCGGGTTGAAGATGATGGGCGCGCCGAAGATCGCGGGCTCGGAGATACGGAAGAAGCTCGGCACGATCGATGCCCTGCCAAATGCCTTGAGCTGCTGCGACTTTGCCCTAAACGCGCAGAGCGCCACAAAAGAGAACGTATTACCCGTGCCGCCGATGAGGTTGATGGCCAACGACATGAGCGCCGGGTGGAACTCAAGCGGCTGCCCGGCAGCATAGAGCGAGGCGTTGGCGGCAAAGGCGGCAAGCGTGACCGGGGCGGTGATGGGCATTACGATCATGTTGCCGTGGACGCCAAAGCACCAAAACAGCAGCGTCATGAAGCAGATAAGCAGTGCGCCGGGCACAGAGTCAACTGCGACGGAAAGCGGGGCAGCGAGCAGCTTCTCGATAACCGAGGGGATGGACAGCGCGGGATCGATCATCTGGATCAGCAGGTTGCCGCCAAAGAAGATGAGGATGTTGGCGAGCATAGGTACGATGGCGCCAAAGGTTTCGGACAAAAACGGCGGCACGCCATCGGGCATCTTGATGGTGATGCCCTTGGTCTGGCAGAAGCGCGTGACCTCGACGGAGACCAAGGCAACGATGATGGCGGTAAACAGGCCCTGCGCACCCAGATAGGTGCAGGGGACCGCCTGGAGCACGGACTCGTCAGCAAGCTGGTAGTAGGACGACGGCGCCGCGGCGATCAGGAACATCACCAGCGAGGTCATGCCGGCGTTAAGCTTGGGCATCTTGTAGGTGCCCGCCAGGTTATAGGCGATTGCGAACGTCACGATCACCGACAGTATGCCCATCGTCATGTTGAAGGGAATGAGCAGCGTGAGCTTATTGGCCGTGGCAAAATCGAGCCAAGGGCCAAAGACGGACCAGAACCCGCCCTGCGCCACCAGGTCGGCCGTGACCGGCGGGTTGGCGAGGATCATAAAGACGGCAGATACCAAGATGAAGCTGATCGCGCTCATAAAGCCCTTTTGCATGGAGGCAAAGTGGCGCTCGGTGCCGCAGAAATTGGCGATAGGGGTCAGTTTTTCCTGAAGCAGGGTCATGAACTTCTCCATGGTTGCCTCCTAACCCAACAGCGACTGGGCGAGTGCCAGCACGTTGGCGGCGTTGCCCATGCCGTAGTCCTGTGCGGGGATGACCGCGGTCGGCTTACCGCTCCCCTGCTTGACGGTGTTGAGCTGGTAGGACACCTGCGGCCCCAAGAGCAGCACGTCATAATTGGCGCACGTCTCCTGATACTCGCCGATACCCACCGCATCGATATCGAGCTCGATGCCGTTTTGCTCCGCATATTTCTCGAGTTTCTTCATCAGAATGCTTGTAGACAGACCAGCTGCGCAAACAAGAAGGATCTTCATAAGGGATTCCCTTCGCATTGATTGGTTGGATAGTCACCGCACGCCGCTAGGCGTTCTTGGTTGCAGTGCGCTCATACAGGCAGATCAGCTCCTGCACGAGCTCCTGAGCAAGCATGGAGCACATGAGGTGGTCCTGAGCATGGACCAGCAACACATCCACCGACAGATGCTCGCCCGCTGCCTCAGTCGAAAGCAGCTGCGTTTGGATGTGGTGAGCCTTGATTCCCGCATCCTTTGACTGCTTCATGAGTTTGGCGGCGGCGTCAAAATCCCCCGCCTTTGCCTTTTCAAGGGCTTCGAAGGCAAGGCTGCGTGCCTCTCCCGCTGCAGCGACCAGCTGAAACGAAACCATCTCGGTTCCCTGATCGTCCATAACGGTCTCCTCTCCCGTGATGTTTGGTTTGTACTTGAATATTCGAAACGCCTATCTCCCGCCCGCAATCCTCGAGGTTTATTGCAGGTAGACTGACAGGGTCATCGACAAAAGAAGTCTTAAGCCGTATGCGCTTGCACAAGCGCCATCAGCTCATGCCAGGACCGGCGCTCGCGTAGGCGCTCGACCCCCTGGCGGTCCATAAAGATCTCGGCGAGCAGTGAGCTCAAGATCCGCGCCTCATCGCCGCCCGACCGGGCAAACGACACCATAAAGACGGTATCGACCTCATGGCCGTATTCGTCCCAAAGAATGGGATGTTCGAGCAGGCCCACGGTAACAAAGGCCTCGGCGCTCAAGGGATGCATCCCATGGGGCATGGCTACCCCATTGCCAAACGAGGTGGCGCTCGCGCTCTCGCGCTCGGCGACCTCTTGGGCAAACTGGGCATCGACACGGCCGCTCTCGACGGCGCGCTCGGAGAGATATCGGAGAACGGCCTGCTTCGACGACGCCTCAACGCGGTTGAAGAACAGGGCACGGCTAAAGAAAGAGCTCACGGAGTCCGATTGCGCAGTGTCGTCGCTCAGCACCTTGCGGATAGCGTTGACATCGCTCGTCTCCAAGAAGAAATCGGCCTCGCGGACGGGCACGGGCAACTTGACGTTGAGCGGCACCGTTGTGAACACGTAGTCGATATGCGAAAAATCGAACGTTCCCACGCGGGCGACATCGCATGTCTCAATCGAATCGATATACATGCCAAACTGCTTGCGGTACTGGTGCTCGAGCATACGGGCGCTTCCCGCTCCCGAGGCGCACACGATCAGGATGCGTTTGCGACGCGGCTGGTCGGCTTGCTGCTCGAGGGCCAGGGCAAATGCCATGGCGATGTAGCCGAGCTCTTCATCAGAGGGCTGGCTGCCAAAATGACGCTCAAGTACCTGCGAGGTGCCAGCTGCCATCGAATAGGCCAACGGAAACCTCGTCTTGATATCGGACAGCATGGGGTTATCCATATGCATGTGATATTCAAGGCGATAGCCCAGAGGGCCGATATGCCGAGCAAGGTTCATGCGAAGTTCAAGATCGCCGCTAAAGTCAAACCTAAACTCATCGTTGACCGCACGTACCATCTCGGAAGCAATCTCCCACATCTCGTCCGAGATAACGGCAGAGCCCTTCTCGGGCACGCCCGTGCCCCTGCCGAGCAAATGGATTGCGATAAAGGCAACCTCTTCTCGGGGCATGCTCACGCCCAGGGCATCCTTGATGTTTGCGGCAATCTGGAAAGCCGCGGCGTATTCGCGCGTTCCCTCCAGTTTTTGAACGTCCGATTCTGCAGCTGGGACATAGCAGCCCTGCTCGATGCGGCCAAGAGCAATGTAAAGATGCATGATGAGATTGCGGGATGCCAGCGAGCTCACCGTGACGGGCGAGGCCGTCAGAGCATCGTCCACACATGCGGCGATGGCCCGCAGGCGCTCGGCGAGCTTTGCATCGTCGGTGTCGGGCAACACGGGCCTCACCAGCGAGGCCAGGCACAGGCGCCGCTGCGACTCCCCGCCCGCAACGCGGATTCCGTAGCGTGGGCGCTTTTCGAGCGTTAAGTCAAATTGGGCGAGTTTCTGCTCTACCAGACGCATGTCATTGGACAGAGTTCGCGCCGAAACGTAGAGTAAATCCGCATACTCCTCAATCGTCACCCACTGGGACCGCATGAGGAGGTCGTTAAGAAGGAAGGACACACGGCCGTCGCGCGTATCAGGAATGCCCGGATGGGCCAGAGCCGCACCGTCCAGCAAGCGAGCAAGCTCATCTGCACGTGCAACATCGATACGATACTGCCCCTTGCTGCCAACGATGCGTGCAACCCCTGCAAGGTTGTCGTTTGCGCGATGGATATAGTTTCTCACGGCGCGCTCGCTTACCTCGAGACGCTTGGCAAGTACCGCGACAGCGACAGGCTGAGCGTCCTCGATCATATTTACAAGCTGCTTGACGCGAGCATCCATGTCCTCCTCCTTTCCCTGCGTCTAGTCTAACGCGGTAAAGAATGACACTCCACGTCGCGCTCGTTCCGCCAACTCGGAACAGGTTGCGGGGAGTCCAGCCGAACTTATAGGGAGCACGGAGAAAGGGCCCGAAAGCCATGTGCCGGTGTGAGATGCGCTTTCCGCAGTCATTGGGGACAGACTTAAATGAGTAGTCGTTGTGGACGTTCTTGTTTGACTAGTCGTTTAAGAACGTCCCCAATGACTAGGTGAATAGCAAAAGCCCCGCAGTCGGAGCGGACTGCGAGGCTCATGAAGAGAGGCTAGTTTGTGGGCGCTTTGCCTGGCGCCCACGAGAGAGACAACAGAGTAGAGACTACTCGTGGATGCGGGTACCGGAGAGGCCGGCCATGGTCTCGGCAGCCTTGTCCAGAGCGCCGATGATGCAGGTGCGGCCCTTGCGGGAACGGGCGAACTTGATGGCAGCGCGGACCTTGGGCTCCATCGAACCCTTGCCGAACTGACCCTCGTCGGCCAGGCGCTCGGCCTCGTCGGCGGTGAGGTCCTCGAGCTCCTCCTGGTTGGGCTTGCCAAAGTTGATGGCGACATGCTCAACGGCGGTCAGCAGGAACAGAACGTCGGCGTCGCAGTCCTCGGCCAGCAGCTCGCCGCCCAGGTCCTTGTCGATGACGGCGGGAACGCCCTTGTAGCAGCCCTTGTTCTCGTAGTCGCGGACGACGGGGATGCCGCCGCCACCGCAGGCGATGACGATGAACTCGTTGTCGAGCAGGTTGAGGATGGAGTCAGCCTCGACGATCTTCTTGGGATCGGGGGAAGCGACGACGCGACGCCAGCCGCGGCCGGAATCCTCGACGAAGACCTTGGAGGGATCCTCGGCCATGAACTCCTTGGCCTGCTCCTCGGTGTAGAAGGGGCCGATCGGCTTGGTCGGGTTCTTGAACGCGGGATCGTCGGGGTCGCACTCGATCTGGGTGACGACGGTGGCGGCGTGCCAACGCTTATAGCGCTTGTGCATCTCGCGGCCGATGCCCTGCTGCAGGTGATAACCAATGTAGCCCTGGGACATGGCGCCGCACTCGGGCAGCGGCATCTCGGGGGTGCCGATGGCGTCGTGGGCGGCGGCGAAGGCGTTCTGGATCATGCCGACCTGCGGGCCGTTGCCGTGGGTGATGATGATCTCGTTGCCCTGCTCGATGAGGCCGAGGAGAGCGTGGGCGGTGTTGCTCACGGCCTCGATCTGCTCGACGGGGTTGTTGCCGAGGGCGTTGCCGCCGAGGGCGACGACAATACGATCGGGCTTGCCAAGAGGCTTAGACATTGCTGGAATCCTTTCTGTAAAAGGCCTACAACCCATTAATAACCCGCGTCCGTGCGATACGCGAGTTTATTAAGGTTTATATTCTCTTTATCGCTCATTTTATTCATTTTGAAAATACCTAAGCGGCGAACGGTCGATTTTACCCGCTCAGCGTAAAGAAGCCCAGTTCAGGTATATCTACGCCATTTACGTGCAACTTTATTTAAATAGAGCAGGGATTAGACCAGATTATGCAAACTATATCTTTGCTAAACACAAAACGGACAGCGCAATATCTTACTCGCACTATACGCGATTCTATACATTAATTTGACGAGTATGCATCCCTGCAAAAACATGGGGCTTTTCATCCAACATAAGGGATAGCCGATCGCGCTTCACCCCGCGGCAAGCGACTGCGAGTTCGCAGTATGGAACTTTACCGTCGGCTTCTGCATGAACGCTGCCGACGCCCTTTCGCTCCTGCGCGCCCAAGCAGCCGAGAACGCTAACGGCGCCACCGCCAACCTGGCCACCCTCAACAACGGCGCCGCCAGCCTTTTCGCAAAGTACCGTGCTGGCTCGCTGGCTTTGAGGCCTAAGCGAGCTTTGCTATTTGCCAATTTTTGTATGATTTGGGTCAAATCTATCTGCCAATTTTTGTATGATTAGGGTCAAATCTATTTGCCAATTTTTGTCATTTGGGGGTTTAATGCTACGCCGTAAGGTCACTGATAGGCTTTTGAGCTGGAAGAATAACTCCAATAAGGCATTACTCGTTACTGGCGCGCGTCAGATTGGCAAGAGCTATGCGATTCGCGCGTTTGGAAAAAGCAACTACGCTTCGTATTTTGAGGTCAATTTACTACTCGATGTCGAAGCAAGGAATGCACTTGTTGGCGCAAAGAACTCCGTTGACTTTATCAACCGCGTAGCCCTTCTTGCGGATGCGCCGCTTGTTGAGGGCGATACGCTTGTCTTTGTCGATGAGATTCAGGAGTATCCGCAGATCGTTACACTCATGAAGGCGTTGGTCGAGGATGGGCGCTTTAGCTATGTCTTCTCGGGGTCTATGCTTGGGACTGAGTTTAAGGGGATCTCTTCTTTTCCGGTGGGGTATGTAGAGCACATTGTTATGCGCCCGATGGATTTTGAAGAGTTTTGTTGGGCAAACAGCGTTAGCGAGAATGTGCTTGCAGGCATTCGCAGCTGCCTTGTCGAGAAACATCCGGTCGAAAACTATATTCATGAGGCGATGCTCAAGAACTATAGAGCTTATATCGTTTGCGGCGGCATGCCGGAGGTCGTTCAGAATTATATTGATTCGGGTTATTCGCTCGTGAGCACACGTGAGCTTCAAACTCAGCTGGTCGATCAGTACAAAAGCGATATCTCAAAATATGCATCGACTCGAGCGTTTAACGTTCGGTCGATTTTTGAGCAAATTCCCGTTCAGCTTGAGGCGGAGTCTCATCGCTTTGTTGTTTCGTCTCTGGGCGAGGGAGCTCGCCTTAAAAAATATGAGCAGGATTTCCTGTGGCTTGTTAACGCAGGTGTTGGATTGATGGTCGCCAGGGTGACGGAGCCACGGAGTCCTCTCAAGAGGACGGAGAAAACGACAGCCTTCAAACTATACGAGTCTGATACAGGCATGCTCGCATCGCGATACCCCGGTAGCACTGCACGCGCTGTCTATCTTGATATGAAAACTCCCAACCTTGGTGGTCTCTATGAGAACGTGGTCGCGCAGGAACTCATTGCCCTCGGGGCGGATGCATGGTACTACCAAACGCGTGAGGTCGGTGAAGTTGACTTTGTGATCGAAGGCGCCCACGGGCATGTTGTCCCAATCGAGGTCAAATCGGGCAAGAAAGTTCGAGCGCATGCGGCCCTCGATCGTCTGATGAGTGTAGGCGAGTACAAAATTCCCGAGGCCGTTGTACTGAGCCACGAGAATCTCAGCAAAGAGGGCAAGGTTCTGTACGTTCCAATCTACATGACGTTTTGTCTCGATGAGTTTATGGAAAAGGATGACCCCAATAACGATTTCTCGTTCGCACCCATATCTCTCTAGCCATTTGAATCCGCAATCCAGCCCCGCCCACGCATCAATGCATTTCCCAAGGTGCTGCGCGTTTCGCGGCAAAGCCGCGAAAAAGCAAAGGGATAAGAAGCCGCAACAACCACGCCCCCATCCACCCCCAAAGTAACGCGTGGTTTCGCGGCAAAGCCGCGAAACAGCGAAGGGGACGGAACGCCCGACCAGCCACGTCCTTCATCCGCCCACACAATCCGAGGACGTAGTCGTAGCAGGATCTGAGGGCTAACCTTCGCGGACATTCCGCAGGACAAAAGAACCCCCGCCGCACGTAGTGCGCAGCGGGGGTTCTTTCATGTCCGAGGACGTCCGCGAAGGTTAGCCCTCAGATCCTGCGGTGGGAGACCTAGGCCTCGTTGTACACCGTCTTGAGCTTCAGCAGGTGAGCGTAGCGGTCCATAGCGGCCTG
Organism: uncultured Collinsella sp.; assembly: GCA_900545055.1. Taxonomy (GTDB): domain Bacteria; phylum Actinomycetota; class Coriobacteriia; order Coriobacteriales; family Coriobacteriaceae; genus Collinsella. Next base: position 16,022 of record UQXP01000005.1, read on the forward strand.
CTCGTTCTCCTTGAAGAGCTCCTCGGCGCGCTCGGGGAAGGAACGCGTCAGCGAAGCGTAACGGGCCTCGTTCATCAGGAACTCCTGATAGCCGCCCGCGGGCTCCTTGGAATCGAGCGAGAACTTCTTGCCGGCAGCAGCCTCGGGGTTGAAGCGGAAGAGGTTCCAGTAACCGCACTCGACAGCCTTCTTCATCTCGGCCTGGCAGTTCTGCATGCCGCCCTTCTTGATGGAGTGCATCTCGCAGGGGCTGTAGCCGATGATGAGGGACGGGCCGTCGTAGGCCTCGGCCTCGTGGATGGCCTTGAGGGTCTGAGCCGGGTTGGCGCCCATGGCGACCTGCGCCACGTAGACGTAGCCGTAGCTCATGGCAATCTCGGCCAGGGACTTCTTCTTGGTCACCTTACCGGCAGCGGCGAACTGAGCGACCTGGCCCAGGTTCGAGGCCTTGGAGGCCTGACCACCGGTGTTGGAGTAAACCTCGGTGTCGAAGACGAAGACGTTGACGTTGTGGCCGGAAGCCAGGACGTGGTCCAGGCCACCGAAGCCGATGTCGTAGGCCCAACCGTCGCCGCCGAAGATCCAGAAGGACTTCTTGGTGAGGTAAGCCTTGTCGGCGAGGATCGCCTTGGAAGCGTCGCAGCCGCACTTCTCGAGCTCGGCAACGTAGGCAGCGGCAGCGGTCTTGGAGGCCTCGGCGTCGTTGACGGAGTCGATCCAAGCCTGGCCGGCAGCCTTGAGCTCATCGGACGGACCATCGGCAGCGATGATGTCCTGGGTAGCGGCGATAAGCTTGTGCTGAACGGCCTCATAGCCAACGGCCATGCCCAGACCGTGCTCGGCATTGTCCTCGAACAGGGAGTTGTTCCACGCCGGGCCGTGACCGTCCTTGTCCTTGCAGTAAGGAGCGGTGGCAGCGGGGTTGCCCCAAATGGAGGAGCAGCCGGTGGCGTTGGAGATGAACATGCGGTCGCCGGCGACCTGGGTCACCAGACGTGCATAGGCGGTCTCGGCGCAGCCGGCGCAGGAGCCGGAGAACTCCAGGTAGGGCTGCTTGAACTGGCTGCCCTTGACGTTGGCCGCGATGAGCTCCTTCTTCTCGGAGACGTTCTCGACCATGTAGTCCCAAACAGGCTGCTGGTCCATCTCCTGCTCGGTGGGAACCATCTCGAGGGCGCCCTTGGGGCAGACCTTGACGCAGTTGGTGCAGCCCATGCAGTCGAGCGGGGACACGGCCATGGTGAACTTCATGCCCTTGGCCTTGGGGCCCATGGCGTCGAGCGTGCGGGTAGCCTCGGGCGCGGCGGCAGCCTCGTCCTCGGTCATCGCGAACGGACGGATGGTGGCATGCGGGCACACATAGGCGCACTGGTTGCACTGGATGCACTTGGTCTCGTCCCAGTGGGGAACGACCACGGCGACGCCGCGCTTCTCGTATGCGGAGGCGCCCAGCTCAAACTGGCCGTCGGCGCAACCGACGAAGGCGGAAACGGGCAGGCTGTCGCCATCCATGCGATCGATGGGCTCGAGCAGGTTCTTGACCTGCTGGGCGATGGCGGACTTGGTCTCCTCGGAGAGCTCGACGGGAGCGGCATCCTCGGCGGTTGCCCAGTCGGCCGGAACCTCGAACTTACGGAAGGCGGTAGCGCCGGCATCGATGGCCTTGTGGTTGGCGTCGACGATGGCCTGGCCCTTCTTCATGTAGGACTTGGTGGCCGCGTCCTTCATGTACTGCAGGGCGTCCTCGGCGGGCAGGACCTTGGCCAGCGCGAAGAAGGCGGACTGGAGCACCGTGTTGGTGCGCTTGCCCATGCCGACCTTGGCGGCCAGATCGATAGCGTCGATCAGGTAGACGTTGACGTTGTTGTTCGCGATGTAGCGCTTGGCCACGGCGGGCATGTGCTCGGCGAACTCCTCGTCGCTCCACTGGCAGTTGACCAGGAAGGTGCCGCCCGGCTTGACGTCGCGGACCATCTTGAAGCCCTTAACGATGTAGCTGGGGTTGTGGCAGGCGACAAAGTCGGCCTTGGTCACGTAGTACGGCGAACGGATCGGGGAATCACCAAAGCGCAGGTGCGAGACGGTGACGCCGCCGGTCTTCTTGGAGTCGTACTGGAAGTAGGCCTGGACGTACTTGTCGGTGTGGTCGCCGATGATCTTGATCGAGTTCTTGTTGGCGCCGACGGTACCGTCGCCACCCAGACCCCAGAACTTGCACTCGATGGTGCCGGGGGCTGCGGTGTTGGGCGCATCCTCGGCCTCGGGCAGGCTCAGGTTGGTCACGTCATCGACAATGCCGATGGTGAACTCGCGCTTGGGCTCGTCGGCCTTGAGCTCCTCGAAGACAGCGAACGCGGACGCGGGAGGCGTGTCCTTGCTGCCCAGGCCATAACGGCCGCCGACGACCTTGATGCCCGTCTTGCCGGCCTCGTAGAGAGCGGAGACGACGTCCTGGTAGAGCGGCTCGCCGATGGAACCCGGCTCCTTGGTACGGTCCATGACGGCGATCTTCTGGACGGTCTCGGGGAGAACGTCGACGAAGTGCTTGATGGAGAACGGACGGAACAGACGAACCTTGACCAGGCCGACCTTCTCGCCGTGAGCGTTGAGGTAGTCGATGACTTCCTCGAGCACGTCGCAGAAGGAGCCCATGCACACGACGACGCGGTCGGCATCGGGAGCGCCGTAGTAGTTGAACAGGCCGTAATCGGTGCCGAGCTTCTCGTTGATCTTCTTCATGTAGCCCTCGACGACGGCGGGAAGCTCGTCGTAGACCTTGTTGCAGGCCTCACGGTTCTGGAAGAAGATATCGCCGTTCTCGTGGCTGCCGCGGGTGTGCGGGTGCTCAGGGTTGAGCGCGTGGTCGCGGAAAGCCTGGACGGCGTCCATGTCGCACATCTCGGCCAGATCCTTGTAGTCCCACATGGCGACCTTCTGGATCTCGTGGCTGGTGCGGAAGCCGTCGAAGAAGTTAAGGAACGGGGTCTTACCCTCGATGGCGGCAAGGTGAGCCACCGGCGAGAGGTCCATGACCTCCTGGACGTTGCCCTCGGCGAGCATGGCGAAGCCGGTCTGACGACAGGCCATGACGTCGGAGTGATCGCCAAAAATGTTCAGGGCGTGGGAAGCGACGCAACGCGCGGAGACGTGGAAGACGCCCGGGAGCTGCTCGCCCGCGATCTTGTACATGTTCGGGATCATCAGGAGCAGACCCTGAGAAGCCGTGTAGGTGGTGGTCAGAGCACCGGCGCCCAGCGAACCGTGAACGGTACCGGCTGCACCTGCCTCGGACTCCATCTCGACGACCTTGACCGGGGTGCCGAAGATGTTCTTGCGACCCTGGGCCGCCCACTGGTCGACATGGTCGGCCATCGGGCTGGACGGCGTAATGGGATAGATTCCCGCTACCTCGGTGTACGCATACGAAACATATGCGGCCGCCTCGTTGCCGTCCATAGACTTAAACTTACGCGCCATATACCCCTCTCCTCTCATATAGGTATACAGGCCCCGGCGATCGCCGGGATGTTGGCGTGATGGGATTTACGCTGTTGCTTCCAATCATCTGGCAGGCAGGCTCAGCAGCAGGTACGTGGCGTGGAGAGAAGACATGCCGAGGCGAGGGACAGCTGATGCGCCCCACAGGCCCGACCGCCCGTCTTGCACATGACCGAGCGCCGCAAAGGCCGCATGCCGGATGCTCCCGGGCACGCCCCGGCGATGGGAAGCGCCCGCAACGGAAATCCGCATGCGGGTTTATTGTACCCCGCCGTCAAGTGTAATTTCGGCAAATATAGGCGGGCGGTAAAGGTTTACCTCGGGTGACCGCCAAGGGCCAAAATGGCCCCTCCATCCCCGGGCGACCGGCTCTGGCGCGCCAAGGAGTGTCCCCAGCCGGCAGAGAAAAGGAACGTCCCTATCTGCCGGCTAGAGAGCACCGAAGAGGATGGCGTAGGTAGTGGATTCGCCGAGCTTGAGCTCGTCGCCGGGATTGAGTTGGGCGGAACGGCCGGGCTCGACCTGAATGCAGACGCGCGTGGCCCCGTTTACCACCACGGTTCCGTTGGTGGACGACAAGTCCTCGACGTGCCAGATATTTTGAGCATCGCACCAGATATGGGCATGGCGGGCCGAGACATCGTCGCCGACGTCGGTAATATCGCCCTCACCAGTGGCCAGCGCGCCAATCTCAACACCCTGCTCACTCGGCTGAATCCAGCGCGGGGCGCTCACGACAAAACTGTTTTGTACGCGCAGCAAGCCCAAGGGGTGCGCCGGGGCGGGTTCGCGTTCGCCCGCGGTCATCGACATGCCAAGCGAACGCGGCGTGGAGGTGCCTCCGCCACAGGTCGCGTGCGCGTAGTCGATGGCATAGTTCACCGAGGACCGCACATCCGCCGAACAACCGACGGCGACAAACAGCACCAGCACGGCCTCGGCGCGTTCGGCGGGCATGAGTTCCGCCGCCTGGGACAGACGATCGAGCGCGTTGCGATAGAGATTCGTGTCCTGGTGGCACTCTTCGAGCGCGCGTACCATCGGTTCACCTGCAGGACCGCACACCATATTGATCACAGCCGTGGAGTCCATGGGGTTTCGCTGGCGCAGGGCCAGTTGCGACATAATACGCGCAGCCGAGGTACCGTATTCGGCAAAGTAGCGCTGCTGAAGCGTGCCGACCGGCGCGCGAACGATAAAGCGGGAAACCCAAGAGCGATCGGTGGCTCGGCTCTGCGGGCTGCGGCCGTCGGCGAGCGGACGGGACGAAAGCACCAAGCCGCACAGCTCGATATGGCTCAGATGCGCCGCGCGCTTAAAGATGTCAAACATGGCCCCGCATGGGGTGAGCTCAACTTGAGATGCCATGACCTAGGCCTCCTTGGTCGTAGAAATAGAATCGGACGATACTTCGACAGGTCCGCCAAAAGTACGGGCAGCTGCGGCTCCACCGGCAAGCGGAGTCGCCATCTGGGCTTTTGTGCGTCGCGGTGCCGAAACGGGAAGTTCAAAGGCAAAGCCCATCGCAAGCAAAAACCACGTAAGTGTATAGGTTGCAACCAGAGCGGCAACAAGGCCGCCCATCACGGCGCGTTGGGAAAATACGCTACATGCAGCCACAACCAGCACAGGAACCTCGCAGGCAGAAAGCGCAAGCACACCCTGCAGGAAGCCCGAGCGCCGATCGCGCGCAAGTGCCCCCGCGGTAACGCCGGCTATGCCTGGCAGCGCCAACGCCAGTGCGGCAATAATACCCGGTAGCGACCCAGACCACACGAGCGATCCTAAAGTCGCCGTCACGCGAGCGCCCGACGCCAGCAGCGCGGCCGAAACCACGACCACAGCCCAAACCACGCCACAGACGACCGTCGCGCCGACCATCAGCGCGCGACGAACCGCGCGGCCAGACGCATCCATGGGGCACGGCGTGAGCGGCTCGCCGCGGAGCGAACGACCGACATTTTGCGTATAGTGGTCACAAAACGCCGAGAGCGCCGCCTCGACCGCCGCCGGCTCGGGACGATCTTTTTGATGGCTGGACAGACAGGCCATCACCACGTCGAACAGCTGGGCATCGACAAACGCCAGCGCATCGCGTAGCTCTTCGGAATCCGGCTCAAGCCCCAGCTGCTGGGCCTGCTCGGCCGCGGCGAGCGCCACATCGGGCTCACGACGAAGCAGCTGAGTCAAATCACAACCGGGCGCATGGACACCAATGGGATAGTCGGGCCGCGTGTCCATCTTGAGACGATAGGGGCTGGCGATGTCGCGCGTCTTTTTGCGCGAGCCCGAGGTGCCCGAAGTGCCCGGCGCGGCTTCGTATGGCGCGACGCCGGCAATGAGCTCGTAAACCGTGCTTGCCGCGGCATAGACGTCGATCGCCGGCGACATACGCAAAGCGCGCAGGTCGGGAATATCGTCGGTGAGCATCTCGGGCGGGGCATAGGCAACCGTCGCGCGACGCAGCGTGGCATAACGCTCCGTAAACGACGCCTTGCCGCCGGTACCGGCCACGGCCGACGCAGGCTCGAGCGCCAGCGACGAGCCAAAGTCGATCAGGCACAGGTCAAAGGTGCCCTCGGCAAGCTGCCGGTCAAGCGGCAGGCGCGCCGTACGCACCATAATATTAGCGGGCGAGATATCGCGATGGACAAAGCCCTCGCCCACCAGGCTCATACGGCAGAGCAGATCGAACAGGTCGCGACCCAGACGCGCCGCCACAAGCGGCGACAGGCGTCCGGCATCGTCCACGGCGAGTCGCGAACGCAAGCGGGCAAGCGTCTCGCCCTCGACCCATTCCATGACAATTGCAGGCACACCGTCGACCTCGCCCCAGCCATAGAGGCGGGGAAAGCCCTTAAGGCCCGAAAGGGCACGATGGCATTCGTATTCCTCGCGAAACGCTGCCTTGAACTTGGCGACCAGCGCCTCGTGAGCGGCATCGTCGTCAAACTCATCGCGCGTCGGCAAAATGAGCTGCTTGAGTGCCACGGCCTCGCCTTGGGCGTTGACGGCACGCGTCACGCGGCCGATACCGCCACGGCGCATGGTGGCATCGTCGGCAAACAGCATCGTAAAACGACGCAGATAGGCAGGCAGTTCGTCCTGACCGAGCGCAATGGCCGGCTCAAACCCGTCGACACGCGCCAGGCGCAGGCCGACCATGGGATCGCGACCGAGCGATTGTGGTGTGGTGGATGCAAGATCGGTCATCATAGGGCAAGCGCCGCCACGTTATTGTTGAAGTTACCGAGCGCGACGTCATCATCGCCGTAATGGCCGACCCATTGACATAGGTTGGTATAACAGCCCCACAGATTGGCATACTGCTGATACCACTTTGACCGGGGCGAGAATGTCTGACGACCGAACTCGGCTCGAATGACAAACATCTCCCCGACCAGGCTGTCGCACGGCCTGGGATCTCCCGTAGAGTTATAGGTCGAGACCACGTCATTGGCACGAGAAACGTAACTGTCGAGCATGTTGTACTTGGTCACAAGCCAACTGTGAATGCCCTCTTCCTCAGCAGCGGAAAGGCCACCGGAGTTTGCATCGTTGTCAGTGTTGCCGCCCGTCGAGCCGCCGTTTCCAGACCCTCCGGTAGAGGAACCCGCCCCAGAGCCGCCGCCTGAACTCGATGAATCCGAGCCGGAGCCAGAAGTATCCGAGCTACCGGGCTTTCCGGACTGCTGGGCGTCCTGCTCCTTCTGCTGCTCGACCTTATTCACCGTTGCCGCCACGCTATTGTTGGACAACCGATCGATGATCTTGGTGTTGGTGAGCACGATGGTTTTGCCATTGGCAAGCGTGACTTCGTTGTCCGGGGCCTCGGCGCCGTCCGCATCGTCGGTGCCAAACACAATATGAGCGACCACACTTGCCCAAGCATATCCAGTCGTGGTGCCCAGATCACTTTTGACCTCATGCCCCACGCGCGGTTCGCGTGCGGTATGCGCCTGCATCATGGACGGCACGGTCATACCATAGGCAGAAACGCCAGCTATGACCAGCACCAGCGAGCAAGACAGCAGCGCGTACGCCCGCGGCGCCAAGCCCAGTCGGCGTCGCATGCGCACCGCGGCGCCGCGCTTTGTCTGAGTGCCACCGGGCCGCATGCGTTCTCCTCCAACAAAAACACGCCGCTCAGAAGCGGCGCATTCATTCAAATCCATATTTGAGTGTATCAGCGAACCCAAAAGGTTGCGCAACGAATGGGCAAATTAAGGATGCGAGCGGAAGCATCCATGCGATAAGCGGACACGAAGCATCTTTGTTGCACAACAAACTCACAGTCGCACGGGGAAATTATGACTACCCCGTGCGTCGCGAGGAAAACATACAGCAGGAGCAGGCTCGCCACCTAAATCGCACGACGGGCCTCGATGGCGCGGCCAAGTGTAAGCTCGTCGGCATACTCCAGGTCGCCGCCCACGGGCAGGCCGCTCGCCAGACGCGACACCTCGACGCCCAGCGGCTTGATGGTGCGGGCCAGGTAGCTCGCCGTGGTCTCGCCCTCAATGTTGGGGTTGGTGGCGATGATGACCTCATGGATATCCTCGTGGCCCAGACGCGCCAGCAGCTCGCGGATGTGCAACTGCTCGGGACCAATCTTGTCCATGGGGCTGATCACGCCGCCCAGCACATGGTACAGGCCATGGTAGCTGCCCGTGCGCTCGATTGCCTGGACGTCGCGCGGCTCGCCCACCACGCAAATGCGGGTGGTATCGCGCATCGGGTCCTGGCAGATGGAGCACTCGTCGGCCGTGGCGTAGTTAAAGCAACGGCTGCAAAAGTGGACCTCCTGCTTGACCTCCAGGATGGCCTCGGCCAGGCGGCGGGCCTCCTCGGCATCGGCCTCGAGCAGGTAATAGGCGATGCGCTGGGCCGACTTGGGACCAATGCCCGGCAGACGGCCCAGCTCATCGAGCAGTTTTTGCAGACTGTGATTCGCACTCATATATATGCGTGTCTTAGAACGGCATGCCCGGGATGTTGAGGCCGCCGGTGATGGCGCCCATCTGCTTGTTGGCGAGCTCGTTGACGCCGCGGACGGCCTCGTTGACGGCAGCCATGATCATATCCTGCAGCATATCGACGTCCTCGGGATCGAGGGCATCGGGATCGATGGTGAGGTTGACGAGCTCCATCTCGCCGTTAACGGTCACCTTGACCATGCCGCCGCCGGCAGAGGCGTCGACGGTCTGGGACTTGAGGTTCTCCTGCGCGGCGGCAAGCTGCTCCTGCATCTTGCGGGCCTGCTTCATCATCTGCTGCATGTTCATACCGGCCATGATGGCTCCTTTACGTGCGGCCGCACGCCGAGCTGCAAGGGCAGCCGGAGCACGGCGGGACTTTCAAACTCAAAAATCGTACCACGGCGCGCGGCGAGAGAGCGGGGCGGACGTGTTACCTCAGTCGATATACATGTCCTGGAGCGTGATGCGCCCCCAAGATTATGCAAAGTTGAATAATTCGCATCTGCATAATATTGAAAGCTAAATCTCGTAGAGCCGGAATCCGACATTTTATGCGTCCCACTAAATGGCTAAATGCCGAGCCACTACTCGAGGCGGCACGCATGACGGCGGGGTATAATTTGATTGCCATAGATAGCAATTTGGAGGTGCCCCATGAACGCCCCCGACGCGCTCCAAAACATCCGCTCAAAACACCCCGTTGCATATTTGGTTCTCTATCTCTTTGTCGGCTGGGCATTGCTGGTTGTCATCACCCATGCTATGGCCTTTGGAGCAGAACTGCTGATAGCCAGCTCGGACCAGCCCATCGTCAAATGGGAGACGACCGATAAGTGCACCGACGGAACCCGAACCGTTTACTACAACAGCCCGTCCCTCTACCAAGAGTTCAAGGTCAAGATAAAGGGCTTCAAGATTGTCGATGCCGAACCGGGCTCTTTATTGACAATCGGAGCAACCGTCAACACCGAGCAAGTCGAGTACACGGACAACCATGCGACGTATCGTATCGACCTCAGCATCCTAGGCCGACCGTCACGCACCTGTCTACTCGAATGCGATATACGCGACACCACACTGCACATGTCCGAAATACAGATGCGCCCGGACAAAGAGATCTCTTCTTGAGCAGTATGCCCGCCCGCGCAGCTACTCCACCGGCTTGAAGATGGTGGACTGGCCAAAGACGCTGCGGATGAGGGCTTTGGCCTCGTCCTCGGTCTGCGGGATGCTCGGGGCTGCACCCTGGTGGCCGAAGGGGCTGCCGGCGCCGGGGTTGGACTCCCAAGGGGCAGCGGGGGCGTCCTCCTCTTTGGGAGCAGTTGCAGCGGGCTTGGGCGCGGACGCCGCACCCGGCACGTCGAACGGGGGCAGATCGTCCCCGCTGGCATCGGCAGCGAAACCGCCGACCATGGCATCGTCGTAGGGAACCTGCTCGGATTCCCACGGCGCAGACGGCGCGGCAGGCTGAGCCTTGGGAGCGGACGAGCGCTCGGGTGCGCGGGGCGCGGGCTCGGTCGGGAGCTTGCCCGTGGCAGGAGCGCCGGCAGGGTTGTCGGAGCGCAGCCAGGGGGCCTTAGCCAGGTCGGATGACTTGGGCGCAGGCGCGGCAGCGGGCTTGGGCGCGGGAGCCGGAGCAGCAGATTTGGGCGTGGCGGGCTTAGGCGCCGAAGGGGTCGGTGCCATCACCGGCGTCGCTTGCTGCTGCGTCGCGCTGGCGCTCGAGGATGCAGGGGCCGCCGAGGACACGGGTTGCGGGTCCGCAGATGCCGCAGCCCGTGCAGATGGAGAATGCTCCTCATGTTGAGGAGCCGGCGTGCCACCTCCATCCAGGACGTAGTCGACGGTGCGACGACCGAAGACCGCGCAGACCGTCGGCAGGACCACCGATTGCGTGTCAGCGCGGCCGAGCATCTTGATGGCAAAGGTCGAGCCCGCAGGGAACGAGACGGTGAGCTTGGAGCCGTCGTCGGCCGTGGCGCGGGCGTTGAGCAGCAGGCCTGCATAGGAAGCCTGACGAGCCTTGACGCGCTCGACGACCTCGGCCCATTTGCGCTGGAGCTCGCCGGCGTCCTCGACCGCGGGGGTCTCGGCAGCACCGGCGGCGGCAACCTGGGCGGCGTTGTTGGGCTTGGACACCGGCACGGTCGATGCGGCAGGCGCGGGAGCCGGAGCCGCAACGGGTTGAGGTGCAGGCGTTACAGGTTTGGGCGCGGGAGCCGGAGCCGCGGACTTGGGCGCAGGCTGGGCAGCCGGAACAGCAGCTCCGCGGTCCCAAGGCATGCCACCCTGATGCGCGGGCGCAGCAGCGGGGGCGGCGGTCGCCGCAGGAGTAGCAGCTCGGGCACCCGAGATCAGCGTCGGCTGCTGGACAGCGGGTGCGGATGCAGCAGGCGTACTCGCTTGGGCAGCAGCCACGCTCGCCGGAACGGCGGCGTTGGCAACCATGGCCTCCAAGCGAGCCACGCGCTCGGCCAAAGCCTCAATCGTTAAATCGGCCTCGGGACGCGCCAGGCGGGTACAGGCGATCTCGAGCACCAGGCGCACGTCGCTCGCACCCCTCATCTCCAGCGCGGCATCGTCGAGCACCGTCAGCACGCGAGCCAAACGATCGGCAGGATGCTCGCCAAAGGCAGCGGCCTCGGCAGCAAGCGCCTCGGCCTGCTCGGAGCCGCCCTCAAACAGCTCGGCGCGAGCACCGGCAACGCAGGCAACATACACGTCGCGTACGTGCGCCACCAGGTCGCGCGTCAGTTCCAGCAGATCGTTACCTTCCTCGACCTGCGCGCGAATAAGCCCATAGAGCTCGGCGACATCACGATCGGCAATGGCGCGCGCAAACTCGCCCAGAATCTGGTCCGAAACTTCACCCAAAAGCGAGCGGGCATCGTCCGCATGCACGGTACCGTTACCGAAGACGCTCAGCTGCTCCAGCGTGGAGAGCGCGTCACGCATGCCGCCCTTGGCATGGCGCGCCACGATGGCAAGCGCCTCGTCGTCGTAGTCGAAGCCCTCCTGCTCGCACACGTATGCCAGGCGGCGCTCGATATCCTCGTTACCGATGCGGTGGAAATCGAAGCGCTGGCAGCGCGAGAGGATTGTCTCCAGAATTTTTTGCGGGTCGGTGGTGCACAGCACAAAGATCACGTGCGCCGGCGGCTCCTCGAGCGTCTTGAGCAGCGCGTTAAACGCCGCCGTCGTGAGCATGTGGACCTCGTCGATGATATAGATCTTGTACTTGCCGCGCACCGGGGCAAAGTTAACGGAATTGATGATCTCCTCGCGCACGTTGTCTACGCCGGTACGGCTTGCGGCATCGAGCTCGTAGACGTCTGGGTGGTTGCCCTCGGCGATGAGCTCGCATTCCTCACAGGTGCCGTCGGGCATGCAGCCGCTTGCACCCTCGGCGCGCGCCGCCTCGGCATTTCGACACAGCAGCGCCTTGGCAAGGATGCGCGCCATAGTGGTCTTGCCCGTGCCACGCGGTCCGCAGAACAGGTACGCGTGGGACAGACGCCCCTCGGTGATGGCGTGCTCGAGCGTCGAGACGATATGCTGCTGGCCCACCACGGAGTCGAAGGTGAGCGGGCGATACTTTCGGTACAACGATTCCATGGGTGCTCCCCCGGGTATACTGAGTCTTGTTGCCGCGACGGCCATGCGGTCGCACGGCATACTGCATTCATAATAACCCGTACGGCGAGCCCGCCGCGATAGGAGTCTAAAGAGCATGGCAGACGCAGAGAGCAACCTCGTTCCCTCCGAAGCAGCCGACCAGGTCGAGGTCGCGCTCGAGGAGCAGGCCGCAGCCGACGACGGCATCCTGTACCTCAACGAGTACCAGTACGAAAACGACCTGGTCACCGACTTCGCACGCCTGGTCGCCTCGCCCAGGCGTCGCGGCTCGCTGTATGTCGCCGCCGCGATTGCCGCGCTCATCGGCATCGGCATGCTGGTGGCCGGCGGCAACTGGATCAAGTTTGGCGTCGTCCTGATCGTATTCGGCGCCTTTTTGGCCTGGTGGAGCAAAAACCTGCACCACACGCTCGCCCGCGACTTTATCGACGCCGTCGAGGCCGACGAGTCCATGGGTGGCCGCTATCGCCGCGTCGCCGCCAACGAGGACGGCCTGATGGTTTGGGGCAAGAGCGGCAAGTCGCAGTTCTTCCCGTTTGACAAGCTCGACCACGTACTCGACGGCGAGCGCATCTTTGTGGCCATGTTCGCCGACCAGGGCGTGACGATCCCCAAGGACACCTTCGTCCGTGGCGATGCCGAGCAGTTTGGCACCTTCCTTAAGGCACGCATCAACAAAAAACTCCGCATCGAGACCAAGAAGAAGAAAATGAAGGCCGAGAAGGCCGCCGCCGAGGCCAAGCAGGGCGACAAGCCCCAGGAGACCAAGGGCAAGCAGCGCAAGCAGAAGAAGAACAAGAAGAAGCGCTAAGGCCAAGCCAGGCAGGCAGCCTCGCATCCCGCTATCCTCCCCATGCACCCGAGCGTGCTACACTAGCAGCATCTATGCCACCGCGAACGGCTCGGCCCCGCGCCCGCCGCTCGCAAACGAACTTTAAACGCACGAGGGTTGGCCATGCCGCTTTTCTCGCAACATACCGCCCGGTTCTCGCCGGACGTTCCTTTGGAGGGCACCAGCTCTCGCGAGCTGCTCAAGCGGTACCAGCCGCTCGAGACACTTGCGACCGGCGGTTTTGGCTCCATCGAGATCTGCCGCGACACGCACCTGCGCCGCCGCGTCGCCATTAAGCGCATCCCCCTTATTAACGGTGTCGGCATGCCCGCCAGCGACATCATGGATGTCCTGCGCGAGGCGCACACTGCCGCCATGCTTCAACATCCCAACATCGTGCAGGTCATCGACTTTACGCACGACACAGCCTATGCCTACCTAGTTATGGAATATGTCGATGGCATGTCGCTGGCCGAGTTTTTGCACCGCGTGGACGGTCACTCACTTACCTTTGACGAGGCCGCGGCCATTGCCGATGCCCTAGGCCAGGCGCTCACCTTCGCCCATAGCAATGGCGTACTCCACCTGGACATTAAGCCCGCCAACGTGCTCATCGACCACTCGGGCAATGTAAAGCTCACCGACTTTGGCATGGCGCGACTGTCGTCCGCCGGTGGCTTTGGCGGCTCGCGCGGCGGCACCATCGGCTACATGCCGCCCGAGCAGCTCGATATCGAGACCGGCACGGTCGATGAGCGCGCCGATGTCTTTGCCCTCGCCTGTGTGATCTACGAGGGCCTGTGCGGCAGCGCTCCCTTTATGGCGGCCACGCCCGCCGACTCGCTCGGCCGCATCATCGGCGGCGCCACCTATCCCAGCGAGCTGATACCACACTTTCCCCCGGGAGCCGAGGCCGCGCTCATGAGCGCGCTCTCCCCCATGCCGCAGGACCGCCCCAACAGCATCGAGGCATTTTGCGACCAGCTCCTTGCCGGTCTGGGCAGCGTGCGCGAAGGCCGTCGCAGCCTGGAGCAAATGGTTGGCGAACTTTCGGATGACGAGCAGGAGCTCGACGATATCGAGCCGTCGCACTACGAGGACGACGCCATCGAGGTCGACCCCGCACTCGGCTGGGCGGGCACGCGCTGGAGCCATGCGCGCGACTACACCATGCGCACTATCTCGGCGCTAACGTGCGGCACCTTTAGCTTTTTGCTGATGCAAACGGCCGGGGTCGCGGCGCTTCCCGGCCTGGTCATTGCGGCCATCGCGATCGGAGCGGCGGCTGGCCTGGCCCCCCAGATTGGCTCGGCCATCTCGGCTGTGGGCTTTTTGGTGCTCATGGCCAACGCCACCATGCAGGCACAGGGCATCCTGTCGATGCTGCCCGTCGCGGTGATCTTTGCCGCCGCCATGTCCGGTTGGTGGATCGCCTGGGGTCGCACCGAGACTGCCGCGAGCGCCACGCTCACCTGTGCACTCGCGCTTGGCTGTCTGACCGGCAATACCTTCCTGGCAGCTGGGGTCGCCGCCGGCGTCGCGTCATTTTGGCTCGGCCCGGCAAGCGCCGCCGCGGCAACGGGCATGGGCGCGCTTTTTGCCCGTCTGGCCACGGTCGCGCTTTCAGCCGGAGGCGTGCTGGGGCTCGGTAACGTTGCCGCAGCGCTGGGAGACCCGCTCCTTTGGGCTGCCTTTGTGCTGGTCGCGGCAACTGCCGCAGCGTCATCCGCGCTGCTCAATGCCCATGCCAAGCGTGCCGATCAGGGCTCAAACCTTGCCGCAATCGCCGCCATCGCTGTCACCGGCATCGGCTGCGCAGCGGCGTCCTGTCTTGCACACCATATGGAAATTGCCAGCCTTGCAGCCGCGGTCATCGCCAAGGCGGCGGTTGCGGGAATCCTATCCTCTATAATCGTTGGGATATGCCTATATTTGCTCGGATACCAAAGAACCTATACGGAGAGTGATCTTTCGTGAACTTCCTGAACATCTTCGAGGACCACGTGGCCGGCATCTTCGGTGCCACCCGTGCCCCGTTCTCCTTTAAGAAGCTTGCCAAGCAGGCCGCTCGCGACATGGAGGATCAGACTCTGGTGATCAACGGCGTCAACACGGCGCCGGCACTCTATACCATCCTTATCGCCGCCGACGACGATCCCATGCTCGCCCCGTTCTACCCCGAGCTTTCGCGCGAGGTCCGCGAGTTTGTGAAGGCGCAGGCCGAAAAGCGCCGCTATGTCTTTGTCGGCGAGCCCCTCGTGCGCTTTATGATCGATCCGCAGCTGCGCGCCGGCAAGTTCTCGGTCTTTGCCGAGAACGTCGATGCGCCCACGCTCGGCCGCCTGTACGAGGAAGAGCGCGCCTACCAAAACGGCCTGGGACAGAATAACTCGGCCGCAAGCCGCGCCGCCAGCGCCCCGCGCGCCGGCCAGCAGCAGTTTGCTGCCCCGCAGCAGCAGCGCCCCGCCGCCATGCCCCAGCAGCAGCCGACGCCTCGCGCCGCCGCTCCCGACCCGCTTGCCGTGGCAGACCCCTTCGCGCCTAGCGTCCCCGACCCCGCCGCCGCACCCATCCCGGTGCCGCAGACCGTCTCGCGCGACGCGCTTGCCGGCATGGGCGGAGCCGCCGCGACCGGTGCCGCCGTGGGCCTAGGCGCCGCAGCCGGCATCGCCTCCAACATGGCGAGCACTCGCGCCCCGCAGCGCCCGCTCGCCCAGCTCGTCGACGTCGTGAGCGGCGAGAGCCATAGCATCACCTCCGCACAGGTGACCATCGGTCGCGAGCGCTCAGTTTCCGACATTGCCCTGCGCGACCCCAACGTGTCGCGTCGTCACGCCCAGCTCACCTTCACCGGTTCGGACTGGTCGATCGAGGACCTCAATTCCACCAACGGCACGCTCGTCAACAACCGCCGCATTACGCGCTGCCCGCTGCGCAACGGCGATCTGCTGACGTTTGGCCTGAGCACCTTTGAATTTAGGGGATAGTCGCTTATGAACATCGATATCGTCCTTTTTGCAGGCCGCATCGTCCTGGTCGCCCTGCTCTATATCTTCCTGTTCGCCGTCATGAAGACCGGCGTGGGACTTGTGCGCGGGCAGCGCCGCGACTCGGCTATCTGGACGATTGATGTGGACAAGGGTCCGCGCGGTATCCGCGGCATCCACGTAGACATGCTCGGCCCCGTCATCGTCGGTCGCTCGCCATCTTCGGACATCTGCATCAACGAACCGTTCGTCTCGGCCTCGCATGCGCGCTTTTCGCTGCAGGGCCCGGCGCTCATCATCGAGGACCTCAACTCGCTTAACGGCACGCTCGTCAACGGCCGCCAGCTCGTGGAGCCCGCGACGCTGCGTGAGGGCGACGAAGTCCAGATTGGCGACGTGGTCATGAAGGTGAACCGTCGATGATCGACGAGGAGAGCAAGTCCGCAACTATGACCGAGGCACCGGCTGCCGCCACAGCTGTGCCGGCCCACGCCGCTCCGGCGGGCTCCAAACCCGTGGAGCCCGAGGACACCGTGTTCTCCCTGCCTCTTTCGCATGTAACGCATGATATTTCGGATCTAGCCGATAACGAGGACGAAGAGGATGCCGCAGCGGCGCCCATCGGCGCACATGTTGCGGAACAGCCCACAGCGCCCGAAGCAACCCCGGCGCCGGCTCACTTTGCAGAGCCCGTCGCCGCGGCAATCAACGAGAGCGCTGCGGTGTTTGCGGCACCCGAGCCCGCCGCGCCGGCGTTTCCCATAGCCCCGGCATCCGAGGTTGCGCCCGCGTCTACGTCGGCGCCCGAGGCAGGGCCATCCCCCGAGGACGGCCCTGCACCCAGGACCCCGCAGCCTGCGCCCGCAAGCGAGTCCGATACCGTGGCCGAGCCCGCCACCCATTCGCAAAACACGCCCGCGCCGTCGCACTTTGCGACGCCCGAGCCTATAGACGTCAGCCCGCAAGACGACGAGTCGACCGCCCGCGTTTCCGAGGAGCCCGACTCCCCGGACACCGGCGATTCCGAATCAAACGCCGTGACCGACACCGTCTCTCCCGGTGACACCGCCGAAATCGACGTTGCCGCCGTTGAGGCCAAGCTCAAAGACCCCGGCTCGACCATGAGCTTTGAGCCCCTGACCGAGGAGCGCATCGAGACCGACTCGACCTATGATGCCGGCACCACCACGCAACTCATGTGGGGCGCCCGCTCCGACGTTGGCTGCGTGCGCCCGCACAATGAGGATTCCTACCTGGTGCAGTCGCCGCTCTTTTGCGTATGCGACGGCATGGGTGGTCACGCTGCCGGCGAGGTAGCCTCTTCCATCGCCGTCGAGACTATTGCCAAGACGGCCCCACAGTCCGCCGACGCAGCACGCCTGGCCGCAGCCGTCGAGGCAGCCAACGCCGCCGTAATCGAGGCGGCCCTGAACGGCCTGGGCAAGCCCGGCATGGGCTGCACAGCCACCTGCGCCTACATCGAAAACGACACGCTCGCCATCGCCCACGTGGGCGACTCTCGCGCCTATCTGCTCCACGAGGGCACGCTCATCCGCGTGACCCGCGACCACTCCTATGTGGAGGAGCTCGTTGACGCCGGCGAGATTACGGCCGATGAGGCACGCGTCCACCCCAACCGCTCGGTCATCACCCGCGCGCTGGGCTCGGACCCCGCCATGTACGCAGACCACTTTACCCTGCATATCGAGGAAGGCGACCGCCTGATCCTGTGCTCCGACGGCCTCTCGAGCATGATTCCCGATAGCGATATCGAGAACATCGCCACGCAGTCCTCAACCGCGCAAATCTGCGTCGACAACCTAGTGGACGCGGCGCTTGCCGCCGGCGGCCACGACAACGTGACCGTAGTAGTCGTTGACCTGGTTGACGATGGCGTTATGCGCGAGGCGCAACGCGTGCGTCGCCGCAACGTTACTATCGCCGCCATCCTGGCCCTCGTCTTTGTGCTGGCAGCTGGCATCTGGGCCTACACGGGTGTCACCGGCTCGTACTACCTGGGTACCTACCAGGGCAATGTCGCCGTCTGGCGCGGCCTGCCCGGCAAGCCACTCGGACTCAAGCTCCACTGGCTCGAAAGCGAAACCAGTATCAAGCTGTCCGACCTGCCCGAAGACACGCAAAACCGCCTCAAGGCGGGCATTCCGCAAACAAGTGTCGACGATGCGCAGGACACGATATCCAAGTACCGCCACCAGATCGACGAGGAGCAGACCCGCCAGGTGATCGACGCGCAAACGATTCGCGACAACACCAATCAGGGATCGACCTCCGAATCAGATTCCGAGAAAACCGCCGAACAGTCCGCCGAGGCCGAAGCCTCCGATAAGAATTAGAAAGGGAGTGCCGCTTATGAGTCGCCGCAACACCGAGCTGCTCTTGCTCATCGCCTCGGCGTTCCCCGTCATCCTGCTGTATGCGATGTACGTCCTCACCGCGGGCGCTGCCATCTCCTTTGAGACGCTCGCCGTACCGATCGGCCTCTTTGCCGCCTTTGCCGCGGCCCACATTGCCGTGCGCATCTTGGCGCCCGGTGCCGACCCCGCCATCCTGCCCATCGTATTTATACTTTCGGGCATCGGCATCACGTTCGTGACGCGTCTCGCCCCCGCTCTCGCCATCTCACAGCTCATCATCCTGTTTGTCTCGGTGGCGCTCATGGTGGGAACGCTTGCACTAGTCAAAAACCTCGACGTGGTCATGCGCTACAAGTACACCTTTGGCATCATCGGCATCATTCTGCTGATGCTGCCTATCTTTATCGGCACCACGATCTCGGGCTCCAAGCTGTGGATTCGCATCGCGGGCTTTACCATCCAGCCCGGCGAGTTCGCCAAGGTCTTTATCGTCCTGTTCCTGGCCGGCTACTTGGCCGAGAACCGCGAGTTGCTCTCCATCTCCAACCGCAAGATCCTGGGCTTTAAGATCCCTCGTCTGCGACTGCTGCTGCCGCTGTTTGCCGTGTGGGGTGTGTGCCTGCTCGTCGTCGTCTTCGAACGCGACCTGGGTTCGGCCGTGCTGTTCTACACCATCTTCTTGCTGATGCTCTACGTTGCCACGGGACGATTCTCGTATGTCGTTATCGGTCTTGCGCTCTTGGCCGTTGGAGCCGTGGGCGCCTACAAGTTCCTGTCGCACGTTCAGGTGCGTTTCCAGGTTTGGGTCGATCCGTTTAAGGACGCCCAGGGCCAGGGCTACCAGATCGTCCAGTCGCTCTTCTCGCTTGCCGATGGCGGTCTGGTCGGTGTTGGCATCGGCAACGGCATGGCCAACAACATCCCTGTCGTCGAGTCCGACTTTATCTTCTCGGCTATCGGCGAGGAGATGGGCCTTTTGGGCGGCGGCGCCGTGCTCATCCTGTTTATGCTCTTTGCCGTGCGTGGCCTCACCACGGCTGCCCGCGCTAAATCCGACCTCGCTGCCTTTAGCGCCACGGGCCTTACGGCCGCCATCAGCTTCCAGGCCTTCTTGATCGTTGGCGGCGTAACCCGCCTGATCCCGCTGACCGGCGTCACCCTGCCCTTTATGAGCCAGGGCGGCTCCTCTCTGCTGGCGAGCTTTATCATCGTCGCGCTCCTGCTGCGCGCCGGTGACGAGGCGACCGGACGCGAGGCCGAGCTTACCGGCACCGGCACCATGGCCGCCATCTCTGACGATCAGGTCGCATCTGCCGCCGCCCCGACGGGCACGCGCTTTGCCACCTCGTCTTCCTACGGCAGCGGCAGCCATTCCGTCGGCTCGCGCATGCGCCGTCGCCTGCTCGACACACCTGAATCCGGTGTGCTCGGCCGCGTGGCGCTCGCCAACCGTCTAACCCGCGCGGTGCTCGCCTTTACGGCGCTGTTCGCCATCCTTATCGGCAACCTCACCTATGTCCAGGTCATCAAGGCCAAGGACTATCAGGACATGCCGACCAACAACCACACCATCGCCCGCTCCAAGTACATCCAGCGCGGTTCCATCATCACGTCCGACGGCGTGACGCTGGCCGAGTCGCTGCAACAGGAGGACGGCACCTACGTACGCTCCTACCCCAACGGTAACCTGGCAGCACACGTGGTTGGCTACGTGAGCCAGCAGTATGGCACCACCGCCATCGAGAGCGTCATGAACGACACGCTCACCGGCTCTAAGGACTACTCCAGCTGGAACAACGCCATCGCGTCGCTCGCGGGCCAGACCCAGCCGGGCAACACCGCCAAGCTCACCATCGACTCGCGCATCCAGACGGCTGCCGAGCAGGCGCTCAAGGGCTTTAAGGGCGCTGTAGTGGTCATCGACCCGCGTACCGGCGCGGTTCTCGCATGTGCCAGCTCGCCCACTTACGACAACACCAACATCGATGCCCTGCTGCAGACGGGCGGCGGCGAGGACGGCTCCATGTACAATCGCGCCATGGACGCGCTGTACACGCCGGGCTCAACGTTTAAGGTCGTTACGCTTTCCGCGGCACTCGAGACCGGTACCGCCAGCCTTACCAGCACCTACCAGGCGCCCGGCTCCATGGACATCGGCAACGCACCGGTCACCAACTATGCCAACGAGAGCTACGGCACCATCAGCCTGCAGCAGGCCTTTGCCGTGTCCTCCAACGTCGTCTTTGGCCAGGTGGCAAACGAAGTTGGCGCAAACACGCTCGTGCAGTTTGCCAACGCCTTTGGCTACGGCCAAAAGCTCGGCCAGGACCTGACCTCCGCGGCCTCCATCATGGCCGACCCGTCGCTCATGACCGAGTGGGAGACCGCCTGGGCCGGCGCCGGCCAGCCTGTCGGCATGGACCACACGCCCGGCCCGCAGACCACCGTCATGCAAAACGCCGTGATTGCCGCCGCCATCGCTAACAGCGGTGTGGTCATGGACCCGTACTTTGTAGCCCAGGTACTCGCCCCGGACGGAACCGTGGTCAAGACCACGCAGTCCCGCTCGCTGGGTCAGGCCGTCAGCTCCGCCACGGCCGACCAGGTCAAGCAGGCCATGCTTGCCGTCGTCCAGTCCGGCACCGGCACCGATGCCCAAATCCCCGGCGTCAAGGTCGCCGGCAAGACCGGCTCGGCCGAGACCGGCGGCACCAACGTCAACTCGATGTTCGTCGGCTTTGCACCTTACGATTCACCCACGGTCGCCATCTCGGTGGCCTTGGAGGATTTCGACAAGCATGACGTCAAGGCCGCCAAAATCGCCGGTATCGTCCTGACCGCAGCGCTTGCCGCACAGGGAGCGTGATGCCCATGATCGAATCGGACACCCGAGACGCGCCGCGACCGAAGAGTTAGCGGCAACACGCCACACGGCCCCAGCGGCCACATCGTAGGTACTACACACATCGTTGAGCGAATAGTTATGTTAGGAGCAGGAATGGAACAGAGGGTCCTCGGGGGAAGATACCTCCTCAAGGATAAGGTGGGAACAGGCGGCATGGCGACCGTCTACCGTGCACAGGACCAGGTCCTCGACCGCACGGTTGCCGTCAAGATCATGCTGCCGCAGTATGCTGGCGACGCAACCTTCGCCGCACGCTTTAAGCAGGAGGCCCAGGCAGCAGCCGGTCTCTCCTCCCCCTATATCGTGGGCGTCTACGATTGGGGCAAGGACGGCGACACCTATTACATCGTCATGGAGTACCTGCGCGGCACCGACCTTAAGAGCGGCATCAAGAGCCACGGCGCCCTCGATCCCAAGAAGGTCGCCCAGATCGGCTCGCAGATCAGCTCTGCGCTTTCGGTCGCCCACAAGCACGAGATCATCCACCGCGACATTAAGCCGCAGAACATCATGGTGCTGCCCGACGGCAACATCAAGGTGATGGACTTTGGCATCGCGCGTGCCAAGAACAGCCACCTCACACAAGACAACAACGTGCTGGGAACCGCCCACTACGTCAGCCCCGAGCAGACCCGCGGTCAGGACCTCGGCCCCACCTCGGATATCTACTCGCTGGGCGTCGTGATGTACGAGTGCGCCACCGGCCGCGTTCCCTTTGACGGTGACGACGCCATCTCGGTCGCACTCAAGCAGGTCAACGAGCTGCCTATTCCGCCGAGCCAGATCAACTCCGGTGTCGACGCCGACCTTGAGCGCATCATCCTCAAGTGCATGGAGAAAGACCCGGCAAACCGCTTCCAGACCGCCGACGAGCTGCGTCAGGTGCTCAACAGCTACCTGTCGGGCCGTGCCGTCAACGTCTCGGAGCCCACGCGCATCATCGGTGCCCCCGGTGAGCTGGGCGCCACCAAGACTCGCGAGCTTTCCGATCAGACGCGCGCCATGGTGCGTCCCGTCTCGGGCGTGAGCGGCCAGAATACCGCCCGTAGCTCGGTTTCGGGCTCCACCGGCTCCTACGAGGTCGAAGAGCCCAAATCCAACAAGAACAAGATCATCGCCGCCATGGTGGCAGCCGTTGCCGTCATCGGCATCGTGGTGGCCTTTGCCACAGGACTCTTTGGCGGCGAGCAGGTCACCGTGCCCGACGTGCTGGGCAAGGACCAGCAGACTGCCGTCGAGCTGATCAAGGAAGCCGGCCTCGAGGTCGGCACCATCGACCAAAGCTACAACGACGATGTCGACGAGGGCAAGGTCGCCGAGCAGACGCCCAACGGCAACACAAAGAAGGCCAAGGGCACCAAGGTGAACCTGGTAATCTCCAAGGGCCCCAAGCCCTCCGAGAAGGTTGAGGTTCCCCGGCTTGTCGGCCTGACCAAGGACCAGGCAGAAGCCGCGCTGGCAAGCGTTGGCCTGAAGGGCAACGCCTCCGAGGAGGCCAACGAGGCCGATGAGGGCCAGGTCTTTGAGCAGGGCACCGAAGCCGGTAAGGAAGTCGCGAAGGGCACGACCATCTCGTACAAGGTCTCGAGCGGCCCGGATACCACGTCCGTCCCCGACCTGACCGACATGACCGAGGCCCAAGCACGCAACGCCCTCGATATGGCAGGCTTTGGCGTCGACGTGAGCTACCAGGAGAACGACTCGGTTACCGAGGGCACCGTGATCAGCTGGAACCCCAGCGGCAAGCAGAAGCCCGGCGCCACGATTACCGTCGTCATTGCCAAGAAGTCCGGCAAGGCCAGCGTTCCGGGCAACCTGTACGGCAAGAGCATCTCCGCCGCCGTCACCGCGCTCAACAACGCCGGTTTCTATAACATCGGCTTCTGTGACCAGAACGGCAATCCCGTAAGCGGTAACGAGGATGCCACCGTTACGGGCGTCTCCCCCACCGGCAAGCAGTCCACCGACAGCACGATCACGCTGACGGTCGCACTTTCTGGCTCGGGTTCGGGCTCTGGCTCGGGCACGGGTGACGATTCCGGTACGACCAACTAGTCGCCACCCCACCGCCCATCACGGCTCTCGCCGCAAACATATTCGCTCACAGGCGCCCGCTTGCTCCCCCAGCAAGTGGGCGCTTCGTTTTTGACATGGCATGAACCAGAAGAGCCCGGCACCGTAGCGGTACCGGGCTCGATATTCCTCTGGTGCCCCCGGGCGGATTCGAAAACTCCCCCCGCGGGGAAATGAGTGACGCGGGTGTCGACGGCTCGAATCCGCCGGCAGCTCCCACAAACCAGAAACGGCGCCACTCTCGCGACGCCGTCATAATCTTCTGGTGCCCCCGGGCGGATTCGAACCGTCGACACCCGCTTTAGGAGGTCTTGTATTTCTATTTGAGCTGGTGTTTTATAATTTTATACAACTTCATATAACCGCATGTAAAACGGCATATTTCAAGAATCGCGAGATATAGGCTTCAAAAACTTTCTACCCTAATTCTACCCAGATACTCTTGCTTGGGTAGATTTTTGGGATTAGGCTAGGGGCAAGCCTTTAAGGGCTTGCCCCTAGCCTAATCCCAAGGAATCCCACCATGAGCACCAAACCACGAGTCGTCGGAAACGGCAGCGTATATCAAGTTAAAGAAGGGGTGTTCCAATACCGCTTCAACCTCGGCAAGGACCCCAAGACTGGCAAATACGCCTACTCATCCAAGAGAACACTGCACTGCGAAGGTGTGAGTAGACGCACACAACAGGCAATGCTCCGCAAAGCCTTGGAAGAATACAAGGAGGAGTTGAACTCCGGTGTCGTCCGTGACAACGGAAACCTCACCGTCGCAAAGTACGCCGAGAACTTCCACAGCCTAAGGGAAGAGGGCTTCAAGTCACCGCTCGCCTATGCCCGTGAGGGCAACTATATTAGCCACATTCAAGAAATGTTCGGCCATATTCGACTTACTGACCTCCACCCTGACGATATACGGCACATCTACGCAAACGCCCGCAAAAAGGGAATGTCCGAAGCCGAGCTACACGGGACACATGTCAAACTGCGACAGATTCTCCAAGACGCCGTAGACAACGAGCTCATCCTTCGTAACCCATGCACGCCAATCAAGCTTCCCAAACCAACTTACAGGGAAAGAACTCCGCTTACGGCAGACGAGGCTTCACGATTTCTGTCTTGCCTCATGGATGAACCACTGTCGGCCAAGGCAACGGGCACCATGCTCTTGCTCCAATGTGGTCTCCGACGCGGCGAAATGCTCGGCTTGACTTGGGGCGACATCGATCTTGGGCAGCGCACGTTGAGCGTGTCGAAGCAGTTCACCAATGACAAGACTCTCCGACCGCCAAAATCGAAGATGAGCCGACGCACCATAGCAATCAACGACTCCCTGGCCTGCTATCTCAGCAAATGGAAGCTGGAACAGCGGGCGCAGCTCAACCGATACACTCTCGATCAGGACGACAAGACGCCTATCGTTAACGGCATAAAGGTCGTCACGATCGAGGATGACATATACGCCACAGTCGTCAACGTAGACGGCCACAACTTCGACCGATGGTTCCGCGACTTCTGCGTCGATAACGGCTTTGGGAGCTACAACAATATCACCAGAAGATTCCAGCGAAACGGCAAAGAACACGTGAGGGGCACGGGATACAGTGGGCTCGTCCCCCACGCCCTGCGGCACACGCAAGCGACGCTCCTAATCGGAGAAGGCGCGGACGTGAAGACTGTCCAGGCAAGACTTGGACACGCATCTCCAAGTACGACGCTCTCCATCTACTCCCACGCCATCGAGGCAAACGATCGTAAGGCAGCAGATGCCTTCGGCGAGCTCATTTCCCAAGAGAGCAATTCATAAAGGAAGGGCCGAAATATACCCGGCCCTTCCCTTGCTTTGAACATAGATGGACTAATGGCGATAGACCATCGCTCCATATGGAGCTTTATCCTCCCAGGAAAACGATGAGGCGTCGCGAATGGGGAAGACGCCGATTATAGGTGCCTTCGTCCATTCGTCGGCATTCAGAATCGCGCCGTCCTTGTCATAGATCGGCTCGACCTGAGAACTCTGGACATCACGAATCCCCGGCCATTTATCAGCTATTGCGTTAAGCACCTCATCCGTAGGACAGGCTTCCCTTGAGGAAAGATAAACATAGTGCGGAATTGCATCGCTTGCGTTCCGCACTTCAAGGACGAAAGCATAGTCGCATGATGAGGCGTTTGGCTCATTGACCACAGGCCAATCGTCGGGGACAACGAGATACGAGCCACCTCGCAGGTCCACGCGTTTCATTGACGGCCCCTTATCAACAAGGCTGTCTTGCGGAACAAATCGCAGCATATGGTTACGAAGAGCCTTGTAATAAGAGAGCTTGTCGTTTAAATCGTCGGCAGCGAGCGACAGGGACTCAGCATCGCCATATCCACTAAGCTCATCCTGAATAGACTTGACCCGTTGCGCACAAAAAGCACTCAGCTCTGCAGCCGCACCCTTGTTGACGCGGAGACAGAGACTCGCGAGAAGGTCGACCACTTCCCCCGGAGTCTTAAACTCTTGCGGATGTTGTTCCTTGAACATGCTGATGTTGTCATCGGTCTGTTCAAGGACGGTCGTCCCAAACTTTCGTTTTTTCGGTTTCCTGGAACGTTCCATTTCATCCTCCAATCGATTTTCATTGCAAGTATAACCCTGTTTTTCGAGGTAAAAGCGCTTATCCGAAACTTTTCGGAACTTTTTCTGAATCTTCAGCGCCTCGATTGCCAGAAGCAGTATCATCGAATTGCACAGATAAGCGAATGCCGGAATGGAGGTGCCCGAAGAAGGCCATAGAAACAAAAAGCCGCCCACCCCTCCCCTCTAGTCGCCAAACTGAGGTGGGGAGGAGTGAGCAGACCAAAGGAGATTCTACCATGATAGATTCCGCTGTTCCCAAAGCGGGTATCGTACCCGCTCCTCCTCGCGTCGTTCTGGGACGCGAGCGTCTGCTCGGCGTCACCGAGATTCGTGAGCTGACCGGGCTTGGGGAGGTTGCCGCCGCATCGCTCATGAAAGAGAGCGGTCGCTGCCTCAAGCTTCATAGCCGCCTCTTCGTCATCGAGTCCAGCTTTTTTGAGTACCTTCACGAGTTGGAGGTGTCGGATCCGTGCAGCCTGTAGCCAATAGCTCATTCAACGTCGAAGCCGATCAGCTCAAGACCTATATCGAGGAAATGAACGGGCGTAAGCCCATGGCTCATATACGCAGCCTCCCCTCTCTCGACAAGCTCATCGGAGGCGTCGTACCCGGAATCCTGACCATAGTCGGAGCGGCACCCGCTGCCGGCAAGACGACGCTCCTCAAGACCATCTCCGACGACCTCGCATCCCAAGGCGTGCCCACCGTCTTCTATTCCGCGGAACTCCCCGCGTATCGCATCGCCCAGAAGGGCATCACGCGCCTCGGCAACGGAGACTTCAGCCTTTCCGAGACGACCGGGACCATCCCCGAGAAGAGGGAGGCATTTGAGCACGCCTGCGCCATCTACGCCGAGACCGTAGCACCTAACTCGTGCATCATGGACAGCCAAACGTCCATGGAAGATCTCGGGCGTTGCATCGGTGATTGCATTCACGAACGTGGGCAGCGCCCTGCCGTTTTTGTGGATTACCTTCAACTCATTGCAGCAACCAATTTCAATGTTCGCGCGGAAGAACGCGTTGTCATCACCGCTTGCGTCCAAGCCCTGGGCAACATCGCCCGGACGTATGACGTCCCCGTTTTCCTGATAAGCAGCGTCGCGCGCGATAAGTACAACGATGCGAACACCGAGCTCAACGTCTTCGCTGGCTCGCAGGGTATCGACTACGGCTCCGACAACGCTCTCTTCCTGCAGGTCGACGGCAGGGACAAGAAGGAGCGGAGGTACAACTCAGAGCTAGATGTTCGTCCCCTGCTCGTTCGCGTCCTTAAGGCACGCTATGGCACGCTTGGGAGCGCCAAGCTCACCTTCGACGCGCCCCATGCCACCTTCTATGACCAGGAGGACTAGGCCATGCGCGGCAACAGCAAGACCGCGCATATCAACGTCCGCATGACCGAGGAGGAGCGTGCCGTCATCATGGCGCGCTCCTCCTCTTTTGACATGGCCCCATCGACGTTCATGCGCGAAGCTGCCCTCCGCATCGGGCAGAAGCCCGTCAAGGTCGCCGACGAGGCGACCTTGCGGCAAATCCTCCACCAGATGAAGAAACAGGGCGGAAACCTCAACCAGGCCGTCCATGCCGCAAACGCCTATGGCGTGGATGCGCAGACGGCCCGACAGCTCACGGAGGCCGTCCGACTGGTGTCGAGCACGGCCTCGCAGCTTTCAAACCTCATCTCCAAGAATCGAGAACTATCATGAAAACCAAGATGCTCACAGCGCTCCTATCATCCCTTTTCCTAGCGATCCTCGCATGCCCCGTACTCGCCGCCCCCATCGACATGCTCGTCGCCGGGTACGGACTCGACGCATCGGCAATTCCCACAACGTTCGACGCGGAGACCGTCCTCGGCTGGTGGCTCTCGGACGGGTTCGTCACCCATCCCCTCGGGGCCTTGTTCGTCTTCCTCCTTGCACTCTGCACCTGCGCCCTCATTGCCTACTCAAGCGCCCTCAAATCACGAGCCGAGGACGGCGGCGTGCTCGGCGACGCCCACGTCAAGACGGGTCGTGAGGTCGTGAAGGGGTCCATGACATGGGGCGGCTCGACGAACCCCTCGTCGCGCGGGTTCGTCTACGGTTTCACCAAATATCGCGGTAAGCCCTGCTATTTCTACGAGCCGAAGAAGATGATTTTCGTATCAGGGGCTACTGGGTCAGGTAAATCACGCTTCCTCTACCTCCCCTCAATCGACCTGCTCAGCTACGGCGACGCCTCCAACGGCTCCGAGCCCGCGACCCTCGTCGTCTCAGACGTGAAGAACGAGCTCATAGAGCTCACGGGCGACGAGCTTGCCCGTCGTGGCTACCGCGTCCTCCTGCTCGATACGCAGCACCCCTATCGCGGCCAGAGGTTCAACCCGCTCAAGCAGGTTCTCGACCTCCATGCCGAGGGGCGCGATCAGGAGGCCGAGCAGGCGGCGGACGCCATCGCGGAGCTCGTGGTGCAGGATGACGAGAAGGGCAAGGGTTCGCACTGGACGGCATCGGCCAGGGGCCTGCTCTCGGCCCTGGTCCTGCTGGTCTCCATGTCTGACGAGTGTCCCGAGGGATCGAGGCACCTCGCGACCGTCTGCGAGGTCTTGGACCGTGGCACCGAGGCCGAGGGCGACGACCCGGCCGAGCCTCTGAAGGCCGTCTTCCGCTCCCTGCCGAGCGGTCACCCCGCCAAGGGCAGGGCGTCGCAGTTCGTCTCCTCGGGCGGCAACGAGCTCAGGAGCATCCTCTCGACGCTCAAGGTGGCACTCCGCCCGTTCTCGTCCGCGCCGGTCGCATGGATGACCTCTGGCTCCGACATCGACCCGCGAACGGTGCTCACGGAGAAGAGTGCCGTCTTCCTCCACGTGCTCGACGAGGGCTCCCCCTACAACTGCATAGCGGCGATATTCCTCTCGCAGCTCTGGGCTTCGGTCCAGGCGGTCGCGGACGTGAACGGCGGAAAACTCCCCCGCCCCGTGCAGATACTCGGCGACGAGTGGGGCAACCTCCCCCGCGTCGAGTGCCTGCCCGCGCTCCTCAGCCTAGGACGCAGCTACGGTGTTTTCTGGGTCGGCGCGACGCAGGACGTATCCCAGCTCAACAAGTACGGCGAGAAAGACGGCCGCAGGAAGATCCTCGCGAACTGCGGCATCAAGGTCGCGATGAAGCTCGCCGAGGAGGAGGACCGCCGGTACTTCACCGAGCTCATCGGCAAGACCACGCGCCACACGCAGGGCACGAGCAACGGCAGGGCCGCGTCAGGCACGTCCTCCTCGACGTCCTACAGCGAGAGCGCCGACGACGTGATACACCCCTGGGAGTGGCGCGACATGGCCCCGGACCGGGACGGGATCATCGTCGTGAAGCACGCGGACAACGGTATGCCCGCATGTCGAGCCGGCGTCTTCCGCTCCCCCGTCACCGACTGCACCAACACGCCCACAAGGGAGCACTTCGACCTCGGGACCCCCGAGCACGAGGCGGAGAACCGTCGCGCCTACCAGCGCCGCCTCGACGAGTCAGCCGCCGGGAAGATGCGCGAGGAGGCCTCGACCTGGTGCCCAAAGTGGCCCGAGCCGGAGAAGAAGAACGGAAGCAAGCCGGGCGGCAAATTCAGCGGGCTCTCGCTCGACTAGGGAGGCGACCATGACGGCGATAAAGCAGACGAGCGTCTGCAGCGAGAAGCACCTCGCGAGACTCAGGGATTACCTCTCCTGGGACCGCGACAAGGCGCTCGCCCACGGCACGCAGAACATCATCGACGATGACCGCTGGTTTCAGGAGATGGCAGACACGAGGGCGGCCATGGGTCACGACAGGCCCGGCAAGGCCGGTGCCAAGTGTACCTACATGCAGCACCAGATACTCGGGTTCCTCCCAGACGAGTGCGACCTCAACGGCGGGAAGATGACGCCGGAGCTGTGCATGTGCTATGCGAGGGAGTACGTGGCCGAGCGCTACCCCAACCAGGAAGTCGTGATGGTGCTGCACCGCGAGCGCTGCCGCGCGGACGCCACCGACCGCTACGCCGTGCACCTCGGCATCAACCGCAGTGATCTGGAAACCGGCCGAAGACTCGACGAGGGCCCCGCCCGAAAGGCGGCGGCATCACGCGTGAAGACCGTCCGTACCCTGGACGAAAGGTACGGCCTCAGGCAGCTTGAGCGCGGCAAGGCCAACTCGCGCGTCCACGCGAGGCAACCCGGCACGGAAGAGCGCGACATGGCCCGAAAGGGGCAGGCCGAGCGCTCGGAGAACGCCCGCATCCGCGTCGCGGTCGCCCGCCGAATCGAGGAGGTCGGGCGCATGCGCGACTGCCCCGACCGGATGGGCGAGCTTGAGCGGCGGCTCAAGCGGGACGGCATCGAGCTCGCCAGGTCGAAGGGCGGGAGCCTCCAGTACCGCTTCCCCTCGAAGTCTCTCGGGGGCATGAGGAAGGTCAACGGCGGAAGGCTCGGCTTTGCCGTCGACCGCTCGACTGGCATCGCCGTCCGCTTCACGCTGCGCGGGATAGCGACGGCGATGCGGGCGTTCTGGGAGCTTGAGCGCAGGGCGCTGGAGAACCAGAACGGCCGAGACGACTGAGCATTTGGGCCGGGACGCAACAGGCGTCCCGGCCCCTTCTTTTGCCCTTCGGTGAGAGCGACCTCGGAGCGGTTCGCCGTCCCGCCGCAGGCGGGCAAGATGATTCCGTGCAACGGAATCCATATCTTGCCTGCACGGAGCGAGCCGGTTGCCCAAGGCAACGCGAGCCCGGGCAGGTGAGCGCCGGTTGAACCGACGCCGAGGAGACGCGACCCTGGGAAGCGTCGCACGACGGCGCTCGGCGACCCGGCGCGAGAGGCCCAGCCCGGCGACTACGGCGGAGCGATGGCGACTTCTGGAAGCCATCGAGCGCAGCCGTTCGGCGGGCTGGGCCGGCGTGAGCGGAGGCGGACGAAACGCGACCCTGGGGAGCGTTGCCAGGGAACCGCAGCGAGAGCGACGCCGTGCGTCGCGGGGGTCCCGCCCATAAGCGGGACCCATCGGCCGCAAGGCCGATTGCCACGCCTCGGCCCTCTCGACCTGCACGTCGGGGAGGAGTCGGCAGTAACCTCTCCCCGATCCACAATGGAGACCTAAAGCCGCTCGTAGGCCCTCTTCACCAGCTCGCCCATAAGCTGCCTTCGCTTGCCTAGGAACTCCTCGTAATCGAGGTCCTCAAACCCAACAGGCAGGGCATGCTCCTCGCAGTTGCGGCGATACTCGTCCTCCCCCAGCGCGGCGCGATACCTACAAACGTACTCATTCGGGGCGTCATCCGAGATGTAGATGTTGTTCTGGTAGTCAACGAGGGTGAAGTTGCCTCGGTTGCTGCGCTGTGAAAGGTAACCCTTGGCCTTCAGGTAGTTATCTGGGAACAGATGATGCTTGTCCAGGGCCTTTTTGGAACCTGATGAGCCGGTGAGCAGCAGTTGAGAAAGAGGGGCCATGCTGAACAGCGCCTTGGCACCGAGCACGACCTGAGCCGCGACGAAGCCCCACCAGGTCGGGCCCGTCGCCTCGTTTGCATCGAGGGAGCTGGGCAGCGTAATGGAGAAATAATCGTCCGTCATGATGGCGGCGAGCCTACGGTCGAAGTACGCCCGGAACTCATCGGCGGTCTCAAGGCGCGAGACGTCGTTAAGCTGCTGCTCGAACTCGGATTCGAAGGACCCCACATAGAGCCCCGTTATGGCTGCGGCGAAATACCAGCGTCGCACGAGCCTGCGCACAGCCAACGGCTCCATACCGAACTCGTAGCGCCCGATAAGGTAGAACGCATAACAGAACATGAGCGCATTGCCCGACCCCACCTGGTCGGAACAGACATAGCCCGCCTCCGCCAGCGTGTTGATGAAGGCATGCCAGTTGTTCAAGTCGAGCACGAGATCGAGGGCGCGACCGAACGTAGCAAAGTTCTCGGCTCGCGTCTCGGGCGTCGTTTCCTTTGTCTTGAGATCTCGCCCGCGAAGAATCTGGTAGGCATAACGCAGGCGACCCCTCTTGAACCCCACGCCCACCGTGGCGCGGATGATATGCGTCGGCGAGACGGTCATGAGCGGGTTGTACGAGGTGCCCTTTGCGGGCGCATGGCTCATGGCGCAGAACTCCTCTATGCGCTCCCTCATGGCAGGTTCGTAGACCGAAAGCAGGGTCATGATGAAGTCATCCTGCTTAAGCGCCTGCCCTTGCGAGTTCACACGCACAAAGATGTCCGATACGGTCTCCTCGTCAGCCGATTCGGAAATCTCCAGCGTCGGCAGAAGATAACGCTCAAGCCCGAGTAATGCGTTGAGCCCGCTCTCGACGGCGTCCTCGCCGCCATCGTCGAGTTGGGGTTCTCCCTTTTTGGCATTCGCCTCGTTAAGGCGCTTGATGAACGCCCTGCGATAGGCGCTCAGCTTGTTGTCGTGGTTCGCCGCGAAGGCCTCGGATACGTCGGGCACATAGCGCGAATCCTTCTCGGTCGAAGCATCGGCATTCTTGAATGAGCGTGCGATGGGGTCGTAGGCGATCTTCACCGTTCGCTCCCTGAAGTTCTTGTCTCGCACGGGTACGCCGTACAGAGAGCTCAAGAGGGCAGTGAGCCTCTGCTGTCCGTCGATGACAAGGGACTTGGGGACGGCATACACCTTTTGGTTCGAGCCTATGGCAGACTTCTTGCCCGCATCATCGCTCGGAGAGTCCCACAGCATCACATAGCCGATAGGGTATCCGCGAAGCATGGAATCAAGCAGATCGCGAACCTTTTCATTGCCCCACACGAAAGGCCGTTGCAGATCAGGCAGGCCAATCTTGCCCGTCTGAACATCCTTCAGGATGTTACCGACCTCCAGCGATATGGGGTTATAGATGGAATTTGGCACTATAGTTCACCGACCTTCTTGGCGTACAGGTTGAAAAGATGGGCGACTATCCTCTCCTCGTCCCCGCCGAAGTCGACGCCATAGGCGGCTTCGACGGCGGCATCGAGCGCCTTGTGCGCTGTCATCAGCTCGGGGAAGAACGTCTCGTTCTTGGGATCGTACATGTCCGCGAGCGTCGCACCTTCTTGGGCATCCCGGGCGTCGAGCACGGCTTGGGCGCAACGCTCGACTTCCTCGCGTTGTGATTCCGTGGGCTCGGGCCAGACGAAGTTGTTGTAATCAATATTGGCCAAATACTGGTAATCGTCCTTCAATCTTCCGGTTACGATCCTAACCCATGCATTATGGAATTGAGATTGCAGAATGCCATAGTGATAGAGAGAAGCATTAGGTATCAATCTAACCTTGTTGCTGCAAAATATCTCTGGACCAACAAAGCCCATTGGAACACGTTTCCGTCTGCTTGAAGACACCTCTGGGATGATGATGGAACTTCCCTCGGGCATGTTCTCAACGTGAAATCTCGTTGGCTTATCTGCTATTTTTCGGGTTCCAGCGCTTTTACTTGCAAGCCTGTATTCACGAACCTGTTCTACTCTCTTTCTGCACTCAGGAAGCTGCTTTAAATCTGAGAAGGTTGCCTCCCCAAGCCACAGGCACCAGCGATGATAGCCATGAATGAACTCTTTTGATCCAAGCCATGGATGGAAGAAGCCTTCGGCCTTTGGCTCTTTCTTCAGGAAATCGTCTTTCTCCTCATCGGTAAACAGGTAGAATCCCCCATCAATAGGTTTATTTCCGATGCCCATTTCCGGAACATCACAAATAGGCTTGCTGCGGCTGTAGATGAATACATCAGGGGCGTCTTTCAGATACGCATTGATTCGAGCCGTGGGAATCTGTTCTTCGTCGCTGTCCGGGGTCGCGTGGTAGAAGAGCGTCTTGGTCCCCGACTCGCGGGAGAAGCCCACGATGACGCAGAACACGTGTGCCTTGTCCGCAGCCTCGTTGTCCCACCTGAACGTGTTGTGCGCGAAGTCGATGTGGATACCCAGGTCGTGCAGGGGTTTCCAGAGGTTGGCGACCTGCTCGCCCTGACATATCGAGTTGGTAGAGACCAGGGCGCAGCGCGTGCGCTTTCCCTGCGTGAACCTCGCGGCCTTCATGTACCAGGCCCCGCAGTAGTCGATGTTGCCCGCGTTCTTCGCGCCGTCGAAGACCTCAAGGAGTTCGGCCTTCTGCTCCTTGGACTGGTTACGGGCCCCAAGGAAGGGCGGATTGCCCACGAGGTACGTGAGGTCATCGGGGAACACCTCGGACCAATCGGTCTTGAGGGCGTTGCCCTCATGGAGGTTGCTGAGGCTCCTGAGCGGCAGGAAGTCGAAGTCATAACCGACGTATATCTCCTGCGTCTTTCGGAGCATCTGCTCCTCGGTGATCCAAAGGGCGGTCTTAGCGACCGAGACGGCGAAGTCGTTTATCTCGATGCCGTACAGCTGGTCCAGGGACACGCGGACAGGGCTGTCCTGCGCAACGACGAGGGACGTCTGTCCCGCGCTGCCGGTCTCCTCGCCGAGCTCGTCCTCGATGATTCGGTTCTCGATGGTGCGCAGCTGCCGGTACGCCTCGGTAAGGAAGTTGCCCGAGCCGCACGCGGGGTCGCCGATGGTGATGGAGGCCACCTTGTCGTGTAGCCTCGCCAGGGCCTGCTTGCGCTTGGCAGCTGTCTTCTCGCCCTCGGCCTCGTGCAGTTCATCCCACAGCTCGTCGAGGAAGAGTGGCCTGAGGCAGCGCTCGATATTCTCGACGCTCGTGTAGTGCATGCCCCCGGCGTGGCGCGTCTCGGGGTTCAGCGTGCCCTCGAACACGCCGCCGAAGATGACGCCCGAGATCTCGCGCCAGTCGAAGTCCTGGGACGCGTCAGCGATGGCCTCGAGGATCTCCGAGGTCATCTGCGGGACGATGATGGAGGAGTCGGCGAACAGACCGCCGTTCACGTAGGGGAAGGCCGCGAGGTCCTCGTCCATGTACTCATCCCTCTGCTCTAGGGGCGTGTCGATCGTCTCAAACAAATCGACCAGTTTTCGGCGGAGCTTCGCGGGGTCTCCCTCGCAGTACCTGCCGAACGCCTGGTGCGATTGCAGGAGGTCGGCGTCCTCGGCGTAGAGCAGGAAGATGATTCGGGTGATGAGCACGTTGAGGGAGCGCTGCTCCTCTTGCGCCCGCTCATCCTTCTCCTCAATGTGGTGGTACTGCTTGGCGAGGGCATCGTAGAGCCTGGAGACGTAGGCCCCGGCCTCGATGGAAAGCTGCTGCTCCTTGTGCAAGCGGCTCGTCTCATTGGATGTCAGGAAGGAGAGAAGGTACAGGCTGTCCGGGAGCTCTTCAAGGGAGAACTCCTGCACGGTGTCCTCGGGCCTCTCGCTGTCGAGGTCGTAGAGGCGGAAGCTCCCGAAGTTGCACGTCATCACCCAGCGGGGGCGCTCGGAGTACGGCAGGTGCCGCGCGTACCACATGGCCTGCTGGAGCGGCGTCTCCATGCCGCCGTTCCTGGGTTCTGGCTTGTCGAGGTCGATA
The DNA here is from genome assembly GCA_900545055.1 of uncultured Collinsella sp. GTDB lineage: Bacteria > Actinomycetota > Coriobacteriia > Coriobacteriales > Coriobacteriaceae > Collinsella. The sequence continues at coordinate 51,380 of UQXP01000005.1, forward strand.
CCCCACGACTTCTGCTCGCACAGGAAGTTATGGTCGGAGACGAACACGTCGATGCGTCGGCCTCTCACCTTCCGCTCGAAGTCGACGAAGCTGTCTATGGTGTTGGACGGGATGCCCAGGACGTTGATGAGCAGATCTACCCAGAACTTCTGCGTGTCCTGCTGCTCGTTGTTGGAGCCCGCGGGGATGGCGGCAAGGCGCTTCTGCCACCGCTTGACGAACTCCTTTGCCTCTTTCTTGCTGGCAGGCATACCGGACCTCCTGCGTCGTTGTCACTTTCGGACAATTTTAAGGGGTAAAAGCCCTCTTCCAAGCGGAAGGGCGAGTTTTCAACGGTCCACGGTGCCGCAGGGTCCCAGGCGAAACCCGAAGACGCCGGGGGCTGTTGGAAACTCGCCCATCTCACAGCAACGTCACCCTAGGTTTTCAACGCTTTCCATGGCCGAAGGGCTTCTTATAAGCCCGTAGGCTGTGGGAAGGGTTGAAAACCGGACTTTGGGCATAGCCCTTCACAAAAAAACTATCTACCCAAATTCTACCCAACTGACGTTAACGATGCCCCTATATAAGAAAGCAGGTCAGACGATTTATACCGTCTGACCTGCATTTACTTCTGGTGCCCCCGGGCGGATTCGAACCGTCGACACCCGCTTTAGGAGAGCGGTGCTCTATCCCCTGAGCTACGGAGGCATGTTGTACTAGTGTAGCAGATTTACGCCGTTGTAATACAGCGTATAGCCACTCTTCGAAGTTGCGGTGGAACAGCCCTCCGGAAAGTGTGTCCCACTATCCAGGCAAATTCTGGGTCAAACTTTCCCAATGGGACCTCGCTGGAAACTGTGTCCCAGAATTTCGGCTCGAAACGGGACACGGTTTCCCAAACGACCCCGTTCCGGAAACTACATCCCGGAATCGGCGCTCGAACTGGGATGCACTTTCCCAATCGAGCCCCATGGGAAACTGCGTCCCACTTTGGGGGGCGCTCTTTAATGACTAGTTGCCTTTGTGGAAGAGGCTTTTGATAACGGAGGGGATGCTCTTCGCGCCCTTGGCGGTCACATCGATAAAGTCGGGCGAGCGCACGAGCTTATCCTCGTCGACGTACTTGCGGACAGCACGAAGCGTCTCTTTGTCGTCGCGCGTCGAAAACGTAAAGTGACCGTTGTCCTTGGTGAAGATGGCAAAACGCGTGATCTTCTTGGTGCCGCGTAAAACCTCGGCGGCAATATAGTCGACCTCGTCCCACGGGATTTGAATATAATCCTCGGGATTGCGCTCGTTGTAATACTCGAACGCCTTATTGCCCACCATCACGTTACCGTGGCTGGTAAGCCCCATCAGGCAGGTTGCCGGCGTTGCCAGATCGACCGTGCTGTTCTGAGATTGCGCCATGCGCGCCTCGCCCTCCAAATAAAACAATCGGACCGCATCCAGTGTACCCACCGGGTGCGGTCCGTTTCAATGGCTCAAAAGCCCTTGCCTAGCAATTCTCGGTCTTAAGCCGAAACGTGCTTACATGAAGCCGCAGACGCGACCGATGATGCCGACGGCGAAGAGAGCCAGGATGATGACGATCGGGCTGACCTTCTTCTTGAGGAGCTTGCAGACCAGCAGGGTCAGGCACACGGCGGCAAGGCCGGGGATGAGCTGATCGAGGTTGGCCTGAAGCGTGGTGACCTTCACCTGATCAAGGGCGTTAGCACCGATGGAGTTATACATCGTCAGTGCTTCCTTGACACCCTCAGAACCGGAGGGCAGGTTAGCCCAGTCGATAAAGGCGCCAGCAGACTGCGTGACCTTGGAGACGACCGGGGTGAAGGAGATGGACACCCAGCGCTCGACCAGGGCGCCGATGATGAACATACCCAGGATGGAAGCACCCTCGGTAACCTTGCCCATCAGACCGCCGGAGAGGTCCTTGGCGATGGAGGAGCCGACCTTGTAGCCAAACTCCTGCGTGTACCACTCGAAGGCGTAACGGATGACGTTCCAAGCCATGAAGAACAGCAGCGGACCGGCGATGCTGCCGGACAGGGCCAGGGAGGCACCCAGAGCGCCCAGGATCGGGCGAAGGGTGAACCAGAAGGCGGGGTCGCCGACGCCGGCGAGCGGGCCCATCATACCGACCTTGACGCCCTGGATGGCGACGTCGTCGATCGGAGCACCGTTGGCGCGCTCCTCCTCGAGAGCGAGGGTAACGCCAATGACGGGGGAAGAAACATAGGGGTGAGTGTTATAGAACTCCAGGTGGCGCTTAAGCGCGGAAATCTGGTCGTCCTTGCTGGTGTAGAGCTTCTTGATCGCAGGGATCATTGCGTAGCACCAGCCACCGTTCTGCATACGCTCGTAGTTCCACGAGCCCTGAAGGAACTGATGACGGAAGCAAACCTTCTGACGATCGGACTTAGAAAGCTGAATCTTGTTCTCTGCCATATGTATCACTCCCTTCCTACTCGTAATCATTCAGGATGTCACCGAGCGGGTCACCGGAGCCGCCGCCCATGCCACCATTCTGCTTGGCGAAATCCTTAAGGCCAAGGTAGATGAGGGCAAGGGAGATGCCGATGAGACCGAGGGCGATCAGCGTGAGCTGAGGGATGGCAGCCAGGACGAAGCCGAGGATGAAGAACGGCCAGGTCTCCTTGGTGGCCATCATGTTGATGACCATGGCGTAACCGACGGAAGCGACCATGCCGCCGCCGACAGCCATGCCGCCGGACAGCCAGTCGGGCATAGCGTTAAGCGCGTTGGTCACGGCCTCGGCCGGGATGATGCACAGAAGGACAGCCGGGATGGCGATACGAACACCCTGCATGAGGATGCCGGCGTACTGCCAACGCTCGATGCCGGCGAAGTCGCCCTTCTCGGCGCAGGCGTCCATGCCGTGGACCATAGCGGTGGCCAGGGTACGGCAGATCATGGTCAGGAACAGGCCGGCGACGGACAGAGGCACGGCGACGGCGATAGCGGCGGTAACGGCCTTGCCGGAATCGGTGGCGCCACCGTTAAGGGCGAGCACCATGATAATGGCGGAAGCGACCGAAGCCAGGGCGGCGTCAGGTGCGACGGCGGCGCCGACGTTAGCCCAACCAAGGGCCATCATCTGAAGCGAGCCGCCCAGGAGGATGCCCTCCTGAAGGTGACCGGTTACGAGACCGATAAGCGTGCACGCAACGAGCGGCTGATGGAACTGGAACTGGTCCAGAACGCCTTCCATACCGGCAAGCAGCGCGATGATCGCGATAAGAACAATAGTAAGCGCGGACATATATCGGACCCTCCTTTACTATGCTTGAGCGGCCAGTTCGGCCTTAGCTTTCTTCAACATGGCGTCGAGATCCTCGGAGGAATCCGAAGGAACCTTGCGGACCTCGAACTTGACGCCCTTGGCCTTGAGGGCCTCGAGGGTCTTGACGTCGTCATCGCCCATAGCGACGGCGTTGGTGACGACGACCTTGCCCTTGGAGTGGGCCATGGAACCGATGTTGACTTCCTTGATGTCGACGCCGGCCTCGATAGCCTTGAGCAGATCCTGCGGGTTCTCAAAGAGCAGCATGGCCTTGGTGTCACCAAAGCGCGTGTCCTTGACGACCTCGGCCATCTTCTTGATGGGCACGACGTTGGCATGGACTCCCGGAGGGGCAGCCTGCTCGATCATCGTCTTGCGGAGCTCGTCGTGAGCAACGCCGTCGGAAACCACGATGATGCGGTTGGGGTTGATCTGCTTGGTCCACGTGGTGGCCACCTGGCCATGGAGCAGACGGGTGTCGATACGGACGTGGGCAATCTTGATGTGCCCGTCGCCGATGACCGTTCCCGGAGGAATGGCGCCTGCAGGAGCAGCGGCGGCCGCAGCCGGCTTCTTCTCCTCGGGCTCCAGAGACTCGGGCTTGACGCGCACGCCAGCCTTAGCCTCAGTCACGAGATGTTTTGCGATCGCATGTGCAGTGTTCTTTGCGTCAAAGCGCTGCGAATATGCCTCGATGAGCATAGGCAGGTTGACACCGGTGACGATAGCCCAGGAATCGTGGCCCTCGATGAGCCCGCTGATCTGGTTGAACGGCGTGCCGCCCCACAGATCAACGAGGAAGAGCACCTGCTCCTGGTCCTCGAAGGAAGCGACTGCTTCCTCGACCTTGGCACGGAAGTCGTCGGGACCCATACTCGGCTCGAGCGAGACCACGGCTACAGACGGCTGATCGCCAAAGACCATCGAGCCCGTCTGCTTGATTCCAGCAGCCAAGTCCCCGTGGCTAGCAAGAACAATACTTACCATCACATAACCTCCTTTTTGTCTACGTAATTCCTACACGACATTAAAGGAGTATACCTGTTTGCTTTGTGGAATTATAGTTAAAACCGCAAAAGGTTGAATTATTTGTTTAAACGTCTAAGTTTGTTACAAATTGATTACGTTGCCGGTTTACAGCTTATTGCCTGCTAAAACGTGATTTGCTGATTGCTTTCAAAGACATATAAAGGTGCACTGTTCGTTAAGACCGCTTTTAGGTGGATCCCAATGCGTCTGCGTGCCACCATTTTGTTTAAACAGACATGACTTGACTAACCGAAGCAAATATGTTTAGAACTCTAGCCCATGTAGTCATTGGATGTTAGGTGATGTGGAGAGGGTTGGCGGCGTCAACGGCATCGGGGGCGTCGGAGAGGCCGTCAGGAGCAACGTCTGCCGGGTCCTCGTCGGGGGTCTCGATCTGTTTGATCATTACCTCTTGGCCCTGCAGCAAATAGGTCTCGCCGCTACCGCAATGGGGACAGGTCTTGCCGTGCTCGACCGTCGCGTAGTCGCAGCCGCACGCCTCGCAATGTGTCACGGCCTCGACGGGCTCCACGATAAGCTCCGCGCCCTGCGCGATAGGCTTTTTATCTGCCGCCCAGCGCCAAGCGTCGAGCAGCAAGTCGGGAACGACGCCCGAGACCTCGCCCAGTAGCAACGTCACGCTCGAAACGCGACGCACGCCATTGGCGCGCGCCACGTTCTCGACATCGCGAATGATGTGATAGACGATCCCCAGCTCGTGCACTTTTTTCCTTCCGTCGTTCCCTTACCTGCCATGGCTACTTACTTGCGGCCAAACTTAATCTTGATGGCGCGCTTCAAAGCGTACTTGCCCAGGCTTGGGAGCTTTTGCTCGTATTTGACCATCGTGGAGCACTCGGGGCGGTCGCGATCCAGATGGATAGCGTCAAACGCGCACTTGGTGGTGCACAGGCCGCAGCCGATACACTTGTTGGGGTCGACGATCGAGGCGCCGCAGCCCAGGCAGCGGGCGGTCTCGGCGCGCACCTGCTCCTCGGTAAAGGTCTCGACGTACTCGCTAAACGGCGCAGCCTTCTCGCGTTCGCGGTCCACATGCGCAACCTCACGGCTCGCGTTGTCGTAGCTCTCGAGCACAACGTCGTCGCGGTCGAGCGCGGTGTAGCGGCGCTGATTGCGGCCGATGGTGAGCGTGGAGCCCGGCTGCACAAAGCGATGGATGGACACCGCGGCCTCGTGGCCGGCGGCGATAGCGTCGATGGCAAAGCTGGGGCCGGTGTAGACGTCGCCGCCCACAAAGATGTCTGGCTCGGCGGTCTGGTAGGTCTGGGGATCGGCAAGAGCGCCCTGACCGCGGCCAAGCTCCACCTTGGAGCCGACCAGCAGGTCGCCCCACACGATGGACTGGCCGATGGACATGACCACGCGGTCGGCATCGACGCGGCGCAGGTCGCTCTCGTCGTACTCGGGCGCAAAACGGCCCTCGTCATCGTAGACGCGCGTGCAACGCTTAAAGGTAATGCCGCACACGTGACCGGCCTCGTCCAGATGGACCTCCTTAGGGCCCCAACCGCAGCTGATGTGGGCGCCGTCCTCGATGGCCTCGCGACGCTCCTCCTCGCTGGCGGGCATCTGGGCCTCGCTCTCCAGGCAGAACATCTCAACGTGCTCGGAGCCCAGGCGGCAGGCGTTGCGCGCGACATCGATAGCCACGTTGCCGCCGCCCACCACGATGGTGCGGCCGGGCAGCGCGTCGATCTTACCGCTGTTGACCTCGCGCAAGAAGTCGACGGCCACAGTCACATCCTCGGCATCCTCGCCCGGAATGCCGGCAAGGCGGCCGCCCTGGCAGCCAATGGCAACATAAAAGGCCTTAAAGCCCTGTTCGCGCAGCTCGTCGAGCGTCACATCGCGACCGACCTCCACGCCATAGCGGAACTCGGCACCCATCAGACGAATAATCTCAACCTCGGCCTCGATGACGTCCTTCTGCAGCTTAAAGCTGGGAATGCCGTAGGTGAGCATGCCGCCCGGGCGCTCGTTCTTCTCGAATACGACGGGCTTGTAGCCCTTCTCGGCCAGGTAGAAAGCGCAGGACAGGCCGGCCGGACCGGCACCGATAATGGCGATCTTCTGGTCGAAGCCGCCAGCGCGCGTCGGCGTCACCACGGGCGGGACATAGCGAGTCGCGGCATCCAGATCGCGCTGGGCGATGAACTTCTTGACCTCGTCGATAGCCACGGCGGCGTCCACGCGACCGCGGGTGCAGGCATCCTCACAGCGGCGGTTGCACACACGGCCGCAGATAGCGGGCAGCGGGTTCTCGCGCTTGATGAGCGCCAGCGCCTCGTCATAGCGACCCTGAGCCGCGAGCTTCAAATAGCCCTGAACGGCGACATGCGCGGGGCAGGCCGTCTTGCAGGGAGCGGTGCCGGACTCGTGCGTCTCGATACGGTTATCGTTGCGGTAGTTGGGCGACCACTTGGTGTGGTCCCACTTGGTGGCATCGGGCAGCTCCTGGCGCGGATACTCGGGCACCTGTCCGCCGGCCTTTTTGCTGCAGAGCTTCTGGCCCAGCTTGGCGGCGCCGGCCGGGCACACCTCTACGCAGCAGCCGCAGGCCACGCACTTGTCCTTCTCGACCTTGGCGACATAGGCAGAGCGCGACAGGTTGGGCGTGTTGAACAGCTGCGAGGTGCGCAGGGCATAGCACACGTTAACGTTGCAGTTGCAGATGGCGAAGATCTTGTTCTCGCCATCGATATTGGTGATCTGGTGCACAAAGCCGTTGTCCTCGGCCTGGCGCAGGATGTCGTAAACCTCGTCGCGGGTCACGTAATGGCCACGATCGGTCTCGACCACGTAGTCGGCCATATCGCCCACGGCGATGCACCAATCGGCCGGGTCGTCGGCGCAGCCCTCACCCATCACGCGACGGCTCGCGCGGCAGCTGCAGGTGCTGGCGGCGTACTTACCGTCGTATTTGTCGAGCCAATGCTCGATATGTTCAATAGGCACCGAGGTGCTCGAGGCGTCGATGGCCTTCTCGACGGGAATGACGTGCATGCCGATGCCGGCGCCCCCGGGCGGCACCATCGGCGTCGCCTTGGACAGCGGGCCCTTGGACGCCTGCTCAAAGAACTTGGCATAGACCGGGTGCTCCTCGAGCTGGCTCACGCGCATGTTGAGGAACTCGGCAGAACCGGGCACCAGCATGGGCAGCACCCACTGTTTGGCGCGCTCTGGGTTTTCCCAGTTGTACTCGAGCAGGCCCGTGTAGCTCATGTCGTCGAGCATCTTTTCGATATCCGCCTCGGGCATGCCGGTGATCTTGACCATCTCGGGCAGCGTGTAGGGACGGCGCATCTTCATCTTGCAGAGCACTTCGGCCTGCTCGTCGGTCGCGGCCTCGGCAAACGACCAGTACTCGTAGCCCAGCAGCTCGTCGCGATGCAGCAGGCGGTTGGTGCAGTGCTCGCACAGCTTGACGATGGCCTCGCGCGGGTGCTCCGGCAGCGGCGGCACGAACTCCGAACCGATATCGGGCTCGGTGTAGCTAATCCCCGGTCCGTTGAGAATCATGGTTGTCCCTTCTCTTGCCACAGCCCGGCGAGACCGCGGCGCCCCTCTTTTTTGCAGGCCGGGCATGCCCCCATGCCGTTCACCCGCCATTGTTGACATTGTGTCAAAAATAGTATTGACGAACCGTCAACAATATTCAAGACTGTTAGGCGAACGGTCAGGCAAAAGAGGGTGAAAGGCGGCAAAACATGGGCAACAGCGCAGCAGATACCTCTGTAGTCGATGCCATCCCCGCATCCGATAGCGCGGCAAAGCGCTTGACGGGCGACGAACGCCGTCGCGAGATCCTCGATGCCGTGCGCACCGTAAGCTCCGAGTTGGGCGTGTCCCACCTATCGGTATCGGCCGTGACCAAACGAGCCGGCTGCACGCGTTCATTGTTCTACCACTACTTTGCCGACATGGACGCCGCCGTCACCGCTGTTATGGACGAGGCGATCGACGGCTTTATCTCCGAACTCGAGCAGTGGAACGCCGGCCGCACCGTCGGCGATATCGAGGGCGCGCTCGACACCGTCGCCCCGCTCTTTAAGCGTCTGGTCGCCAGCGGCCACGAACTGCCGCACACTCTGACCTCCAACAGCGGCGCACTCTACGGCGGCTTTCTGCACAACGTGGTTCAGCGCGTGGCTCAGTACATCTGCGACACCACCGTGGTGGACTTTGTCGCCCATCACGAGCTGCGCATCGATCATGTCTACGAAACGTTCTACACCCTCATCATGGGTCTTTTGATGTATATCCGCACGCACCCCGATGTGCCCGACGAGACGGTCAAGGAAATCATCGCCTCGACACTCCACATCGAGGGCTATACCGCCAAGTATCCGGAGCGCATGCCCCAGAACTGACGACATTTGGCCAAACTGCCCGCGATCAGAAGAGGGGCCGCGGGCGTGTGAAAGGAGAGCAGCATGCTGTTCGATGTTTGGAGTAGCGATACCCTTATCCACTGGGCCGGCTGGGCCATGGTCTTTATTGGCCTGATCGTGCTCAACGAGGTCGGCCGCCGCACCAAGCTGGGCGCGGCAATCATCTTTGGCGTGGCTCCGCTGGCCATGACCATCTACTGCGTCGCCATCGCCATCGGCGTCTCACAGGGCGCTGAGTGGGCGCTCACCAACCCCACCCATGTGTACCAGAACAGCTGGTTCCACTACGCCAAGGTATACGCGGCGCTGGCCGGTTGCTGGGGCTTCATCGCCATTAAGTATCAGTGGGGCAAGATCGGCAAGGCGCACTGGTTCCGCGCATGGCCGTTTGTGATCGTCGCCATCAACATCATGATCGCCGTCGTGTCCGACTTTGAGAGCGCCTATCACTTCTTTGTCCTGGGCGAGACCACCTGGGTCACTTCCGAAGGCGCCACGCAGTTGGCCGGTTGGAACAACGTGTTCAACGGCATCGCCGGCATCATCAACATCTTCTGCATGACCGGTTGGTGGAGCGTCTACGCCAGCGAGGACAAGACCGACATGCTGTGGCCCGACATGACCTGGGTCTACATCATCGCCTACGATATCTGGAACTTCTGCTACACCTACAACTGCCTGCCCACCCACTCCTGGTTCTGCGGCTTTGCGCTGCTGCTGGCCCCCACCGTGGCGGCCTTTATCTGGAACAAGGGCGGCTGGATCCAGAACCGCGCCTTCACCCTGGCCATTTGGTGCATGTTTGCCCAGGTGTTCCCCTACTTCCAGGAGGAGTCCATCTTTGTGACACACTCCACGCTCGACGCAGGCGCCGCCACCGCGGTCTCGATCGCCGCGCTGATCGCCAACGTCGCCGCGATCATCTACATCGCCTACCGCGCCAAGAAGCTCGGCCGCAACCCCTACAAGCAGGATGTCTTTGAGGGCACCAGCGATTGGGAGAAGGCTACTGCTCGCCGCGCCAAGGTTGATTACGCACACGCCGAGTAACGCGCCTGACGCAAACATCGCTTGAGCACGAAGCAGCATAGCCGGCTCCGCGCAGCTCAACGCATTGCAGAGCCCCCGGAATGTGATTCGTTCGCGTTCCGGGGGCTTTTTGCTGCCGCGAGGATGCGGCTGAACAATGCACTCGGGTTAAATCGGAGCTTATATTTCGCATGCGCTTTATATGGCTCCGTTTTTGGGTACAGTGTTGTCCCGATATTGAGCTTGGGGGATATATGAAAGATGAGACGATGGGCCAAGAGGATGCGGCCCAAGATGCAGAAGCGTGTGCCGAAGCCCTGGAGAGCCTAGACCAGATCACGCTGGCCGAGATTGCGTTTGACGATTCGAACGTTGATGTGCAGGATGAGCCGGAAATCGAAGCGCAGCCCGATGATCAGGATGCAAAAGACGATGGCGCCGCGCCCACCGAAGGCGGGGCGGGGCACGAGAAATCCGAATGCGAGGCCGGCAATCAGCCCGAATCCGACACGGGCGAGGAAACCGTCTTGCTCGACAGCTTGCCGGCCGAGGATTCGCTGACCCGCGAGCTTCCTGGCCTGGGTTCCGCACCAGCCGTGGACGAGACCATCGCCATGGGCGATATTCCCCTGCCGTCCGTTCCCTCGGCACGCGAGGCCGAGGTTCGCCATCGCAAGATGTCGCCCAAGCGCCGCAATCTGATGGTCGCCGGTGTCGTAGCCGTCGCGCTCGTCGCCGGCGGTGCAGGCTATGCTGCCTGGAACGGATATCAGCAAGAGCAGGCTGCCGCTGCCGCCGCCAATGCCCACACGATGATGTCAGTGCAGATTGGCGTGCATGCCGCGGGCCTCGACTGTTCCACCGGCTCCAAGATTCCCGTACAGGTGAGCGGTCAGGACGCTGATGGCTCCTCCGTGAGCGAAACACTCTATGTTGACGAGCACGGCCGCGGCATCAAACTGCTGCCCGGCGATTACACGCTCTCCATCGCCGCCTCCCCCGTCGCGGCCGACGGCACCGTCTATACCGTCCCGACCACCAAGACGCAGGTCACCGTTAAGAGCGATGGACAGGATTTAAGTGCCCAGGCCGCCTTTAAGCTCAAGGTGCCTTCGGCCGACACGGTGACTGACGACCAGATCGATGCCGCCGCCAAGTATGCCGAGGAAGGCGGTGCGGGCTCCGCCGCGGCCGCCAAGATACTTCAGCAGGCGGCAACCGCGCGGCGCGACGCCGCCGTCAATGCCGTGAGCGCGCAAAAGGCACAGGCGTCCCGTGATGCTGACGCTCGCCACAAGGCAACCGACCTCTACCAGCTCGATATTCCCGTCGAGTGGTACGGCAAGGTCGCAACTTGGCAAAACGGAAGCACGCTATGCATCTATCTGGGCGACGACGCCAATACGCCGCTCGTGACGCTCGTCGCGGTGCGCGAGGGCGAGAGCTTTACGCCCGATGAAGGCGATACGGTTTTGGGTGCGGCCAATCTAGGCAACGGTTATACCGTCTACGCCAGCGGCCCCGTCTATCCGTACGTGGTGCCCCAGACCATCAACGGACGGACGCAGAACCCCGTGTCAACCTACCCCATGGACACGGCCATTGAGCTTGTCGAGCTTACGACCGGCAACCGCTACACCTATAGCCAGATCAAGAACGTACTGGTCGGCAAAGACGGCAAAGCCGACGCCGCGACCAAACTCGAGACCGACTACCTCGCCCAGATTCTCCTGCCGAGTATCAAAGCCCAGGACTAGCCTGGCGCAGCAAGGTGCTCCCCAACCGTGATGAAGGAGCCAGGAGGTCCTGACCCCACAGGCCCATAGATGATTAGGCAAGGAGCCACTTCCATGCGGGCATAACGTGTACCACACCGTGCTCGCATGGAATATCGGTCTGTTCATCCATGGTAACGATTGCCGACTCGCCAAGATCAAACTGGGCCATCGAGGCATCAAGCGCGGCAATTTCGCGCTCGCGCGTTTTCTCACTTGCCATATCCGCACTCACCTGAATCAGGCTATAAGCCCGCATGAGAAGCGCGTCCCCAGCCACAAAGTCCACCTCATGGCTTTTGCTCTTCTCTTTGATCAGCAGGCGGCAGACCGAGCCGGTCCTCACCGCGGGAGTCTTTCTTCTTAGCGCATTGAACACTGCGGTCTCGAGCCTCTGGCCCTGGTCCAATGCCGATGCCGGAGAGAATGCTCCAAACATCGCAGGGTCGACAGCGTAGACCTTAGACGCAGACCGCATGTTATTTGCCAGTGAACGCGTGAACTCCGGCACAGAAAATAACAGGTAGGCGTCCTCATAATACTCAAGTAAATCGCTGAGCGAATTACGACTGACGGGTATCTGTCTGCTCTTGAACTCGTTGTACACTTTGTTCACTGACAGCTCTCGTCCCGAAGATGCCATACACCGCGTCAAGAACAGCGATGCCAGGCGAGGGTTCTTGACGTCGTAACGTTCAACGACGTCCATGGCGACCGTTCGCGAAGCATATTCCTGTAGCAGCTGAATCGCGTCTGCAGGCGTCTGCTCAAGTGTCGCGATGAATCCCCCTCGTTCAAGATACCCGATCAGATGATGCCGAAGCAGCGCCGCATCGCTCGGAGAAAAGGTCGCATCTGGCTCGGGAACGCTCCCCGTCTTATATCGAACGTATTCCAAAAAGCTCAATGGAAAAAGCTCTCGCACAAGAGAACGACCCCTGAACTCGCTCTTAAGTTCTGAGGACAGCATCTTAGAAGAAGATCCCGTCACATAGACGGTCGCTTTCTCCGTATCGACTACACGCCGCAGAAACGCACCCCATTCGGGAATTTCCTGGATCTCGTCAAAGAAAATGTAAGCGCCCTCGGTTCGAGCAGCAGGATACAGCGCATAGAACGTGTCGAGCACGTCCGCCAGCAGCGATGGCTCATACGGGCGCAAGCGCTCATCCTCAAAATTGAAGTAAAGCATCCGGTCAAGCTCAACGCCCCGGCTCTGAAGCCGCCACATCTCCTGATACAGGCGATACGTCTTTCCACAACGGCGGGCCCCCACAATCACATTTACGATGTTGTCGCGCTTTGGCTCCTGTGGGTTTCCTAGATCAAGGTCTCGCTCAAAGACCTGCGGAACCCCCTGCTGTTCAAAGTCCTTTATTTTCTGGGCGATCAAGTCGCTGAATGCCATGATTCTCCAATCTTGCTCTCTAGCTAATCAAAATTATAGCGATTCTTGATTAATTAGAGAGCAAGATTATGTATGACTTGATTAACACTTAAGCAAGTTTTTTCACTATTAGTGCTCGAAGGATGCCGAGTGGCTGAGAGGACAACCAAGCTCGAATGCGACTCCCTGGGCAGTCGATTTGGGACGGGACTTTTTTGACTACCCCGTCCCAGAAAATCATCGCCAAATTAGCTACTTGATGCAATTAGCGCCATGGGTCAGCTTCGAACATCGGCTCACGCTCGGGGCGTCGGTCGCTGTAGGGGTCGTAACCGTCATCGTCCTCGTTCTCGGCACGGATGTAGGGGTCGCGCGGCTTGGGCGCCGGTTTGGACGTGGGCCTGGGCGCCGGCGCGCTTGTCTTGATCTCGTCTTTCATCTGCATAGCTCCTTACATCGCATCCGTTCGGCATCATCGATTGTCGCACGAAAAAGGGCGGCGGACCCAATTGGATCCGCCGCCCTTGGCGTTTAGAGACGACTGGCAGATTTTAAGGCATGTCCCAAAATCTACTCGGCGTCGGGGACCTCGTAGGTGGCTGCCGGCGTATTGTCGCACACGACGGTAAAGCCACCGTCCTTGTCGACATCGACCGTCACCTGATCGCCCTCGCGCACCGTGCCGTCGATGATAGCGGCAGCAATGGCATCCACGACCTCACGCTGCACCAGACGCTTGAGCGGACGGGCACCGAACACGGGGTCCAGGCCGCCCACGGCGAGCATCTGCTTGGCCGCCGGGGTGATGGCAAGCGTCATGCGCTCCTTAGCCAGGCGTGCGCGGACGTCGGCGAGCTGAATATCGACGATCTTTTCGATCTGCGCCATGCCAAGCGGATGGAACACCACGATATCGTCGATACGGTTGAGGAACTCGGGGCGGAAGGTTTGAGCCATGGCCGCGTCGACCTGATGGCGCATCTCCTCCTCGTCCTTACCGGAAAGCTCGGCGATAGCCTTGGAGCCCACGTTAGACGTCATGATGATGATCGTGTTCTTGAAGGACACCTGACGACCCTGGCCGTCGGTCAAACGGCCGTCGTCGAGCACCTGCAACAGCACGTTGAAGACATCCGGATGAGCCTTCTCCATCTCGTCGAGCAAGATCACGGAGTACGGACGACGGCGCACAGCCTCGGTGAGCTGACCACCCTCGTCGTAACCCACATATCCCGGGGGCGCACCGATCAGACGCTGGACGCTGAACTTCTCCATGTACTCGGACATGTCGATACGCACGAGCGCGCGCTCGTCGTCGAACAGGCACTCGGCCAGCGCCTTGGCGAGCTCGGTCTTGCCTACACCGGTGGGGCCCAGGAAGAAGAAGCTGCCGATGGGCTTGTCCGGATCGGAGAGGCCCGCACGGCTGCGGCGCACGGCCGCGGCCACGGCGGAGACCGCCTCATCCTGACCGATAACACGCTTATGCAGCTCGCCCTCCAGGCCCTTGAGCTTGTCGAGCTCGCCCTGCATCATCTTGGACACAGGCACGCCGGTCCAGGCGCTCACGACCTCGGCGATCTCATCGGAGGTCACCTGTTCGTTGAGGCCCTCGCCGTCCTGCTGCTTTTGCGCCTCGAGTGCAGCCTCGGAATCCTGAATCTGCTGCTGCAGACCAGGAATCACGGAGTAGCGCAGCTCGGACGCACGGCCCAGGTCGCCATTGCGCGTCGCGCGCCCCTCCTCGCTCTTTGCCTCGTCGAGCTTGCCCTTGAGCTCCTGCACGTGGTCGATAGCGTTCTTCTGGTTGAGCCAGCCGGCCTTTTGCACGTTGAGCTTTTCTTGGACCTCGGCAATCTCTTGGCGCAGGGCCTCCAGACGCTCCTTGGAGGCGTCGTCGGTCTCCTTCATGAGCGCCTGCTCTTCGATCTGCAGCTGGGTGAGTTGACGCGTGGTAGCGTCGATCTCGACCGGCATGCTGTCGAGCTCCATGCGCAGGCGGCTCGCGGCCTCATCGACCAGGTCGATGGCCTTGTCGGGCAGGAAGCGGTCGGCGATGTAGCGGTCGGAGAGGTCGGCGGCAGCCACGAGCGCGCTATCGGTGATGTGTACGCCGTGGAAGATCTCGTACTTCTCCTTGAGGCCACGCAGAATCGAGATGGTGTCCTCGACGGTAGGCTCGCTCACCATCACGGTCTGGAAACGACGGGCAAGCGCCGCGTCCTTTTCGATGTACTTGCGGTACTCGTCGAGCGTGGTCGCGCCGATTGCATGCAGGTCGCCACGGGCGAGCGCCGGCTTCAGAATGTTGCCGGCGTCCATGGAGCCCTCGGTGGCACCCGCACCCACGATGGTGTGGAGCTCATCGATGAACAGGATGACCTTGCCCTCGGATTTTTGCACTTCCTTGAGCACAGCCTTCAAGCGGTCCTCGAACTCGCCGCGGTACTTGGCGCCGGCGACCAGCGCGCTCATGTCGAGCTCGATAAGGTCGCGGTCGCGCAGGGTGCTCGGCACGTCGCCGGCCACGATACGCTGGGCGATGCCCTCGACGATGGCCGTCTTGCCGACGCCCGGCTCGCCGATGAGCACGGGGTTGTTCTTGGTGCGGCGGGACAGGACCTGGATGGTACGACGGATCTCGTCGGTACGGCCGATGACCGGGTCGAGCTTACCAGCGCGGGCAAGGTCGCAGATATTGCGGCCGTACTGCTCCAGCGCCTCAAACTGGGTCTTGTCTTCGGCAGACGTCACGCGGTCATCGCCACGCAGCTCCTCGTAGACCTGCTCGATGCGCTCCTTGGTGACGCCGGCGTCGCGCAGTACGCGGCCCGCCTCGCCCTTGTCCTCGGCAAGTGCCATCAGCAGATGCTCAGTCACCACAAAGCTGTCGCCCATCTTGGTGGCCTTCTTCTCGGCCTTCTCGATGACGCGGACGAGCTCATTGGACAGGCCCATCTGCTGGCCCTCGCCCGAAACCTTGGGCGCGTGGTCGATGGCATCCTGTGTGGAGCGCGCAAGCTGGGCCGGGTCGGCGCCGATGCGCTCGATGATCACGGAGATATTGCGCTCGCCGGCACCAAGTAGGGCGGACAGCAGGTGAATGGGCTCCACCGCGCCGGCCTGCGCATCGGCAGCCGTGCTCATGGCGGTCTGCAGCGCCTCGCGCGACGTCATTGCTAGCTTATCGATTCTCATGGAATCACCTCTCTTGGGGCGGCCGCCCTACGGGGCGGCTTCACGTTGTTCGAGAAGTATTGTTGCCAGCTTTGTACGATCTTATACACAAATCTAAGTCTCTATATATAAGATTTTCTGAGTGCTCTCATGACATGGAAAATCACCACGAAGAGGACAGGCACCTTTGTGGTGCTCCAGAGAAGAATCAGCCCCGATTAAAAGAGGCGGCATCAAGCCCCGCCTACGTTTGGCGATCCCAAGACCCAACGAGAACACAGCGACGAAATCGAGAGCCACCGATAGCCCGTTCGCGCAGACATAGATGGAGATTCAAGACAAGGGTGCCGGCTTAAACGGCTTGGCTATCGTACGCCACAATACTCTCGTCATCGTCCCTGTCGTTTTTATAGTGCTTATAGTGAAAATAGCGAGTTTAGTGAGAATAGTATTGCGCAAAACTCGTGGACTCAATTATTGACCTCTCGCCCAGAATGAGTGGGGAAAATATTCCTATTAGAGGTCAAGCCGAAGCCCAATAGGGCCTTTTCGCCCCGTCATTTCGATCGATCGCTTTCTTTTGAATATTGTCGTAAGCTGGTATCACTTATCTTAATGAATGCATACTGTTTGCGAGGTACTCGCCGTGAAACGCTCCGCCTATATCGGCCTGCTCGTCTTAGCGTTTGCAATTACCGCAGTCGGCGTAGGCATTATCTATCTCGCATTTCTCCCTGCCTCGGCGACGCAGGCGGCGGTTGAAACCGTAAGCTACCCCATCGAAATCCTCACCGATATCGTCAAACCCGATTCAATCACCGTCGATTTCGACGGTACGCCCGCAGCGCTTGGGGTCAGCAACTATCCCCGAATCGAACTTGGAGCCACGCGCTATACCCAAGATGAGCAGCTTATCGGCACGGCAACCAATTTACTCAAAGGCAAAACGTTTACGCGGTGGTACGGCGCCGCAATATATCGAGCCAAGAAAGGCCAAATGAATGGCGGGTATTATTCGACCCTTGAACTCGATGCGGCAAACGGGAGCAGACTGTGCAACGTCTCATACGACCCCGGCTACGTGGACAACGAAGGGCCGGGAGTCTATATCTCGGATGGCAACGTGATCTACGTCATGGAAGGCGACCAGACGGCAGTCGTCGATTTTATGGATCGGTGTACCGAGGATGCCTACGAACAAACCTGCGAGCCCGATCCGCAGACAGCGCGCGACAGCGGCTCAGCACGCACTTGGCTATTTGACGATGAGATAACCTGGACCCCATCGAAATAAGGACCCGCCGGGCAGGCACCTTTGTGGTGGTTTTCGACTCCGACGCCCCGCTGTCTCAATTTGTAACAGTTAGCGGCCCTTTTCGGTCCCAGGTGTTACAGATTTAGATGAAACGAGCTGCGACGACCGTTTGTCTCGATCTGTAACAGTTATTCGGCAAATTGGGGCCTGTCTGTTACAGGTCGAGATGAAGTGTAGAGCCCCGTACGAAAATTTCGACCCGTAACATCTAGCGGCGTACTTTGGCCCCTAGCTGTTACAGATCGAGATAAACGGAACCACCACAAAGGCGCCTGTCCCCTTTGTGGTGGTCCCAGTCTTTTTTTGGCGTCCCTCAAGACCCAACGAGAACGCGGAAATGTAGCCTGGGGCTTACCCTTTCCCGAACGCGACCCTCGCGAAGCGCGTGAGCGGGCGGGAAAGGGTAAGCCCCGGGCGGACAATTAAGTGCGTTACTCGGCAGCGGCCTTGAACTTGTTGTAGTTGATCAGGCAGCCGGCCTTGACGATGGCACGCTCCTCTGCCGTCATATCGGCAATATAGAGCTCAATCTGCTCGACCGTGCCGCCGGCGCGCACCACGTAGGCGGCGATGCCCCTCAGATCGCCGTCGAGCGCGGCGCGGATACCCGGCACAAAGACGTAGTCGTCCACCTCAAAGTTGGGCTCAGCCTCCATCTGGAAGGGCACCATGCCCCAGTTCATCACGTTGGAGCGATAGCGCTTGGTGGCGTACTCGTGGACGATGTTGGCCAGGCCGCCGATCACGCGCTGGCAGCTCGCGGCCTGCTCGCGGGCGGAACCGTCACCGGGCTTCTTGGCATAGAGCATGGAGCCGTACTCAGTCGCCTTGGCATCGGCCGCGACACCGGCGCCGGCCAGTGTCTCAAACACGCTTGCAAGCTCGGCATCGAGCGCCGTCAGGTCGCCTGCCGCCTCACCGGCAACGCGGCGCTTCTCCACGGCGTCGACCTCCTTGGAGCGGCCCACGTAGGCCGGGTCGCGGCGGCTCAGCGTAAACTCGGCCAGGCCCAGCGGGTTGGAGCGGAAGGAGCTCGTCTCGCCCGAGGGAATGAGCTCGTCGGTCGTGGTGACCGGGTCCATGATCTTGGAGCACACCTTGAGCAGGATGTCGTCGCCGAGAGGCTCCATCGCGGGCCACGGCTTGATGTTGGGGCCCTCGACCAGCTCGTCGGCAGGCTCCGCCTTGCCAAAGCCCCAGTACACGCGCTTTTTGTACGGCGCGTCGTCAAAGGTGTACTCGCAGGCCTCGTCCCAAGTCTCCTCGGGCAGGTCGGTCGCCGGCGTCAGGACGCCGCCGTTGGCAGCCGTCGCCGCAATGGAGCGGGCGTCCATCAGGGCCACGGCGCTCAGCTGGCCATTGCCCGGCTTGGAACCCTCGCGGTTGGGGAAGTTGCGCGTGGTGTGGCGGATGGACAGGCCGTTGTTGGCGGGCGTGTCGCCGGCGCCGAAGCACGGGCCGCAGAACGCCGTGCGCACAATCGCGCCGGCCTCCATAAGGTCGTAGATGTAGCCGCGGCGTGTAAGCTCGAGTGCCACGGGCTGGCTCGTGGGATAAACCGACAGCGAGAACTCGCCGCAGCCGGTGTTGGCGCCCTTGAGCACGCGGGCAGCCTGGACCACGGAGTCGTAGTTGCCGCCCGAGCAGCCGGCGATAACGCCCTGCTGCACGTGAAGCTTGCCGTCGATGATCTTGTCGAGCAGGCTAAAGTGTGTCTTGCCCTCGCCGATCTTGGCGGCCTCGAGTTCCACCTCGTGCAGGATGTCCTCGAGATTCTCGTTGAGTTCGTCGATCTCAAAGCCGTTGGAAGGATGGAACGGCAGCGCGATCATGGGCTTGATGCTCGACAGATCGACCTCGACGCAGCCGTCGTAGTAGGCAACATCGGCGGGCTTGAGCTCGCGGTAGTCGTCGCCGCGGCCGTGCATGGTCAAAAACGCGCGCGTGTCCTCGTCGGTGGCCCAGATGCTCGACAGGCAGGTGGTCTCGGTGGTCATGACATCGACGCCGTTGCGGTAGTCGGTCGTCATGCTCGCGATGCCGGGGCCCACAAACTCCATGACCTTGTTCTTAACGTAGCCCTTGGCAAAGACCGCCTTGATGATGGCGAGCGCCACGTCGTGCGGGCCGACGCCAGGACGCGGGGCGCCCGTGAGGTAGATGGCGACGACGCCGGGATAGGCGACGTCGTAGGTGTCACGCAGCAGCTGCTTTGCCAGCTCGCCGCCGCCCTCGCCCACGGCCATGGTGCCCAGGGCGCCGTAGCGGGTGTGCGAGTCGGAGCCCAAAATCATCTTGCCGCAGCCGGCGAAGTTCTCGCGCATAAAGGAATGGATGACCGCGATATGGGGCGGAACGAAGATGCCGCCGTACTTTTTGGCAGCCGAGAGACCGAAGACGTGGTCGTCCTCGTTGATGGTGCCGCCCACGGCGCACAGCGAGTTATGGCAGTTGGTGAGCACGTAAGGCAGCGGGAACTGCTCCATGCCCGAGGCGCGCGCCGTCTGGATGATGCCGACGAAGGTGATATCGTGGCTCGCCATGGCATCGAAACGAATCTTGAGCGCCTCGGGGTCGCCGGACGTGTTGTGTGCCTGGAGAATCGAATACGCAATGGTACCGCGCTTGGCATCCTCGGGCGTCTGCGTAATACCGCGCTCGGCAGCCTCGGCCGCAGGCACAACCTCGCTGCCGCCGCGCAGGTAGATGCCGTCCTCGTACAGCTTAACCATACTGTCTCCCACTCTGCCCAAAAGATTTGGGCGCATAGCATACATTCGTTCAATATCGTGCCATAGAACAGTTGCGAGTGGGTTACGAATCTACACGTTCACTTTATCTCAGTAAAGTACAGGACAAGCCCGATGTGGGCAGGCAGATTTGGTGCAAGAGCGTCCCTTTCGACTAGTCATTTAAGAACGTCCCCAATGACCACCGTATCCGGAGCAAGGCAACGCCGCAGGCAGAGAACGGACAGCGAGCGGGCCGTATTTCCAAAGTGAGGAACGTTCCCAAGTGCCGCATCCGGGCCATGGCAACGCCGATATTTTGGCGCGGACAGACACTATGACCCAATCCGAGGGCACTAAAAAGATAGGAGCCCCCGCTCGT
>UQXP01000006.1 GCA_900545055.1 uncultured Collinsella sp.
GGGTTGGTTTGGGTTCGGAGGGATGGGGCGGGGGCGCCGGTTGCGGCGGTGGTGCCGTCGTCGCTTTCCGTGTTGACGGCGCTGGTGCCGGTGGATGTTGCAGTGCCGTCCTCTACGGTATCTGCTGTCGCATTTGTGTCGGTGCCGTCCTTGGCCTCGCCCGTGTCGCTGGTCGTGGCGTCGGCTTGCGCCTGATGCTCGGCTGTTGCTGGAGGCTGGATGGCTTCCGCAATGGCCGCCATGGGCATCGTCGCGCCGACCATGGACGCGCACGCGATCGCGCAGATCAGGTAGTAAAGGGGTCGTTTCATAGCGGAGCCTCTCGGTGAGCAGCCAATAGGGTCCGAAGGCAGCTCCAGGCCAGCACTCCGCACATATTTTGTTGGGGTTTATTTTACGGGAACACCAGTCAACATCAGCGAACTTTCTGGGTAATGTTGGGATGGGTACCGTAGAGGACCGGGCGATACATGCAGGGGGATGCCCGGGATTGGCTTTTCGATTCATAAGTTGCTCGAAGCAGCTATGCCGCACCATGTCAGTCTCCTTGGGTGCGAACTTAAGCAGATGGGTGATATGTTAACGATTGAGCTGTTATTTTCCGTGTACTCGTTGGGCTGAGGTCGTCGCGGTCTTAGTGGCCTCCGCCCGACGAGTTTTGCTTTAATCCGATGGTGGGGTCAAACGGTGGAAGAGTGATTGGTCTATTGGCGAGAAATATTGCACGTCGTTATTTAACTCGGCGATTCTTGGATCCAGTCTGTCGTCGGTATATATCAAGGCGCAAAGGTCTTCTATAAAACGTTTGTGCCTATTCTCAATACCTTGGTTATAGGGGAATTCACCCTTTTTAGACCCCCATGCTTCTTCGATTGCGCTATCGAGACATTTAATAAAGAGTTCGCTGTGGCAAGCAAGCTCGTATACGGCGTCATAGCCTCTGCCAGCTCTTACCTCGTACCAAGACAAAGGCTCATAGTAGGCCAGAACATTGAGAACTGGCAGGAGGCATTGTTTTGGGAAAATCGATATCTCGTTGACTCCGTAGAAAGTTTGATAATTGAGAATGTAGCTCAGGAGTTCCGAGATTGATACCGCCAGTCTGTTGCAGGCTCGGAGCGAAGCCTTTTTGTAGTTAAGTAGTTCTATCGTTATATTTACAAAAACGTATCCCATTTTCGTATTAACGCCCTTGAGCGAAAGATAGTCGGCGGGTTTTACCGGGTTTAGCTCTATGCGCTTATCATAAAAGCGCTCTAGGTATTTAACTCCATCAAAGTTGGGCCCGTATACTCCTTCGAGCGAATTAGCTAGCTGTGAAATATCGGTCGAATATACTACGACAATGTTATCTTGCTGAAACAAAGTCTTTGCTTGCTCGAGTACCTTTACAGCGAATTCTGGCCGGCAGCGATCAAGTTCATCGATAAAAATGACGGCTCGATGTGCTATCCCGGGAAGATAGTTTCTTACGAGCTCGTCTATTCGACTTCGGAGCTTCTTCTCTTCTTTGTATCTTTCGAGAAAATCGACGCCGTTAAAGTCTTTAACGAAATTGCTGACGCTGAGGTTTAGCCCGAATACCGAGGCCGTTGTCTCGATGATATCGCCGATGCTTTTCCAGGGGTCTACCTCTCCATGGACGGTTGATTTGTCTACTGACATGGCGATTGTTGCCAATATGGGCAGGATTGGATTATCGAAATGATCATCTTCCCAGGCGTTGAAATAAATGGGCAGAAATGGGTTGGCTAGAAGATCTTTTGCTGTGGCACCAAATATCGAATCCAGTTTTGCGGTGTCCTGCTCGAGCGCCGGATTTGCCATTCGCAGGACTCTTTCGACCTGTTTTATAAAAAACGTTTTACCTGAGCCCCAGGGGGCATTGACGAGAATCGTATAGGGAGGTTCTACAGCAAGAAGCATTTGCAGGAATCTTTCGACCTCGCCATGCCGGCGCAATGGATCTTGAGATATCGCAGCATCAATGGCCTCAGGCGTGGGCTCTTCGTCTGCTCGCTTCATGGTGGTTGCCTTCTTTCGCATGATTTGATTGGGCGGGTGCTGAACATATCGTTTGAATCGGGTTATTGCTCGAAAATACTGAGACCGGCTTCGTTCTCGCAATTTGGATTAGCCACAAATGTAGATAATCTTGGAGGGTGAAGCCGGCCATATATCTTATGGTGTCGTTGCCTGAGGGCTTTGCCTACTCAAACTCCACCTCAACTTGACTGTGCTCGTAAATCTTGAGTTCGTTATCAATTTCGACCCGTTCTACCATCCAGCCAATGGCGGAGCACTGTCGTATGAATGTATCAATCCGGTTCTCACCTTTTAGATTATGGATGGTGACCACTACGCCAAAACGCTGTGGATCATGCGAACCCTTTTGATATCTAGACGACTTGCGAATCATCATGCCCCACATTGGGTTGGTATACACTTTTTTGGGCTTACTACGGCTGGTTAGCGGTTCGGATATGTGCTTGACATTGTCCCATTTACGCAGCTTTTTCCGAGCCTTCTCTTCATCGGTCGTGCAGCTTTCCTCACCCTGGTCGTTGGGCTGCAGCGACTTGATTAGCCCGTCGTTTCCGATTCGCCCAAAATGCAAATCGAGCTCGGTGTCCGTATAGTCGACGCCTTGGTTTCTGTTGCATTTAGGGAAGTAGCACAGGGTCGCTCTCGCAACGGACGGGTAAGATGTGCCCGAAACGGGGATAGGAAAGTTGAAGTTATAATTCTCGCGTTCGGTGGCCACGCCGCTGAGCATGAATCGAATTTCGTCGTTACTGGTTTCGAGTATCTTTTCAATTTGGACGGGAACGATGCCGTAGCCAAGTCGATCCATGTCTTCGGGTTTTGTCCACGCACATGCAGCATCGATTAGCAGGGCCTTGGCAAGTTCACAGCTCAGGTGCATCTTATAAATGAGATAGGCAGCTTTTCGTGCAATTAAGGGAGCCGCAAAAGAGGTGCCGACAGCCGGATAAGCACCGGTCCCGCAGCAGGCGGTTATAGCATCACCCTTATCCCCTCCGTAATACGCGAGGTCTGGCTTGTGATGAAAGCTTAAGACTGGCCCTCTTCTTGTGTAGGACGCTGGTTCGTTGTTTCTATTAACGGCGTTGACAACAAGGGCATTAATGGAGTCCGCTGGGGAACCAAGATATGTGGGTTTACCATTTTCCTGGTTAGTGCCAGCAACAACGAAGAGGACGTCGTATTTCTGCTGCAGTTTGTCTAGCAGGGCCGCTTCGGGCGATATGGAGTTTCGAGACACTTCCTCCATTGACCCCAAGGAGATGTTCCAAACTTTGATGTCTTGGTTCTCGGCAACAATGCGCTCAATGTGCTTCATTACCGTAAACGAACTGAACTTGCCTGCGGTTGCAACTCCAAAATGTCGAACTCTAAAGTGGCCACAATGGTCGTCCAGCGATGGATTTTGGGCCTGAGCGTCAACGATCAATGAGCTGACACATGTGCCATGTCGATAATCGCCTGCAGTGGGATTGATGCCTTCGGGTAAGCAGCTTCTGTAGTCTACCCAGTTGCTGAAGTACGGTGGGTATTTCTCTTCAAATGGAGTGTCGATTACGCCGATGACGGGCTCATCGGTGGGATATTCAGGGAGGCTGCTGATGGCGGGGGAGGCTGAGCCTTCGTCACTCATAGGTGCGTAAGAAGACAGATCGATAACCGACATGGCTACAAGATAGGGGGCGCGCTCGAGCAGCGTTCGATATTCTGTTTTGGTTAATAGAACGCTGTTCTCCAAGAGGTTTGCAGGGGATACGTCAATGTGAAGCTCCTCAAATAGGTCTTGCGGGTCCCTCTCCGTTTCAAATAGCGTAACGATTGCGTTTTCGTCGGTAGCCGCTGGCGGCTTGTCTATTCTAAATTCATTGACGTAATAGGAATCGCGTATGAGTTGCGCAAAGCCCGATCGGGTGAGCGTGTGTGAAACGGCCGGATTCCATTTTTGTTTGAGCTTATCATTTTTAACCAGATCGACCATCTTATCTGCGTTCATCAGTCCATCAAAATAATCGACTACGATTCGCTCGCACTCACGCAGCTTGCTAATAGTTGACCGGATGGTCGCCTCGGGAACGTAATGAGTCATCAGGTGCCTTGGGTGGTTCCCATTAAAATCGAGATAACGGGCGCCGCGGATAGACAATTCTGGTTCACTGTCTTTTCCGCCGTTCAGCATCTCTTTTATTCGATTGCTCTTGGCGACAATCTGACGGTATTCAACGGATACCAAGATGTCTTCGATTATGGCATCTTTGGGCCATTTGCTCAGAACGGTTTCGAGGCTCTTGCGAATGTGCGAAATCCTCTCTGCAGTGACCGTGCCTTTAGCGGGGAGCGTTGCGGGACCCGGTCGCGAGCCTCTTGCGGTTTGAAAATCGCCAGTGAGCCTGATCAAGCTGTTCATGAGCTACTCCTTTAGGGTTCGCGCAATGGTGCTTCGTGAAATGCCTGTCAAAACTTCCATTTCTCTTAAAGTGAAACCTTGAGTTTTAAGCAGCTCGAGTGAATCAGGCTCATATCCATGTAGACGCTGATATAGCTTGCGGAGATAGTCGTTTGGATTAAGAGGATCACTAAACGCGACGGAGGTCTTGATGAGGTTTTTGAGTGTGCCGGGCCAGGGCAGATCCGGGCAACTCTGCAGCACCTTTTTTAGGGTCCGAGAGTCGTTTTTGATTGCCTGATTGTTTTTGGTCAGATTCTTTGCGATTGATTCGCCGATATCAACGAGATCGTCATGGGTGTATCTATTAAAGTCAATTTGTACATCGAAGCGCCTGGCGAGTGCCGGGTCTAGTTTGTCGTAAAGGTTCGTTGTTGCGATTATGGCGGATCGCGTGTTCAGCTTGTCGAACTCTTTTAGGAGTGCACTTGTGGCTCGCCCCATCTCACGGACGTCGTTTTGGTTAATTCTATCTAAGGCTATAGCATCGATTTCATCGAACAGGACAATGGCGCCGTCGCCGATATCGTGGATTTCTTGGAAGACCTTCGCGATATTCTTGGCCGTCTCTCCGAGTTTGCTATCGATGATTTGATTGAAATCAACGGCATATAACTGGTAGCCAAGTATTCTGGCTATCTGTTTTGTAGCTTCGGTTTTGCCGGTTCCCGATGCGCCGTAAAAGAGGACAGTGTTGATGTCCACATCTTTAGATAGAGCATTGAGCAGCCCTTGGATATCGTTAGCGATGGCCTGGGGAAGGGGCAGCGAGGTGTTGTTGCTGATTACCTTTTCTAAGAAGTCATATTCCTGCTCTGTGACTTCTTGTGGCACAAACGTACGTGTCCTAGCAATGAGGGCCATGATGTAGCTTGCAAGCTCGGGTTGCCCGGACGATTCAAAATCTTTCGCAATAATAGTGGCTGCGTTGTTGAAGGCGATGTCGTCGTGTTCCGAATGCGCTCGGATTAAGTCGATGATGTCCGATCTCTTCATGTGTGCTCCTCTCCTTAGTTATATTGTATGAGACAGACTGAGACAAAGCAAGAATTGATTGAACATGGATGCAATGAAGTATGCTAGGATTGAGTTGTCTAGATTCAAACTGTTCTAGATTGGAGGTGAGATTATGACTACCCACCATGGAGGCAAGGTTGGCGCTGCTGCCAAGACGCTCGCGAGCTCCTCGACGAGTAAAGCCGCGAAGACTGCGGCTGCGAAGACGCTGGTCAAGCATCAGATTGCCAAGCATCGCTAGTTTGCGAGCAAAGCATTTTGTAACAGTTGGGAGGTGATATATATGGCTTTGAAGACGATTCGCGTAAAGATTCCGAAGTGCCGAATTGGCGCAACGGGTTCGGTCGGGAAGATCGGAACGACCGCGAAGGCCGTAAAAGTAAAGATTCGCTAGGCTTTAGCGGCAACTAAAGCCTAGCGCGATGTTGACATAGCGGGCCAACATCAAACATTTTATGGGGGTCTCCGGCGAGATTCAAGCGTCGGGGACCCGCGTTATTTTTTGTTTTATCGGCATATGCGCCGCAGCCTCTTCTTATACGACATGTGGCGGCGCTATTAGTTTGGACAATTAATGAGTGAATTAGATATAGTATCCATTTGGATTAGTTCGATGGTGGCCATAGCAACTGTCGTTGCATCGTGGGCGGGCCTTAGAGCCCTGGTGATTCAAACTTCTCCGAATATTATTATGTTCATTCGGCCAGATGATGTCTCGCCCTCACTAGCGCGGCTTGTTATCAGAAATATTGGAGAGGCGCCTGCATACAATGTTTCGTTTCGACTTTCTCCTGACTTGTTTCTAAAGGATTCTTTCGAATATAAACATGCTTCCGTAGTGTTTGATAGGGGCTACGCAATTTTGCCTCCTAAACATGAGAGGGACATTCTCTTGGGAAGGTTTGAGGATCTCGAAGGATTGTGGGGGAGCTTCATTGTTGAAGTGAATGTCTCCTTTTCAAAGAAATACGGGCGTAGACGTTTCTCGACTATCTGCCCGGTTGAGATTGGCTCATTTGAGAGCACGATCTCTATTTCTTGTGAGACTACTTTTGAAAAGGACCAAAGGGCTGCCTATCGCGAAATCAGGCAGTTTGGTAAGCGCCTTCGCGGAATAGAAAACGCGATTTGTTCATTGGGGAATTGTGACGAAGAGTAAGGTTGTACGCTGGTGACGAATAATTTCCCCCGCAGATCGACGACTGCATGACAGAACACGGCCCTCGTCCCGTCATATGATTTCTAGCGGCTAAACAACAAATCATAGACGAAGGGGACACGGGCCGTGTCTGCGAACCTCGTAACGGTCGACGAGGAGTCGCTGCGCAAGGACATAATGAATCTGGTGAGGAAGCCCGTTAATGAGACGCTCAACGGGCTGCTCGACGAGGGGTCGTCCGAGCTCGTCGGGGCTGGGCACCACGAGGGGACGGCGGGCCTGGGCTATAGGGTTACCGTTCGATTCAAATTAATAGCGTTGATTTATGAATCAATAATTAGTATCCTATCTAAAAGCGGTATTGACGCGGGTAGCCTACGGGCCCCGCGTCCTGCGGAAAGGTGGCTATCCTTCTTGGGATGGCCGCCTTTCTTTTGTTAAGGTGCCGCAATGACGGTGAAGCCTTTCATGTCTATTGACGATCGGGACAGATTGTCTGTTGACAGAGGAGCGTGTCGGTATGGAACTTGCCGGCGACCACCGCTCCGATACGATTGCCTTGATGAATGGCTGATCCATGATGGGGCTCAAAATATGACTCGAGAGCTTGGCGGTATTGGATTGACGGCCTTGCAAGTTCTCCCTTAAAGTAATAGGCGTGATGAGGCCTTGCGACGATACGTTCGGCTTGGTCCGTGGGAACCGCCGAAAGGCGGTTTTCGCGTTTAGGGGGCTGTTTCCGAAGGACACTTGTCCGAATTTGCTTCTGGGCAGTGGGTTTTTACTGCGTATTTCGGAAGTGCGGGGAAAATCGAAACTTGCTGAACGCACCCCGATTTTTGCCAATTAAACCGCAGGTCGCAAGGTCTCAAATCTGGGATCTGGCCGGCAGGTCTCGGGTTTTCACCGCACTTCCGAATGCATGCTAAATATGGCTTCAACGTGCTTGGCCTTGAAAGCCATAATAGGTTGCCAATTGGCTACAAGACGAATATAGTTAGCATCATGCTAACTAAGGGGTGGTTATGAATCGAACCAAGCTCCGACCGACATATTCACTTGACGAAGCGAAGTCTTTAGCTCGTTTGGGAAAGATGATGGTAAACGGTAGGGTGCGCAGGCACCTGATGAACCAGTTTGGCTATCTGGACATCGACCATTTCCTTGCTGACCTTTTTGATTATCTGGAGCCTGGCGACTTTAGAAAATCCATTGCGCTCGACATGGATGGCCCTTTGCATGGTGTTTACGCAGATGTCTATGAGTGCCGAGGTTTTGAATGCGAGGATTGGTACGTCAAGTTTTTAATCGATTCTGAAGGCAATGCACATTTGAACGTTTTGTCTGCGAACATCGATGGATATATTCATTAAAGGAGGAGCCATGCGTTGCATGGAATGTGGCAAAGAAATGCAATTTACCACGGCGCCAATGTCTGAATCATACCGTGGCGAGCAAATAACGGTAAAAGGAATTGAGCATTATATTTGTGAGTGCGGCAACGATGAAATGACCGCTGCAGAGGCGACTAAGCTCGCCCATGCGCTGGCTTCGCAATATGCCAAGACACATGAACTTCTTTCTCCCTCCGATATTAAAGATTTGCGCTCTGATCTCGGTTTAACTCAGCATGAATTTGAGTCGCTTTTAGGGGTTTCAAAACCAACGGCATCTCGTTGGGAGAACGGGGCGTCACAACAGTCTATTACCGCAAATAATCTTATGAAGCTCATTCGAGACGTCCCCGAGGTTCGCAAATATCTGGGTCTTTCTTCTGATGAGACGACCTCGGGACTTAATACATCACAATTTTCGGTGATACAGGGAGGAGAAGCCCCGGCTTATAGGGACTCGACTCCTTTGGCAGAAGAGAATGCCTTTCGATTGGAGATGTAAATGGAAACGCTACAGAAGCAACGCATTGAATCTCCGCTGATTACATGCGTGACTAGAAAAGTGGATAGTTTTTCATTTGATGGCGGAATGACTCCGAAAGAGGGCGTCAATAAGTCTGGCGTCGAATGCAACGTCAGAAATGCTATCACCAGCGCATTTTCGGACGAAAACGGAACCAGGTTTCGCCAGCTCAATTTAGTTATAGAGCTTCTACCCAGCAATGAAGGTCATTACTATCGTTCCGAAATATCCGTCTCCGGCATATATCGCGCTCCTGCGGATTTAGATGACGATGCTTTTGACAGAGAAGCGCTTAGCACCGGTATGCAGGACCTGTATTCCTATGCAAGAGGCATTATTGAAAATGTCGCAGCTGGTGGAGTGTGGGGGCCACTTTATCTGCCACAGATTGGGTTCGCAATTTAGCCCCCTTCCACCCCATCCTTTGAAGATGTTCTTAAAGCGGTCTTATGCAAGCCATCGTTTTACAAGGGGTTCCTTTCAGGAGGGTATCCCCTAGTTATTTAGCTGAAGGCTGGAACCGAACAGCCACATTGCCACTTGTCGAATTGTTGAGTCACTGGGCGGTCTGAGAGAATGCCCTCAGTGACACAGTCGTCCCGGACTCTAAGTGAGGCGATAACAAAGAAGGGCCGTTGTTCGGTTTTCCATCAACGGCCCTTTGATGTATTCGCGACTACTGGATGCTGTCGTGTTTTCGCTTCGGGACAGTGGGTTATTTACCGTGTATTTCGGAAGTGCGGGGAAAAATCGGAAACCTCTGAGCATAAACCGAATTTCGGCAACAAAACCGCAGGTCGCGGATGCCTAAAACAGGGGCCTAGTCGACAGATCTCGGTTTTTCACCGCACTTCCGGAAACGCTCGACGGAAGTATGCGGCAAATTTCGGAACCCTCGAGCACATCGCCCTTTTCATGTAAAGAAATCGCAGGTAGAAGCGTTGCTACTATCCGGCGTGGTCGGCATATCAACAATTTGCCGCATACTTCAGGATTGGGCACGCATTTTGCACTCTCGAAGTCCCCTCATTCCCTAAAAAAGTTCTTAAAACAACCTTAAAGGCGCCCCAGCTCGCGCTGACAGCGTACAATACGCATGTTTGACTATGACAAAAGTGGATTTTAGGGGAGGGGTGCGCTATGGAAGTGCTGGTTGTTGGCAACACCGCATATGTTGACGATGACTTTTGTGCCAAGGCGTTCCCTGGAGACCATGTTCAGGTTGTAGCTGCTAACGATGCGCAGCGCGACGGGTCCTCGTCCCATATGTCGTGGAAAGAGCTGCTGCAGCACCTGGACCAGGCCTACGAGTTCGATCGCGTGGTCTATCTTTCCACGTACCTTACGCCACATACCGAGACCTTTGGCGACGTTGAGCTGCTGCGATCGGTCTTTCGCGCCTGCTTGGGCCGCCAGGTGCAGCTGCTGTTTGTGGCCGGGCCCGCCGCCGCGCAGGACGCTGCAGATGCTGCGGGACAAACCGGTAAGGGCATTATTGCGCACGCGGCGAACGACCTGTGTCGCTACTATGCGCAGCGCGATGGCGTCCAAGCCAAGATTCTGCGCACGCCCTATTTGTATACCGCGTCACCGTCGCTGGTCGATCCGTTTTTGGTGCCGCTCTTTGAGTCGTGCTCGGGCGGTTCGGTCGCTCTGGAGGGTGCAGCGGACGCGCCGTTGCCCCTGCTTTGCGCGGAGGAACTTGCCGTGCTGGTGCGCCGCGTCTTCGACAGCTGGGACGATACCTTTGAGATCATCGATGTGCCCGACAGTTTTAACCACACGGCGGGCGATCTAGGCGACGCGCTGAAGGGTCTGTTCCCTGGCCTTACGGTCGCCTATGGTGAGTCGGCTGGCTATGCGCTGCCCGCCGGCGATGCTGTCCGTGTGCGCTACGGCTGGCTCCAGCGTTATGACCTGTTGCGCGATCTCTCGACTATTCAGGCTCGCTGGGCCAATGCCCGCGCCAAGAAGGCCAACCCGCTGCGTGCCATCATCGATCGCATGCGGGCGCGCAAGCTGCTCATCAAATGCCTGGAGACCGCGCTCGCTTGGGTGCTCTTTGAGGGTCTGGAGCTGGTGTTTTCCCAGTCTACGCAGCTCAATGTGCTCGATTATCGCCTGCTCTACGTAGTGCTGATCGGCACACTCTATGGGCTCGATTTTGGTCTGGTCGCGGCGCTGCTGGCTTCGGCGGGTTTGGCGGCGAGCTTCTTTATCCAGTACGGCTATTCCTTTCAGAGTCTCTTCTACGAGCCGTCCAACTGGCTGCCGTTTATTGCGTACTTTGTGGTGGGCGCCGTGTGCGGCTACGTGCAGCTGCGTAACGCCGAGGCGATGAAAGCCGAGCGCGCCGAAAGTGAGCTGCTGCGAAACCGCAACGCGTTCCTGTCGCGGCTCTACCACGATGCCATTGAGGACAAGCAGGCCTACAAGCGCCAGATCGTGGGACGCCACGACAGCTTTGGCAAGATCTTTGCTGTGACGCAGGAGCTCGACGTGCTCAATCCTCGCGATATTTACCGCAAGTGCTGTGAGCTGCTGGGCGATATCCTGAAGAACGATTCGGTTGCGATCTATCACGTTACGTCTGGCTCGTTTGCGCGCTTGGTGGCGGCGAGTCCCGCAATTGCCGACAACATTGCTCGCTCGTGTTCGCTTGTAGAGCTCGCGCCTTTCTTGGATGGCGGAGAGCGCTCGAGCCTGTGGGTCAACCGGTCGCTGACGCCGGGGCTCCCGATGTTTGGTTACGTCATATACCGCGACGGTGCGCCTGCCGTGTTGATTTTTGTGCGCCAGGTGGCCGAAAGCCAGATGACGCTCTACTACCAAAACCTGTTCCGCATCCTGTGCGGCTTGGTGGAAAGTGCATTGGGCCGCGCCTTCGATTACGAGGACGTGGCGCAGGACAAACACTGCATTGCCGGTACGTGCGTTCTTAACGAGAGCGCCTTTGGCCGCGAGCTTGCCGCCGAGCAGGCGCTGGCAGACAACAAGATGGGGAGTTTCTTGCTCCTGCGCGTGGTGCCGGGTCTGGAGCCTGTCGGCGAGTTGGTCGGCGCTATCGGGTCGGCGATTCGCGAGAGCGATGCCGCGGGCTTGGTCGACGGCGACATGCTTTACCTACTTATGCGCCAAGCCGGAATGAGCGATCTGCCCATCATCCACAAGCGCCTGGGTGCCCAGCACATCGCGGTCGAGCCGGTGGATAGCGAGGGCGTCGTGGCGCTTTTGCAGCGTATTGCCCCTGCTGGCGATGGTGAGGTGGAGGCCGTTTGACCTCGTCGATCGTTGCCGCGGTGCTGCTGCTGATCCATGCGCTTGTATGCTTGCTGCTTTGGATCGCCTGTAAGCAGGGTCTATTGCGGATAGAAAGACATATGCTGGTCGTAGTCGTGCTCGTGCCGCTGTGGGGTTCGCTGCTGGCGGTGTTGCTGACGCTGCGTGGCTCCACGCTTGGCAGCGGGGCTAACAGCGCCGCGCTGGAATCGCTGCGCAAAAACGACGAAGCCCATCGTGGCCTGCTGGTTCAGAGCCGCGAGGGCGATGCTGGCGTGGTGCCGCTCGAGGAGGCATTGATTGTCAACGACCCGGGCGAGCGCCGCCGTTTAATGCTCTCCATGCTTACCGAAGACCCGGACGCATATCTGGCTCAGCTACAGGCCGCCAAGCTCAACGACGATGTCGAGGTGGCGCACTACGCCGCCACGGCCGTGGCGCAGATCTCCAAGGAGTCCGACCTCAAACTGCAGCAGCTCGAGCGTGCCTTTAAAACCGACCCGAGTCCTCAGCATCTGGATGCGTACTGTGACTACCTGTGCGAGTACTTGGCTTCTGGCTTGGTCGAGGGCCGCGTAGCTCAGATTCAACGTCAGCAGTATGCGCGCCTGCTTGCGCGCCGTTGCGAGCGTGAGGACACCCTTGAGCTGCGGATTCGATATGCCGCTGCGCTGGCCGATGCCAATGAGGTGGCCAAGGCCGAAAGCCTGGTCGACCAGCTGGTAATCGAGGCGCCGGACGATCAGGAAGTTTGGATGCTTGCCTTGCGACTTGCCGTAATGCGCCGCGACGGGCAGGCGGTGCGGCACGTGATTGATGCGATCGAAAAGCAGCATGTGTATGTAAGTGCCGCGAATCGCGAAAAGCTGGCGTTTTGGCGCAACGGGGAGGAGGCCCGATGAGTTTAAAACAGCGCGTCCGCAACCATGCGGGCCACTTTCGCTGGACGGGAATGCTCGTGGTGTGGGCGGTTTTTATTGCCATGGCTGCGGTACTGCTCGTTGAGCGCGCCGGCGTGCAGTACAGCTCCACGCAGCACGAGCTTGGCATGCTTGCCGACAACGATGCGGTGCAGGCCTCGGCGGCAATCTCCTGCTCCAAGCCCACGTGCCTGGTCATCACCGATTCGAGTCAGTACGACGTTGCAGACGCCAGGGAGCAGTTCGACCAAATTCTGCTCGATATGAAGATCGCCCACCGCGACGTGGATCTTGCTACCGACGGCGCGGCTGCGATTCCGGACCTAGCTGCCTTCGAGCGCGTTATCGTGCTTATGGCGTCGCTCGATGCGCTCGGCACGCATCTGTCCGACCTTACGAGTTGGGCAAGTGCCGGCGGCTCGCTGATGTTTGCCATGACGCTGGATACTTCGGATGCCTTGGAGGCGATTGCTCCCAAGCTGGGGATCGAATCGTTTGGCGATGGCTGCGTCATGTGCGAGAGCATTGTGCCCGACGAGGACTTTATGATTGGCGGGGGAGAGCGCTACGAGTTCTCCGATCCCTTTGAATCCGCGCTTCCGGTGTCGCTGCAAGCGTCCGCGCATGTGTGGGCCAAGACGGGAGATGCGGGCGTGCCGCTGATCTGGTCGAGCGCATGTGGCAACGGCCGGGCCGTGGTCTGCAATATCGGTATCTACGACAAGGTCGTGCGTGGCTTTTATGCATCGGCTATCAGCCTGATGGGCAGCGCTACCGCCTATCCGGTTATCAACAGCTCGGTGTTCTACCTGGACGATTTTCCAAGCCCGGTTCCCTTAGGCGACGGCACCTACATTAAGCGCGATTACGGGCTTTCCATCGCCGACTTTTACGCCAAGGTCTGGTGGCCTGACGTGCAAAAGCTTGCGGAACAGTATGACATTCGCTATACGGGCGTGATGATCGAGAACTACGAGGACACGGTCGACCAGGCCAATCCTGCCCGTCAGGCCGATGCGACGCAGTTCCGCTATTTTGGTGGCATGCTGCTGCAGATGGGCGGCGAGCTGGGATTTCACGGCTACAACCATCAGCC
The DNA here is from genome assembly GCA_900545055.1 of uncultured Collinsella sp. Classification (GTDB taxonomy): domain Bacteria; phylum Actinomycetota; class Coriobacteriia; order Coriobacteriales; family Coriobacteriaceae; genus Collinsella. The sequence goes on from UQXP01000006.1 coordinate 13,878, forward strand.
GCTCGCGCTTTCGGATACCGACTACGGCGACGTGTATGCCTACAAGACGTGGAAAAACAAGCAGACGCTCGTCGCGTCGCTCAACGAGCTTATCGATTTTCAGGACGAGGTGCTGCCCAATGCGCACGGCTCGGTATACGTGCCGCCGTCGAATATCCTTTCGGCCCGTGCGCGCACGATTATCGGGCAGGATGTACCGCGCGTTAAGACCGTCGCGGCCACCTACTTTGAGGACGGCACGGGCCTGCCCTGCGTGCAGGAATTTGGCGTGGCGAGCGACGGCATGGTGGAGCAGCCCCGCATTGTTTCGGGCGGCATGGTCGGCGACACCTTTATGCGCCTGGCCGCGGTGTCCGAGCTCAACATGCACTACGTGAGCACGCACTTTATGCACCCCGATGACCTGCTTGATCCCGACCGCGGCGCCAAGGAAGGCTGGGAGGTCTATAAGGGCGGCTTGGTCGACTATCTGGATTGGCTCACCAACGCCGCGCCCGACCTGCGCCGTCAGACGGCATCGGATTGCTCGGGCGCAATCCAGCGTTTCTCTGCCGTGACGGTGAGCGTGGATTCGAACGAGGACGCCTGGACGCTCAGCCTGGGTAACTTCCATGACGAGGCGTGGTTTATGTTCCGCGCTAACGACGGCGAGCCCGGTACGGTGGCCGGCGGCGAGATAACGCGCCTGACGGGCAATCTGTACCTGGTCAAGGCTAATGACAGCACGGTGACGATCGAGCGCAAGGAGGGTGGCGACCGATGAGAATCTGCTTGGTGCTCGAGGGTTGCTACCCCTATGTACACGGCGGCGTGTCCACCTGGATGCACGGCTATATCCAGGCCATGCCCGAGCACGAGTTTGTGCTGTGGGTGATTGGCGCGCACGCTGTCGACCGCGGCAAGTTTGTCTATGAGCTGCCCGGTAACGTCGTCGAGGTGCACGAGGTTTTCTTGGACGATGCCCTGCGTCTTTCGGGCGAACAGCGTGAGGTGAGCTTTGACGATCGCGAGCGCGAGGCGCTGCGCCGCTTGGTGGAGCTGTCGAATCCGGATTGGGATGTGCTGTTCGACATCTTCCAGCGCCGCCGCGTGCACCCGCTCTCGTTTCTGCAGAGCCGTACGTTTATGGACATCTTCCGCGACGTGTGTCTGGCCGAATATCCCTATATCCCCTTTGCCGACGCCTTCCACACCATGCGCTCCATGCTGTTGCCCGTGCTGTACCTACTGGGCAGCGAGGTGCCGGTGGCCGACGTGTACCACGCCATCTCGACCGGTTATGGTGGCCTGCTTGCCTGTTTGGGTTCGAGCGTTCACAACGCGCCGGTACTGCTGACCGAGCACGGCATCTACACCCGCGAGCGCGAGGAGGAGATCATTCGTGCCGACTGGGTGGTGCCCTCGTTTAAGGACCGTTGGATTCGCTTTTTCTACCTGCTGTCCGAGGGGATTTACCGCCGCGCCTTCCGCGTGACGAGCCTGTTTCATAACGCCCGAAAGACGCAGATCGATATGGGTTGCGATGCCGACAAATGCCTGGTCATCCCTAACGGCATTCAATTCGACCGTTTTAAGGATATCCCGATCAAGCCCGATGACGGCTGGGTCGATATCGGCGCCGTGGTACGCTTGGCGCCCATCAAAGACGTCAAAACCATGATCTACGCCTTCTTTGAGCTGCACGAGCGCCTGCCAAAGGTGCGCCTGCACATTATGGGCGGCGTGGACGACGGGGAATATGCGACCGAATGCTATGACCTGGTTGAGACGCTCGGCGTGCGCGACCTGATCTTTACCGGTCGCGTGGACGTGGTTGAGTACATGCAAAAGCTCGACTTTACGATTTTGACGAGCATCTCCGAGGGCCAGCCGCTGAGTGTGCTGGAGTCGCTCGCCGCGCGCCGTCCGTGCGTTACGACCGAGGTCGGCTGCTGCCGCGAGTTGCTGGAAGGCGCGCCGGGGGATGACTTTGGCATCGCCGGTTTTGTGACCCCTCCCATGTACCGCAAGGGGCTGGCCGACGCCATGGAGCGCATGTGCGCGAGTCGCGCCCGCCGCCTGGAGATGGGGGAGCGCGGCCAGCGCCGCGTGGCTACGCATTACCTGCATGAGCGGATGCTCGCCAACTATCGCGCGCTCTACGACGAGACGGCCCGCGCGTTCGACTTGCCCAGAGAGGTGGTGTAGCCCATGGCCGGAATCGGATTTGAGCTCAAGCGTCTGTTTAAGCGTAACGGCTTGTTTGCCTCTATGCGCGCCTATGGCTACGCCGGCATTGTGTGCACGGGTCCTATGCTGCTGGGCATTCTGTTGCAGATGGGTGTCCTGATGCTGTGCGGCCTTTGGGGCGTTGCCCGCACCGACCAAGATCTGCTGGTATGCATGGTGACGTACGCGCTGCTGGCGTCGCTCGTGCTCACGGGCTTTTTCTCGATGCCCGTCACACGCTTTTTGGCCGACATGCTGTTTGCCGAGCGCGAGGACGAGATTCTGCCCTCGTTTTGGGGTTCCAACGCCATCATGCTCGTTGCGGGCACGATGCTCTACAGCATCTTTTTGCTGGTGTCGGGCGCAACGCTGCTCCAGGGGCTGCTATGCCTGTGGCTGTTCAACATTATGATTATCAACTGGAACGCCATGAGCTACCTCACGGCCATCAAGGACTACCGCGGTATCCTGTGCAGCTTTATGGCTGCGATTGTGGTGGCATGCCTGTGTGCCCTTGGTTCGTTGGCGCTTGGTCTGCCGCCCGTCGAGAGCTTGCTTGCGAGCATTGCGCTGGGCTACGGCGTCATGCTCGTTTGGGATGTCATGCTGCTGTACGGCTATTTTCCGCAAAGCGATCGAAGCCCTTGGCTGTTCTTGCATTGGCTCGACCAGTTTATGCCGCTGGCATTTACGGGTTTGTTTACCAATTTGGGGCTGTTTGCGCATTTGGTTATCATTTGGACCGGGCCCATCGGTGCGCAGGTTAAAGGTCTGTTTTACGGAGCGCCCTTTTACGATGTACCGGCGCTTATCGCGTTTTTGACCATTTTGGTGACGACCGTCAACTTTGTGGTCTCGGTCGAGGTCAACTTCTATCCGCGCTATCGCGAGTACTACAGTCTGTTTAATAACGGCGGCGTGGTCGGCGACATCCTGGTTGCTGAGGAAAAGATGCTCGGTACGCTTTCCAACGAACTGCGTTTTTGCGCGCTCAAGCAGCTGTTTGTGACGGCGGCGGCCATTTCGCTCGAGATGACGGTGCTCTCTGCCTTGCCGCTGGGCTTTAACAACCTGATGCACGGGTATTTCCGCACGTTGTGCGTGGGCTACGGGCTGTACGCCGTGGGCAACACGATCCTGCTTATCTTGCTGTACTTTACCGACTACAAGGGCGCGGTGCTGGCCTCGGGCTTGCTCGCGGGCGTCTCGGGCGCGGCGACGGCTGCTTTGCTCCTCGCGCCGCAGCAGTATTACGGCTTTGGCTTTTTGCTGGGTGCGGCGGTGTTCTTTATGGTGGCGCTCCTGCGGCTCAATACCTTTACGGCTAATTTGCCGTATCGCATCTTGAGCCAGCAGCCCATAGTGGTGGCCGAAAAGGTCGGGGTCTTTACGCGACTCGCGCGTTTGCTCGAAGGGCGTGGGCGGCGTATTTGACGGCGCGATAAGGTGCGGCTTTTACTGTTCCGCCCGGCGCGCCTGCAACCGTTGTCTCCGATAAATACCGCCACCCTGCAATCGCTATCGTTTATGGGCCGCCTGCGCGGGTATCATGGTGCTGGTGAATTCGTTGTCAGGGGTACTCGTGGTAAAGATGAAGGATGTGGCCGAGCTGGCGGGCGTTTCGAACGCCGCGGTTTCGCGCTATCTCAACGGTGGATATATCTCGGCTGACAAGGCCGAGCGCATTAAACAGGCGATCGAGCAGACCGGCTACGTGCGGTCCAACCAAGCTCGCGCCTTGCGCACCGGCTCCACCAAGCTCATCGGCGTCATCGTTCCTAAGATCAACTCCGAATCGGTGAGTCGCATTACCGCAGGCATTGGCCAGGTGCTTGGTCGCCGCGGGTACCAGATGCTGCTTGCCAATACCGACAACGTCCCCGATCGCGAGCTCGAATATCTCGATTTATTCCAAAACCACCCGGTCGACGGCATCGTGCTGGTGGCAACCATGATCACCTATGAGCATCGTGCGGCCATTGCGTCTTGCCGCGTGCCCATTGTTCTGATTGGCCAAAACGTCGAGGGTGCTGCCTGCGTCTACCATGACGATTACGAGGCGGCATATGAGCTTGGTAACGCGCTCGCAGAGCGCGTGGAGGGCAAGATCGCCTATATCGGTGTTACCGAAGATGACCGCGCCGCGGGCTACGACCGCCGCCGTGGCTTTGAGGCGGGCTTGTTGGCTGCGGGGGTTGTGCTCGATCCTGAACTGGTTGGTTTTGGCTCTTTTACGCTCGACTCGGGATACCGTGCGGCGCGCGAGCTGTTGGCCGACGTGCCCGATGTTTCGTTTATTGCCTGCGCTACCGATACCATGGCCGCCGGCGCCCTGCGCGCTCTTGATGAGACGCTTGGTCTTGGCGAGGGTGCCCATCGCGTGAGTGGTTTTGGCGATAACGCGTTTTTGCGTACGCTGACGGGCGGCATTCCCACCGTCCATTATGGTTATCTGACCAGTGGCGTCGAGGCCACCAACATGCTGCTCGACACGCTCGATGGCGTGGAAGGGGAGGGCGGCTTGCGTACGCTCAAGCTCGGTCATCAACTGATGAATGTCTAGTTTCCGGATGCCTGGTGCTGACTCTAAACCTCTGCAATTTGTCCAAAACTACCTTTCGCCGTTGAAAATCTACCGTTTACCGCTATATGAAAACGATTACAGTGTAAGTGTCAAAGATGGCCGGGTGCAAATGCGCCCGTTGGAGGAAAGGGAAGTCATGGACTACCGCAAATCAGCCCAAGAGGTGCTCGACAACATCGGTGGCGCCGACAACGTTGTTTCGGCCGCACACTGCGCCACGCGTCTGCGCCTGGTGATTGCCGACAACAGCAAGGTTAACAAGGAGGCCATCGAGAACGTCGACGGCGCCAAGGGCGTCTTTGAGGCTCAGGGCCAGCTCCAGATTATTTTTGGCACCGGCACCGTCAATAATGTCTACGAAGAGTTCATCGCGCTCAGCGGCGTCGAGGCTGCCACCAAGGCCGAGGTCAAGGAGACCGCGGCACAGCAGCAGAACATCTTTATGCGTGCCATTAAGGTGCTCGGCGACGTCTTTGTCCCCATCATCCCCGCCATCGTGGCTTCGGGTCTGCTGCTGGGCATTATGAGCGCCCTCAACTTTATGGCCTCCAACGGCTTTATCGCGCTCGATACCAATAACTTTATCTACAAGATCGCCGATCTGGTCTCGGGCACGTCCTTTGGCTTCCTGCAGATCCTGATTGGTTACTCCGCTGCTAAGGCCTTCGGCGCCAACCCGTACCTGGGTGCTGTCGTCGGTGGCGCATTCATCAACTCCTCGCTGCAGAGCGCCTATACGGTTGCCTCCGAGGGCGTGCAGACCATGGTCAACGTCATCCCCGGCGTGTACAGCTTTGAGTGGGTCGGCTATCAGGGCCATGTGATCCCCATCGTTATCGCCTGCGCCATTCTCGCCTTCCTCGAGAAGCGCCTGCACAAGATCGTTCCTGAAATGTTCGACCTCTTTGTGACTCCGCTCGTCTCGGTGTTCGTGACCGTGCTCGTGACGCTCGTTGCCGTCGGCCCCATCTTTGTCTGGGCTGAGAACGCCATCCTCGGTCTGATCCAGACCTTGCTGACCCTGCCCTTCGGCATCGGTTCCTTTATCGTTGGCCTGTTCTATGCCCCCACGGTCGTTACCGGTATCCACCAGATGTACACCGCCATCGATCTGGGCCAGCTCGCCCAGTACGGCGTGACCTACTGGCTGCCCATCGCCAGCGCTGCCAACATCGCTCAGGGTGGTGCCGCGCTCGCCGTTGCCTTTAAGACCCGCGATGCCAAGATCAAGGGCCTGGCGCTTCCTTCGGCCCTGTCCGCCTTCATGGGCATTACCGAGCCTGCCATCTTTGGTGTGAACCTGCGCTTCTTTAAGCCCTTCATCGCCGGCTGCATCGGCGGCGGTTGCGGTGCCCTGGTCTGCGCGCTCACTTCGCTGGCTGCCTCCGGCACGGGCGTTACCGGTATCTTCGGTATCCTGCTGTGCCTGTCCCAACCCGTGCAGTACGCGATCATGTTCGCGGTTGCCGCGGTCGTGTCCTTTGCTATCTCGTTTGTCTTGTACAAGGACGAGCCCAAGGCTTCCGAGCAGGCCTAAGAGCTTTTGATTGAGGGGTGCCCGCGGGTTGTGTACTCGCGGGCGTTTCCCGTATCTGGTGCCGACCTCTGGCGCCTTGTTACTTTCGATCCGTTAGGACATTGATATGTCTAATGCACTTGGTCGCGACCTTGCAAAGCTGGTTGCCGCTGTTGACGCTGCCGCCTCTGAGTGCGGTCATGGCGCGTTTGGCCAGTACTTCCATATTATGCCGCCGGCGGGTTGGCTCAACGACCCCAACGGTCTTTGCCAAGCAGACGGCGTGTTCCACGCTTATTTTCAATATGCGCCGTTTGATGTCGAGGGCGGCGTTAAGGCCTGGGGTCATGCGACGAGCCGCGACCTTATGACGTGGGACTACGTTGGCGCTCCGCTGCTGCCCGACGAGCCGTTCGATTGCCACGGTGTGTATTCGGGCTCCGCGCTTGCCGAGGATGGCCGCATTCGCGTGCTGTACACGGGCAACGTTAAGCTTTCCGATGCGGACGGCACGTATGACTACGTCAATACCGGTCGACGAGCCGATACCGTGTATGTCGAGAGCGTTGATGGCCTTGCCGGTCGGGAGTTCAGCCAAAAGCGCGTGGTGCTGGCGTCCGAGGATTATCCCGACGATCTGACCTGCCACGTGCGCGATCCCAAGGTATGGCGCGATGATGATGGGCGCTACCACATGGTGCTGGGCGCGCGTCGTCGTGTGGACGGGCCGCATGTCGAGAGCCGTTTTTGTGCGATGCACGGCGAAGGTGCCGGGCGCGATGTGGGCGAGATCTTGGTATACGGCTCGGCTGACATGTTTAGCTGGCAGCTCGAGAGCCGTGTGTCTACGCCCGAGCGTTTTGGCTTTATGTGGGAGTGCCCGGGGTATCTGGAGCTTGAGACGGATGGCGGTGTACCAGCGAAGTGGTTGTCCTTCTCGCCCCAGGGGCTCGAGGGCGGTCGTTGGGACCGCGGCAATGTGTATGCAGCGGGCTACATGCCTGTAACGGGCGACATTACCGGTGGTGACGATGCCTATGGGCTGGGTGAGTTCCGCCTGTGGGACGCCGGTTTTGACTTCTATGCTCCGCAGGAGTTCACGGCCGAGGATGGTCGCCACATTCTGATTGGCTGGATGGGCATGCCCGATGAACCGACCTATGACAATGCGCCCACCGTGGCGTGCGGCTGGCAGCACTGCATGACAGTGCCGCGTGAGCTCACAGCCGGTGCCGGCGGCGTGGTGCTGCAGCAGCCGGCGCGCGAGATCGAGCGTCATTATGCCTCGGTGCGTGTGGGGGAGGGCTCGTTGGAGGTTGACGGCGATACCTGCTTTGACGTTGTTGCCAACGGTGTCGATGGCGCGTTTACCGCGATGGTTGATGGCGAGCTGAAGCTGGAGTTTATGCCCGCTGAGGGCGAACTGCCCTCGCGCTTTGAGATGCGATTTACCGATGAGGGTCGCGCTTCTGCCGGCTGTGGTCGTACCGTGCGCTGGGAGCCCGTCGACGAGGTGCGCAACGTGCGCATTGTTGGCGATGTCTCGTCGGTCGAGGTGTTTGTGAACGATGGCGCGCTCGTATTTTCGACGCGCATCTATCCCGAGGCCTATGGCGTGACCGTTGACGCTCCGGGTGCGAGCGTGAACTATCACACGCTCATCATCTAGGCGATTCGTCGCATATCGGCGCTATACTGCAGCCGTTGCCCACGATGCGGGGAACACCCGCATCGTGGGTTTTTGCTTATGAAGGGATGGTGCCGTGTGGGCGTACAGCAGCTAGAAGAGGCTTGGGCTTTGAGGACCGGCGCGCGTGAGGCGCAGTTGCTTGCGGCCCCGCATGTGCCGGCAGGGCTGTCGCAGCTGGGGATTGTGCGTCCCTGCGACCGCCTGGTGGCCTTTGCGGACGACTTTGTCGATGCGTTTGCGAGCGGCTTTGATTGCTGCGATGTCGCGCTGGTGGGCTCGCCGTCCGCCGAGGCGTTTACCGCCGCGTCCGAGGGCTTGGATGCTTCGTTTGATGCCGAGGGTCCGCACCTGTGGTGGTTCGTTAACTCCATCGGCGGGTTTGGTCTGCGTGTGCCCGGTCTGCGTGCGCTGGGTCGGGCGGCGCGTGAGGCCCATGCGCTGCTGGTTGTTGACAACACCGTGGCGTCGGCTTTTGGCTGCGATCCGCTGCGGCTGGGTGCCGTGCTGTCGCTCGAGGCGCTCGATCGTGTATGCGCCGGTGATGCTTCGCGCAAGTTGGTTGCCGTATCGGTGGCACGCTCGCAGCTCAAGCGCCATCGTGTGGATGCCGCGGCTGAGTGCGTGCATGCCCTGCTTGAGGGCTGTGGCTTGGCCAAGCTTGATATGCCTGCTGACGAGGCCGGTGTGCTGAAGCGCGGGCTGGACTCGCTCGATGCCCGCATGCAGGCACACTTCGACCGCGCCCGTGCGCTGGCCGAGTATCTGGCCGCCAACGAGATGGTGCGCAACGTGCACTATCCCGGACTGAGCTCGCATCCCGATCATGCGGTTGCCACGGGAATCTTCGAGCATGGCTTTGGCCCGGCAGTTGAATTCGACCTTATCGAGCGTAGTGCAGATGATCTTTTCGATGTTTTGCCGGGGGAGTTCCGCACATCGCCGGCCGGCGGCGCAACGACGCGCCTTTCGGCCCCACGCGGCAAGCAGGGGAGCACCGTCCGCCTCTTCGCCGGCACCGACGACCCCCTGGTCGTAGCGTCCGCCTTAGACAACGCCCTTCGTAAATTAGCTACTTTTTAATACTTGCGATGAGGTCGTTTGCTTTGGTGGCAATTACTTGGTTGATGTCGGTCTGCAGCTCCTCGTAGACCGCTATGGCTCGCTCGCCGGCGAGGGTGAGCGTGGATCCGCGGGCTCCGTCGCGCTCGATGAGCTTGCAGCCCAGCTGTCCTTCGGCCTCGTTCACGATGCGCCAGGCCTTGGAGTACGCCATGCCCATGCTCTTGGCGGCGCGGTTGAGCGAGTGCTCGCGGGCGATGCCCTGCAGCAGCAAGACACAGCCGTGGCCGAACACGCCCGGCAGATCTTTGTCGCACGCTTGAATGACCAACTTTGCCGTCGTCTTGTACTCCATGTGCTCCACGTCTTCCCGCTAAAGTGTTTGCTGGGCAAACGCAAAGCCTGCGTCAAACCCTCGTGTGCTCTTCTTAAATCATGCATTGTAGCAGTCAAAGTGCGTTAAGATACTTCCCCAGTATTGGGCGCCCAAGGTTGGGCTGGGTCCTACGAGGCCTGCAGCCGACCGGTCGCATGGAAAAAGGAGAAACATGGCTACGTTCTTTCCCGGTGAGTCCCACACGTTTTCGGAGTATCTGCTGGTCCCTGGCTACTCGTCCTCGCAGTGCATCCCCAACAACGTCTCTCTTAAGACGCCGCTAACCCGCTTCAAGCGCGGTGAGAAGCCGGCAATCACCCTGAACATCCCCATGGTTTCCGCCATCATGCAGTCCGTCTCGGGCGTCGACATGGGTGTCGCGCTCGCTACCGAGGGTGGCCTGTCCTTCATTTACGGTTCCCAGAGCGCCGAGTCCGAGGCCGCTATGGTCAAGGCCGTCAAGGATCACAAGGCCGGCTTCGTTCAGTCCGATTCCACGCTGACCCCCGACATGACCATGGAGCAGGTCATTGAGCTCAAGGAGAAGACCGGCCACTCCACCATGCCGGTCACCGACGACGGCACTCCCAAGGGTAAGCTCCTGGGCATCGTCACCAGCCGTGACTATCGCCCCAGTCGCGATGACCACCAGACGAAGGTCTCCGAGTTCATGACCCCGCGTGAGCAGCTCATCGTAGGCGACAAGAACATCAGCCTCAAGGTTGCCAACGACGTCATCTGGGACAATAAGCTCAACGCCCTGCCCATCGTCGACGACTACGATCACCTGATGGGCATCGTCTTCCGCAAGGACTACGACAGCCACAAGACCAACCCCAACGAGCTGCTCGATAACGACAAGCGCTACATGGTCGGCGCCGGTATCAACACCCGCGACTATGCCGAGCGCGTGCCGCTGCTCATCGAGGCTGGTGCCGATGTCCTGTGCATCGACTCTTCCGAGGGCTTCAGCGAGTGGCAGAAGCGCACCATCGAGTGGATCCGCGCCAACTACGGCGAGGACGTCAAGGTCGGTGCCGGTAACGTCGTCGACGCCGAGGGCTTCCGCTTCCTGGCCGACTGCGGTGCCGACTTCATCAAGGTCGGTATCGGTGGCGGTTCCATCTGCATCACCCGTGAGACCAAGGGTATCGGCCGTGGCCAGGCTACCGCGCTGATCGACGTCTGCCGCGCTCGCGACGAGTACTACGAGGAGACCGGCGTCTACGTGCCCGTGTGCTCCGACGGCGGCATCGTCTACGACTACCACATGACGCTCGCCCTTGCCATGGGTGCCGACTTTATGATGCTGGGTCGCTACTTCGCTCGCTTTGACGAGAGCCCGACCGAGCGCGTCAATGTGAACGGTCAGTACATGAAGGAGTACTGGGGCGAGGGCTCTGCACGTGCCCGCAACTGGCAGCGCTACGACCTGGGTGGCGCCGCGAAGCTCAGCTTCGTCGAGGGCGTTGACTCCTACGTCCCGTACGCCGGCTCCCTCAAGGACGGCGTGGGCGGCACGCTCTACAAGGTCAAGTCCACGATGTGCAACTGCGGTGCCCTCTCGATCCCCGAACTCCAGGAAAAGGCACGCCTAACGCTGGTCAGCTCCACCTCCATCGTCGAAGGCGGCGCCCACGACGTTGTGGTTAAGGACTCCCAGCAGTCCGTATCTTATCGATAAGCGGCTTTCCCAGGCACCGCACCTTGCCGTTCAAACCGTCGCTCGCGTACCAAAGTACGCGTCGCTCCTCTTTCACGGCAACCTGCGGCACCTGGAAAACCCGTTCGTTCTAGAACGGGTTGCACATAAAGGTTGAGTATCAACCACGTTATTTAGATAAAGCGAGATGCCTGCAAGTCGCAGACATCTCGCTTGTCGTATTTGCTATCATCAGTCAAGTTAACCTTAGGGTCGGTCGGCTTAGCTTTGTTCGCTACAAGTTCCGCACGCAAAGAAGAGCACTTAATGTGCTCTTCGTCTTGCGCAGGACTGTCCGCAGTAGCGAATAAAGCTAAGCCGACCGACCCCAGCTAAGATTAAAGGAGCTGATATGTGCGATTGCACAGATCATAAGGATGAGATCCCTGCCTACGACGCGCAGGCCATTGAGTCCAAGTGGATGAAGGTCTGGGAGGACTCCAACCTCTTTGCCGTCGACACCGACGACAGCAAGCCCAAGAAGTACGTGCTCGAGATGTTCCCGTATCCGTCGGGCGACCTGCACATGGGCCACGCGCGCAACTATACTATCGGCGATGCCATGGCCCGTCAGGCCCGCATGCGCGGCTACGACGTGCTGCATCCCATCGGCTTTGACGCCTTTGGCCTGCCCGCCGAGAACGCCGCCATCAAGCACAATACGCAGGCTGCCGCCTGGACGTATAAGAACATGGACCAGGCACTCGCCACGATGAAGCGCATGGGTTTCTCCTACGATCTGGATCGCATGGTCAAGACCTGCAGCCCCGACTACTACCGCTGGGGTCAGTGGATCTTTGAGAAGTTGTGGGAAAAGGGCCTGGTCTACCGTAAGAAGAACCCGGTCAACTGGTGCCCCACCTGCAAGACCGTTCTGGCCAACGAGCAGGTCACCGAGGGTAAGTGCTGGCGCTGCGGCACCGAGCCCGAGAAGCGCGACCTTGAGCAATGGTACTTCAAGATCACCGAGTACTCCCAGGAGCTGCTCGACGATCTGGAGAAGCTCCCCGGCTGGCCCGAGCGCGTCAAGCAGATGCAGGCCAACTGGATCGGTCGCTCCGAGGGCGCCGAGGTCGACTTTACCCTGTGCGACCAGGATGGTGAGCCCATCGAGGGCGATGAGGGCAAGATCACCGTCTTCACCACGCGTGCCGACACCCTTTTTGGCGTCTCCTTCTTTGTCCTGGCTCCCGAGTACGCCGGCCTGCATGAGCTCGTCGAGGGCACGGAGTACGAGGAGGCCGTCACCAAGATCGTCGAGGACTCCAAGCATATCTCTGCCGTCGAGCGTGCCCAGGGCACCCTCGAGAAGCACGGTGCCTTCACGGGCCGCTATGTGGTAAACCCCGTCAACGGCGAGAAGGTCCCTGTGTGGGTTGCCGACTACGTCGTTGCTGACTACGGCACCGGTGCCGTCATGGCCGTTCCCTGCGGTGACCAGCGCGACTTTGAATTCGCCCGCAAGTACGACCTGCCGATCGTGCCGATCATCCTTGACGACGATGACCGCGCTGCCGTCGAGGCCAACGGTGAGACCATCGATACCTTCCATGCCGAGACCGTCGACTGGGATTGTGCCCACGCTGCCGAGGGCACGCTCGTCCAGTCCGGCAAGTACACCGGCATGCGCGGCGGCAAGCACTCCGAGGGCGAGGCTGCGATCGTGGCCGACCTTGAGGCCATGGGCTGCGGTCGTCGTAAGGTTGAGTTCCGCCTGCGCGACTGGCTTATTTCCCGCCAGCGCTATTGGGGCAACCCCATCCCGGCCATCCACTGCGAGCACTGCGGCATCGTGCCCGTGCCCGAGGATCAGCTGCCGGTGACGCTGCCCGAGAATCTGGACCTTGGCGCCGGCGAGACCCTCGCCGAGTGCAAGGAGTTCTACGAGACCACCTGCCCGGTCTGCGGCCGCCCGGCCAAGCGCGAGACCGATACCATGGACACCTTCACCTGCTCCAGCTGGTATTACCTGCGCTATACCGACCCGCACAACACCGAGTTGCCCTTCTCCCGCGAGGCTGCCGACCGTTGGATGCCCGTCGATAACTACATCGGTGGCATCGAGCACGCCATTCTGCACCTGCTCTACAGCCGCTTCTTTACCAAGGCGCTGCGCGACCTGGGCCTGCTGAGCGTGGACGAGCCCTTCACCAACCTGCTGTGCCAGGGCATGGTCAAGGACGAGAACGGCGACACCATGTCCAAGTCCAAGGGCAACGTCGTGCCCCCGAGCTCGGTTATCGAGCCCTACGGCGCCGACACCATGCGTCTGGCGATCCTGTTTATCGCCCCGCCCGAGAAGGACTTCGACTGGGATCCCAAGGCCGTCGAGGGCGCCAATCGCTTTATCAAGCGCGCCTGGCGTATCGTGTGGCAGCTTGTCCAGTCGGGTGACGCCAACGTGGCCTTCGACAAGTCCGTACTCGACGAGACCGCGATGAAGCTCTACCGCGAGCGTCACCGCACCATTGCCAAGTGCACCGAGGACTTCGATCGCGGCCAGTTCAATACCGCGATCTCGGCCGTCATGGAGCTCGTCAACGCGGCGAGCGCCTACCTCAACGCCACCGAGGGCGCTGAGCGCGACAAGGCCCTGTGCTACGGCGTGGCCAAGGACATCGTGAGCGTCCTTGCGCCCATCTGCCCGTTCTGGGCCGACGAGCTGTGGCACGAGGCACTCGGCTGCGAGGGCAATGCCTATACCGCCGCCTGGCCCGAGTTCGACCTGGCCGAGTCCATCGAGGACACGGTGCAGATTGTCGTCCAGGTGCTCGGTAAGGTCCGTGGCCGCATCGACGTGGCCCGCGATGCCTCCAACGAGGAGATGCAGGCTGCCGCCGAGGAAGCCGTTGCCAAGTGGCTTGAGGGCAAGACGGTCGTCAAGGCCATCTGCGTGCCCGGCAAGCTAGTCAACCTGGTGGTCAAGTAAGCGCTGTGCGCATAGCTGATATGCAATAAACGAGGGGCGATCCGCTTGGGTCGTCCCTCGTTTTTCATGTACCTGCCCTGATGTCTGCGGTCAATTGTCCTATTCTTGTGGAGAAGCTGTGCGCACGCTGACCTGCAGATTCGTACTGTGCTTGCGCGTTTCCGCAGCTATTGGTATAGTTTGCTTGCAAATGAAGTTGTAATTGAAAGAAGTGGGGTTTCGGCCCCGCTTCTTTTTTGTATGGATGGAGGTGCCGCAATGGTCAAGACCAAGACCGAGCAGGCGATCATCGACGCGCTCGAGGCCGTCGCTCCCCAGCACGATGTCGACATCGTCGACGTCGAGCTCGTGGGCGCCACCAAGGCCCCCTGCGTGCGCGTGCGTATCGAGGGTGCCGAGGGTCAGAGCCTGTCTCTCAACGACGTCACGGCCAACACCAAGTGGGTCGGCGATGTGATTGAGGAGCTCGACCCTATCTCTTCGAGCTATACGCTTGAGGTGTCGAGCCCGGGCATGGCGCGCCCGCTGCGCCGCCCGTGCGACTTTGCCCGCTTTGTTGGCGAGAACTGTGAGCTCACCTCCACCGCTACCGAGGGCCGTCGCAAGTACGCCGGTAAGATTGCCGCTGCGACCGAGACCGACGTGACCCTCGAGCTCGAGGACGGCGAGTCCGTCACCCTCGATTTCTCTGATGTTAAAAAGTGCAAGTTGAAGCCCACCTACGACTTCAAGCCCGCGAAGGAAGGAAAGTAAGATGGCAGCATCCGACATGATGTCCGCCCTGATGGAGCTTTGCCAGGAGAAGCACATCGACCAGCTCTACCTGATCGACCGCCTGGAGCAGTCGCTCGCCAAGAGCTATGCCGAGATCCTGCATCTTGAGTGGGGCGCTAAGGTGACCATCGACCGCACCACCGGCAAGATCTACGTCTACCGCCTGGAGCCGATCGACGATTCCATGGACGAGGAGGGCAACTTCACCGAGTTCGAGGAGATCGACGTCACCCCCAAGAACACGAGCCGCATCGCTGCCCAGCACGCCAAGGCCGAGATCAACGCCATCGTGCGTAACTCCGCCCGCGAGCAGATCTACGAGGAGTTCTCCGGCCGCATCGGTGACCTCATCAGCGGTACCGTGCTGCAGTCCACGCCCGACTTCACGATCGTCAAGATTCGCGAAGGCGTCGAGGCCGAGCTGCCGCACTTCGATCAGCGCCGTTACGAGAACGAGCGCAACGAGCGTCCGATGGGCGAGCGCTACCTGCACAACCAGCATATCAAGGCCGTGATCATCGACGTTCGCGACCCCAACTCCAACCTGCAGCCGGTTCGTGGCGAGCACAGCCGTCCGCCGATTGTCATCTCCCGTACCCACCCCGAGCTCATGCGTCGTCTGTTTGAGCAGGAGGTGCCCGAGATCTATGAGGGCACCGTCCAGATCAAGTCAATCGCCCGCGAGCCCGGCCAGCGTTCCAAGGTTGCCGTCCACTCGCTCGACGACCGCCTGGATCCCGTGGGCGCCTGCGTCGGCCCCAAGGGCAGCCGTGTTCGCGCTGTCGTGGGCGAGCTCCGTGGCGAGCGCGTCGACGTCATCCTGTGGGATGCCGATCCTGCCGTCTACGTCGCCAACGCCCTGTCGCCCGCTAAGGTCACCCGCGTCCTCATTGACGAGGAGAAGGCCTACGCCGGCGTCATCGTCCCCGACGACCAGCTGTCCCTCGCCATCGGCAAGGAGGGCCAGAACGCCCGCCTCGCCGCGCGCCTGACCGGCTGGCACATCGACATCAAGTCCGAGACGCTTGCCGCCGACATCCTCAAGAACGTTCCCGTTCACGAGGAGCCCGCCGCCGACCTGATCGGTGACGAGGAGGACGAGGACGTCCGCCGCTGCGAGTACGTGTCCGAGGACGGCATCCAGTGCCGCAACCAGGCCCGTTCCGGCTCCCGTTTCTGCGGTGTCCACGACACCGACGCCTTCGATGATGCGGAGGACCTGATCTAGCGCGCGGTCGCGCCGGGCAGGTCCCGGCGCATCTCCCACGCTCGTTCAGTCTCTAGGCACCCAAGGTGCCAGAAAGGGTAGGTGAAGTCATATGGCAAAAGTCCGTGTGTCCACCCTGGCCAAAGAGTTCGGCATGACCTCCAAGGAACTGATGGGTCATCTCGCCGATATGAAGATTCCCGCTAAGTCCGCTTCCTCCACCTTGGAGGATGCCTATGTCGCCATGGTCCGCAAGCAGCTCGCCTCGGTGATCGAGGCCCGCGCTCAGGAAGTCGAGGCCGCCAAGCAGGCCGAGGAGCAGGCAGCTGCCGCCGAGGAGGCCGCCCGCGCCGCCGAGGCCGAGCGCGAGCGCATCGCCGCCGAGAAGGCACGCGAGGAGGAGCGCCGCCAGTTTGCCGCAGCCCAGGCTGCCGAGGAGGCTGCCCGCGCGGAGGCCGAGGCCAAGAAGAAGGCCGAGCAGGAGCGCCTTGCTCGCGAGAAGGAGGAGGCTGCCCGCGAGGCCCAGCGCCGCGCCGTTCCCGCTTCCGACTCCGGTTCGCGCTTCCGTTCGCTGCTCGACCAGATCGCCGCACAGGAGACCGTGCTCAAGGAGAAGAAGGACGCCGAGGACAAGGCCAAGGCCGAGCGCGCCGCCGAGCGCGGTAACCGTCGTGGCGGCAACAATGACCGCCGCGGTGGCCGTCGTAACGATCGTAACGCCTCCGACAACAACTCCGAGCGCAACGCCTCCGAGAGTCGTCCGCACAGCCATCGCACCAACGCCAGCAACAACGTCGCTGCTGGCATGGACTTCCCCAATCCCGATAAGCAGGGCAAGGGCAAGAAGCGCAAGGGCGGTCACAACAACGAAGAGGACCACTACAGCCGCATGGCTCGCGAGGCCGAGGAGTACAGCCGCGAGAAGGTGCTCGAGGAGGCTCGTGCTGCCGTCGAGGAGGCCTCTCGTGAGTCCACCGGTCGCCGCAAGAAGCGCAAGGAGAAGCGCGAGCGCGAGGCTGCCAAGGCTCAGGAGGAGCGCAAGATAGAGGAGGCGCTGGCCCAGGGCGTGAACCCCGAGGAGCTCGACGCCATCAAGGTCTCCCAGGGCGTTACCGTCCAGGAGCTCGCCGAGGCTCTCGACGTTCCGGCCAACGACATCATCAAGCGCCTGTTCCTGCTGGGCACGCCGCTCACCATGACGCAGTCCATGTCCGACGACCTCGTCGAGCTCGTTGCCGACGACTTGGGCCGTCAGATCAAGATTATCACCCCCGAGGAGGAGAACACCTTCTCGTTCTACGACGATCCTGCCGACCTTAAGCCGCGCGCCCCGGTCGTCACCGTCATGGGCCACGTCGACCACGGCAAGACGTCGCTGCTCGACGCTATCCGTCACACCGGCGTCGCTGCCGGCGAGGCGGGCGGCATCACGCAGGCCATCGGTGCTTCGCAGGTCATGATCAACGACCGCAAGATCACCTTTATCGATACCCCGGGTCACGCCACGTTTACGGCCATGCGTGCCCGTGGCGCCAAGGTGACCGACATCGTCATTCTGATCGTCGCCGCCGACGACGGCGTCATGCCCCAGACGGTCGAGTCGATCAACCACGCCAAGGCCGCCGGTGTACCCATCGTAGTTGCCGTCAACAAGATCGATAAGCCCGGCGCCAACCCCGACCGTGTGCGCCAGGAGCTCACCGAGTACGGTGTCATCCCCGAGGAGTGGGGCGGACAGAACATGTTCGTCAACATCTCGGCGAAGCAAAAGATCGGTATCGACGACCTTCTGGAGACCGTGCTGCTCCAGGCAGATGTGCTCGAGCTCAAGGCCAACCCGGACACCTTTGCCTCCGGCAACGTCCTCGAGGCCAAGCTCGACAAGGGCCGCGGCTCGGTCGCTACCGTGCTCGTGACCCGCGGTACCCTGCACGTGGGCGATACGCTGGTCGCCGGCCTCACCTACGGCCGCGTCCGCGCCATGCTCGACCCCAAGGGCCGCGCCGTCACCGAGGCCGGTCCCTCCGACGCCGTCGAGATCCTGGGCCTGCAGTCCGTGCCCAACGCCGGTGACGAGTTCCGCGTGTTCGAGGACGAGCGCGAGGCTCGTGCCCTTGCCGACGAGCGTTCGCTCAAGGCCCGTATCGAGGAGCAGAGCCGCGTCAAGCACGTCACGCTCGAGAACCTCTTCGAGACCATTGCCGACGCCGAGGTCAAGGAGCTCAACCTGATCATCAAGGCCGACGTCCAGGGTTCCATCGAGGCCCTTCAGGATTCGCTCGACAAGATGGATCAGTCCGAGGTCCGCATCAACACGATCCACTCCGCCGTTGGCGCCATCAACGAGACCGACGTCGTCCTGGCCGACGCCTCCAACGCCATCATCATCGGCTTTGGCGTCCGTCCCGACGGTAAGGCCCGCTCCGCCGCCGAGCGTGAGGGCGTCGAGATCCGTTGCTACGACGTCATCTACAAGTGCCTCGAGGAACTCGACGCTGCCCGTATCGGCATGCTTAAGCCCACCGAGGTCGAGGTCTCCACGGGTACCGCGACCGTCCTGGACACCTTCAAGGTGCCCAAAGTCGGTATCGCCGCCGGTGTCCGCGTCGAAGAGGGCGAGATCGCCGCGACCGATTCCGTGCGTCTGGTGCGCGACGGCATCGTGGTCTTTAACGGCAAGATCGCCTCGATGCGCCACTACAAGGACGAGGCCAAGAGCCTCAAGAGCGGTTCCGAGGGCGGCATTGGCCTGGAGAACTTCCAGGACATCAAGCCCGGCGACCAGATCGAGGGTTACCGCATCGACCAGGTTGCCCGTACCGAGTAGGGGGTAGCGCTATGAAGCAAACGCAGGCAACCCGCCGTCTGGGCGAGCAGCTTCGCGAGAAGCTCGGTTATATCCTGCTCTTTGAGGTTTCCGATCCGCGTCTCGACCTGGTTACTTTGACCGCGGTCGAGGTCGCGGTGGACCGTTCGTTCGCGCGTGTGTACGTGTCGTGCGATGCGAGCCGCTACGACGAGGTCATGGAGGCGCTCGCAAGCGCCAAGGGCCGTATTCGCAGCCTGTTGGCTCGCTCGCTCGATTGGCGTGTCACGCCCGAGCTCGATTTTCGCATCGATCGCTCGACCGATGAGGCCGAGCGCATCACGCGTGCGCTGGAAAACGTTCCCGCCACGCTTGCGATCGAAAAGGACGAGGACGGCTATCCGATAGCGGATGCCGCCCAGGAGGCAGCTTTAGATGACTAATTCCGCCGACCTCGCCTCGTGCGAGTCTGCAGATATTCAGCGACGCATCCTCGAGCTCATCGAGGGTGCGTCCTCCATTGCGATTTCGGGACACACTTCTCCTGATGGCGACGCCCTGGGCTCCGTGCTGGGTCTGGGCCTCTCGCTCATGAAGTTTTTCCCCAACAAGGACATTGCCCTGCTGCTGGCAGATGATGACCCGGTTCCGCGCATCTACCGCTTTATGGAAGGCTCCGATCGCCTGGTACCGGCATCTGCGTATACCGGCAATCCGGACCTGTTCATCTCGGTGGACGTACCGGTCGTCGAGCGTCTCAATAATTCCGCCGAGGTGCTTCGTCGCTCCAAGCATGTGGTGTGCTTCGATCACCATCCGGCGCGCGAGGAGTTTGCCGAGCTCAGCCTGAGGCGCGTCGAAGCTGCAGCCTGCGCCATGATCATCGACCGCTTCTTGGACAATTGCGGCATTGTCGCACGTGATGGCGTTGCGACCTGCCTGCTGTGTGGCTTGGTTACCGATACCGGCCGTTTTCAGTACCAAAACGCCGATGCCGCCGCGTTCCATGCAGCCTCGCGTCTGGTTGCCCACGGTGCCGATCCGGCGCGTGTGGCACTCGAGGTCTACCAGAGTATGCGCGTTGAGTTTTTGCACCTCAAGTCCATCGTTATGGGCCGCATTAAGACGGTGGCCCACGGGCGCGTCGCGTATAGCTACGCGTACCAGAGTGACCTTGAGGCGTGCGGTGTCACCTCGGATGAGTGCGACGGTTTGGTTGACGTGGTGCGCTCGGTGATGGGCGTCGAGGTCTGCCTGTTCCTGAAGGGCATTGAGGGCGATACCAAGGTGCGCGGCAACCTGCGCTCCAAGGGTGACCTCAACGTGTCCGAGATCGCTGCTGCCTTTGGCGGAGGCGGACATCCCGCTGCCGCCGGTTTCTCCAACAACGGAACGATTCTCGAGACGCTCACCGTGGCACTTCCCATGCTGGCCGAACTGGTAGGGGAGGATCCCACTTCGGTGACCGTCGAGCTTTAACTTTTTGGATGGTACATGGCTCGTCGTACGCCTTCTCAACTGAATATGCTGCTCGCCGTCGATAAGCCGGTGGGCTGCACGTCCCACGATGTGGTTTCGCAATGCCGGCGCGCCCTCCATGAGCGGCGCGTCGGCCATGCAGGCACGCTCGACCCCATGGCATCGGGTGTCATGGTGGTGGGTGTGGGCCAGGCCACCCGTCTGCTGGGCATGCTCACGCTCGATACCAAAAGCTACGTCGCCGACATCTCGTTTGGCGCCGAGACCAATACCGATGATGCGGAGGGCGAGGCGGTCCGCACGGTGGCTGTTGCCAACGAGCTCCGCGATCCTGCCTATGCCCGTGAGCGCTTGGCCGCCATGCTGGGTCCGCAGATGCAGGTGCCGCCGGCGTTTTCGGCTATTTCGGTCAATGGCGTTCGCGCCTACAAGTCTGCTCGCGAGGGCAATGCGGTGGACCTACCTCCGCGCCCCGTCGAGGTCTATGCCGCCGACCTGATCGCCGTGGGCGGCGAAGTTGATACGTGTGTGTGGACCGTGGCGTTCTCGGTGAGCAAGGGCACCTATATCCGTGCGCTCGCTCGCGACTTGGGCCGCGCCTGCGAGAGCGCCGCGCACATTTCCGCGCTGCGCCGCACGGCCTCCGGTGTTGTTTCCATTGGCGCTTGTCATGCGGTCGAGGAACTTTCTCCCGAGTCTGCGGCTGGCCTTGCCCTGGATCCCATTGCGGCCTTGGGCGCCACGCGTGTTGACTTGCCGGGCAATCTTGCCGACGACCTGCTCTGCGGCCGTCGCATTCCCGTTGAGCGTGCGCTTGCGCGCTTCGATGTTTCGAAGGCGCCGTTTGCATTGGTGCTCGATGGGGGACTTAAGGCGCTCGCTCGCATTGAGAGTGGCCGCTTTGTCATGGAGCACGTGTTTCCGCAGGCAATCGGCGGTGTTCGATGATGTTGTCCGCTCGCGAGCTCGCGCGTATCTTTTTCGCGGGCGAGTCGGACGAGGCTCGCATCGTTACTGCCGATGCGTTTGATGAGTGCGAGCACTTGGGTGCCGCATCGATTGCCATCGGCGTGTTCGATGGTGTGCACCGTGGACACCAGGAACTCATCGAAGCGCTTGTCCGTGATGCCCGTGCCCATGGCTGCAAGGCGGTCGTGGTCTCTTTCGATCCCGACCCGGACGTTGTGGTGAGCCCTTCGCCCGCTCAAAAATTGATGACGACGGCCGACCGTCTACATGCCTTGGCTCAGACCGGGGTCGATGCGGTGGTGGCCGTTCCCTTTACGCCTGAGGTTGCGTTACTCGACCATGTCGGTTTTCTCACACTGTTGTCACGCGTGGTCGACATTCGTTCGATTCGCGTTGGCAGCGATTTTAGGCTGGGTCGTGGCGGTGCTTCTGGTGTTGCCGAGATGCGCGTCTGGGGTTCCGAGCACGGCGTTGACGTGTATGGTCACGATCTGCTTTGCGAGGGCGGTGAGGCCATTTGCGCCACCCGCATCCGTCATGAGCTGGGACAGGGCCATGTGGAGCTGGCTGCTGAGTTGCTCGGCCGCCCGTATATGCTGCGCGGCGGTGTTATTCGCGGCCGTCACGAGGGCTCTGGCATGGGCTTTCCCACGGCAAACCTGCAGGTTCCCGACGGAATTCAGGTGCCTGCCGATGGCGTGTATGAGGGCCTGGTGCTCGTCGATGACACCGTATGGCCTGCTGCCGTTAACGTCGGCCTGCCGCCGACGTATGCCGACGATGCCGCTTCATCGCATCTCGAGGCTAACTTAATTGGTTATACGGGCGACCTGTACGGCGCTTCCGTTTCGCTGGCGTTTACGCGCTGGCTGCGTCCCTCGCGTGTGTTCGATTCGCTGGATGAGTTGATTGCGACCGTCGAAGGTAATATCGAGGACATTCGTCACAACTTGGGTGAGCAGGGGGTGGGCATCCGTGATTAGCGATGAGGAAAAAGACCAGGTACGCGCTGCGTCCGACCTAGTTGCCATCGTGCAGGAAACGGTTGAGCTCAAGCCCCGCGGCCATGAGTTTTGGGGTTGCTGCCCCTTTCATGGCGAAAAGACGCCGTCCTTCCACATTATCCCCGCCACACAGGTGTGGCATTGCTTTGGCTGCGGCGAGGGTGGCGACGTCTTCACCTATATCATGAAGCGCGAGAACTTGAGCTTTCCCGAGTCAATCCGATATTTGGCCGATCGCGCGGGTATTGAGCTGCATGACACCGGAGATCGCCGCGAGCGCGGTACCAAGCGTGCCCGCATCTACGATCTGTGTGCCGAGACCGCCCAGTTCTACCACACCATGCTTATGCGCGGTAAGGACGGCCGTCCACGCGAGTACTTTGCCAGCCGTGGTATGGGTGGCGACGTCTGCCGCCGCTACTGCCTGGGCTTTGCACCGGGCCGCAACGCGCTGGTGTCGCACCTGTCCCAGGCGGGTTTTACCCCGCAGGAGATGATCGACGCCAACGTTGCCGTTAGCCGCGGGCGCGGGCAGCTTGCCGATCGCTTCTACGACCGCGTGATGTTTCCCATCTTTGACGAGCAGGGTCACAACATTGCCTTTGGCGGGCGCATCATGGGTGACGGCCAACCCAAGTACCTCAACACCGCCGAGACGAGCGTGTTCCACAAAAAGCGAAACCTCTATGGCTTTAACTGGGCCAAGGAGTTTATCGTCGCGCAGGATACGGCCATCGTGGTGGAGGGCTATACCGATTGCATCGCCTGCTGGGAGGCGGGGATCAAAAACGTTGTCGCCACGCTGGGCACCGCGCTCACGGAGCATCACGTCAAGACGCTCACCCGCTTTGCCAAGCGCATCGTGTATATGTTTGACGGAGACGCCGCGGGCCAGAAGGCCGCCCGTCGCGCGATTCAGTTTATCGAGCAGGATTCGATGGACCTTCGCTGCGTGGTGCTGCCCGACGGCAACGATCCCATGGAGTTCATCACGGCGCACGGCGGAGAGGAGCTGCAGAAACGCATTGACGCTGCCGAACCGCTCATGGACTTCGTGTACCGTTCGCTGCAGGAGTCGAGTGACATCACCACGCCGGGCGGTCGTGCCAAGGCACTCGAGGATGCGCTGACGCTCATCTATCCGCTGCGCGACAGCTATATGATCGATACGTACTTTATCCAGATTGCCGATCTGCTTGGTTTGGATCTGGAGACAGTGCGTGCGAGTTCGGGTCGCGTGTTTCGCGATGTCGCCAAGCGCGAAGATGCGGAACGACGTCGTGAGCAGAACTATGAGCGCCAGCGGGCGCAAGCCGAGCGCTCTGGTAGCGCGGGCGGTCGGACGTCTGGTTCGCAGGGGGCATCTCGCGGTGCTTGGGCATCGGGCGCGACGCCGGCAGTAGCGGCGCCGGTCGAGGAAGAGCCGTACGACTATGTCCCGCTCGATGCTTATGGTGCCGCGCCCGTGGAGGCCGTCGACGATCTGCCGCCAATCGATGTGCCTGATGGTATGGGTGCTGTGCCTGTGGCTGACGGTTCGGGCGCACCGGCTGCGGCGGCGCCGATGGTTCTTACTGATCTTGAGCGCAAGTCCTTGGCAGGGGAGCGCGAGCTGTTGACGATGCTTACGAGCTACCCCGACCTGTTCCGCACGTATGCCGACCGCATCTGCTCTATCGAGTGGGTTGACCCTCGTCACGAGTCCATCGCATGGGCCGTTCTGGCAACGCCGCCGGGAACCGATCCTGCGGCCTGCATGGATGCAGCGCGCTCGGTGTGTCCCGAGGCGGCAACGCTTGTGAGTGCCGGGCGCATCTCGGCGACGAGCAAGCACCCCACCGAGACGAACATCGTGTTTATGCTCGATACGCTCGAGCTCTACACCATCAAGCGCCGCATGCGTGCCGCACAGGCCAAGCTGCGCCAGGACCGTTCGCTCGATGATGAGGCCCGTCGTGCGCTGACCGTGCAGGCCGCGCAGGATTCGCAGCGTCAACGCGAACTGCAAAAGTCGATCGGCGGCGTGGCGGACCCGTTCCGATTGATTGGTCTGGAGGCCGCAGGCACCGAACAGGCCTAGATGTTGTGGTCAACCAGCGTATTCTCGCCTATATCCAGTCCTCTTTTTGGGTATAGACGTCTATGTGTGTGCTAAAGTATTGAGTCCTGTGGACTATGAAGGGAGAATCTGTGCCAAAAAAGACTGAGAGCACGGGTACTGGGCTGGAATCCTACGTTGCAAAGCTCATGGGCAACGGCTCAAACAGGACTTCGGTAACCGAGGACGAGATTCAGGTCGCCCTGAAGGATATCGATGTTTCTGACGAGCAGCTCACCGCGGTGTATTCCGCGCTGCGCAACAGCGGCATCCAGATTATCTCCGCGAGCGGTAACGACGACGCCCCCATGGACGTCGACGATGACGATAACGATACCGATACCGCCGATTTCGATGACGACGACGAGCACGATTCCGGCTCGCTCGACGATCATGAGCTCAAGATGGCCCGTCAGGCCGACGCCGAGATGGGTTCTTCCAAGAGCAAGAAGAAGCGCACCGTGCGCACGTCCCGTTCACGCTCGCGCGTGCGTGGCATCGATGCCTCCACGGTGATGCTGACCGGCGATCCGGTTCGTATGTACCTCAAGGAGATCGGCAAGGTCGACCTGCTGACCGCTTCCGAAGAGGTCGATCTGGCTATGAAGATCGAGGCCGGTCTTGAGGCCACCGAGAAGCTCGAGGCTGCCGATGCCGGTGAGCTCGAGCTCACGCGTGCCGAGATGCGTCGTCTTACGCGCATTGAGAACGTCGGCCTCGAAGCCAAGCAGGCACTCATCAGCGCAAACCTGCGTCTGGTTGTCTCCATTGCCAAGCGCTATGTCGGCCGCGGCATGCTGTTCCTTGACCTGATCCAGGAGGGCAACCTCGGTCTGATTCGCGCCGTCGAGAAGTTCGACTACCAGAAGGGCTTCAAGTTCTCCACGTACGCCACGTGGTGGATTCGTCAGGCCATTACGCGCGCCATTGCCGACCAGGCCCGTACCATCCGTATTCCCGTGCACATGGTCGAGACCATCAACAAGCTCGTCCGTGTGCAGCGCCAGCTCCTTCAGGACCTGGGCCGCGACCCGACCCCCGAGGAGATCGGTGCCGAGATGGACATGAGCGCCGACCGCGTCCGCGAGATCCAGAAGATCTCGCAGGAGCCCGTGTCGCTTGAGACCCCCATCGGCGAGGAAGAGGATTCCCAACTGGGCGACTTCATCGAGGACTCCCAGGCCATCGTTCCGCCCGATGCGGCCAGTTTCTCCATGCTGCAGGAGCAGCTCACCCAGGTGCTCGACTCGCTTGCCGATCGTGAGCGCAAGGTTATCGAGCTGCGCTTTGGCCTTGTCGACGGACATCCCCGTACGCTTGAGGAAGTAGGCCGCGAGTTTGGTGTCACGCGCGAGCGTATCCGCCAGATCGAGTCCAAGACCTTGGCCAAGCTCCGTCACCCGAGCCGCAGCAGCAAGCTGAAGGACTACATCGAGTCATAACCTCGCAAGCAAGAAGCGCCCTCAAGCACATCCGCTTGGGGGCGCTTTCATGTGGTCATTGGGGACGTCCCCAATGACTAGGTCGGAAAAATTCTCAAAAAAGTTCTTGCCCTAAGCTGATTCGTCCGTATAATAAACTTCGTTGCTTGAGAGCACGCACCTATTCCTCGGTAGCTCAATGGTAGAGCACGCGGCTGTTAACCGCGCTGTTGTAGGTTCGAGTCCTACCCGGGGAGCCAGAATTTCTCAGCCCATTCCGCTGGGCTTTTAAATTCCTCGGTAGCTCAATGGTAGAGCACGCGGCTGTTAACCGCGCTGTTGTAGGTTCGAGTCCTACCCGGGGAGCCAGGTTGTAAAACCCGTCGCTTGTGCGGCGGGTTTTTTCATGCCGCGACCACTTGACTCGAACGTTGCCATATCAACATTTCGTGTCGAGGATGTAATCCCGCGACCCACCACCTCAACATGGCGCGGTCGTTGTAGAATATTGCAATGATTGCTCCCACGACATGGTGCCGCGAGCACCAGATAAGGAGATTCTTGTGTCTGAGACCATTAACGGCAGCCTGAGCGTCTCGAACGACGTTATTGCCGATATTGCCGGTTATGCCGCGATGACGTGCTATGGCGTTGTCGGTATGGCTGAGCAGCTCCAAGGCGCCGAGAGCGTGCGCCTGCTTGCCGGTCAGCGCCTCCGCAAGGGCGTGCTTGTCTCCGCCGACGAGAACGGCCTTACGGTCGATCTTCACGTCGTGCTCGAGAACGGCGTCAACATGAAGTCCGTCTGCCACAATCTTTCGAGCTCCGTTGCCTTCACCCTGCAGGAGATCGCCCAGATCGATCCCGCCAGCCTTAAGATCGGCATCCATATCGACGCGCTCAAGAGCCGTCTGAACTAGCATCCGAAAACGGAGATTCAAATACCCATGATTGCAAAGACCATTCGCACCTGTTTTCCGATCGCTGCGGCTGCCGTTTCCGACAAGGCCGAGGAGATCAATAAGCTCAACGTCTTCCCCGTGCCCGACGGTGACACCGGCACCAACATGTCGCTCACGCTCGCCTCGGTGACCAAGGAGCTCTCCGCTCTTCCTGCCGACGCCGACATGGAGGCCATTGCCGGCGCCATCACCCACGGCTCCCTGATGGGCGCCCGCGGCAACTCCGGTGTCATCACCTCGCAGATCCTGCGCGGTGTGGCCGAGGGTCTCGTTTCTGCCGATGAGCCCATTACGTCCGCCAACATCGCCTATGCGTTCCGCCGAGCCGTCAAGGTCGCCTTCCAGGCCGTCCGCAAGCCCATTGAGGGCACGATCCTCACGGTGCTGCGCGATGTCTCGACCAAGGCCGACGAGTGCGAGAAGAAGAAGTTCTCGGCCGAGGACGCGCTCGACGCTATCGTCGTCGAGGCATATCAGTCTGTCGCCCGCACGCCCGACCTGCTGCCCGTTCTGAAGGAGAACGGCGTAGTTGACTCCGGCGCCTTCGGCTTTGCTATTTTCCTTGAGAACTTTGTTGCCGCCGCGCTTGGCCGCAGCACCGTTGTCGAGGATTTCTCCGCCACGTTTGATTCCGCTGGCTCTGCCCGCGACGCGGCCCTTGGTCGTGTTGAGATCGAGGCCAACGACGACTGGGAGGGCTCGGAGTTCCGTTACTGCAACGAGTTCCTCTTTAAGGCCGACGCTCCCTTTGACGAGGACGAGTGCCTTAAGTTCCTGGGTTCCATGGGCGACTGCGAGCTGCTCGTGGGTGCCTACCCCGACTACAAGATTCACGTGCACTCCAACACCCCAAACCTGGTGCTCGAGCACATGCTGCAGCTTGGCCAGATCTATGAGGTCTTTATCCACAACATGGAGATGGAGGCCCACGACCGTACCGCCAAGATTCATGAGGACCAGGAAAAGGCCGCCGAGCCCGCCAAGGCGCTGGGCTTTGTCGCCGTTGCCGCCGGTTCCGGTGAGGCCGACATCCTCAAGTCCCTCGGCGTTGACGTGATCGTCTCGGGTGGCCAGACCATGAACCCCTCGACCGCCGACCTGCTGGGCGCCGTCGACCAGGTCAACGCGACCTCGGTTATCATCCTGCCCAACAACGGTAACATCCGCATGGCTGCCGAGGCCGCCGCCTCTGCCTGCACCGATAAAAAGGTCGCCGTCGTTCCTACCAAGACCGTTCCCCAGGCGTTCTCCGCGCTGTTCGCCGTTCTGCCCGATTCCGAGCTCGAGGACGCCGTCGCCGCTATGGTCGACGCCATCAGTGAGGTTCGCGATGGCGAGGTCACCCGTGCCGTGCGCGATTCCAGCGCCTCCGACGGCTCGCCGATTCACTCCGGTGACGTCATGGGTATCATTGCCGGCTCCATCGATGTGGTCGGCTCCGACGTGAAGCAGGTCACGCTCGACTGCATCAACCGCATGCAGGAGGAAGAGGAGGGCGACGCGCTGACGATTCTGGCCGGCGAGGAGCTGTCCGATGAGGCCTTCCAGGAGATCGTCGACGCTATCGAGGAGGCTCAGCCCGATCTGGAGATCGACGCCCATCGTGGCGAGCAGCCGCTCTATCCCGTGATCTTCTCGATCGAGTAGGCAACTGCCTATGTCCGAACTGTGCTCCGTGCCGCGCGTCTCGGAGCGCTTTGCCCAGAGCAATGCGCTCGACGAGGATATCGCGCGACTCAAATATGTTTCGGGCAAACGTGAGGAGGCCCTTCGCCGTCTGGGAATTCGGACGGTGGGGGACCTCCTTCTCCATATCCCTCATCGATACCTCGACTTTACCCGTTCTTGGTCTATCGAGATGGCGCCCATCGGTACCGTGTGCACCATCATCGCCACGGTCGACCGTATCGTCCAAAAGCAGCCGCGTCCGCGCATGCAGGTGACCGAGGTCTCACTCGTTGATGAGACGGGCGTGCTGCAG
This sequence comes from uncultured Collinsella sp., assembly GCA_900545055.1. Lineage (GTDB taxonomy): Bacteria > Actinomycetota > Coriobacteriia > Coriobacteriales > Coriobacteriaceae > Collinsella. Next base: position 42,643 of record UQXP01000006.1, read on the forward strand.
GTCGCCTTTTTCCGCCAGCCCTGGATTGCCCAGCAGCTTAAGCAGGGCGACCGCCTGGCTGTGATGGGTAAGGTCGAGTTTGCCTACGGCTTTAAGCAGATGGCCTCGCCGCACTTTGAAAAGCTTGAGGAAGGGCGCGCCGCAGGCACTATTCTGCCGGTCCATTATGTGAGTGATGGCGTGAGCCAGGCGTGGATGCGCCGCATCGTAAGTGGCGCGCTCGAGCTCGTCGGGAATCCCTTCGACCCGATTCCCGCACGCTTGCGCGTTAAACGTCGCCTGATGAGCAATGCCCGTGCGCTTCGATCTATCCATTTTCCCTCGAGCATGGCTGAGCGCGATATCGCGCGCGCACGGCTTGCCTACGAGGAGTGCCTCTACCTGCAGCTGGCGCTGCGCCTGCGCAACGACGGCGGTCTGGTCGATGTGATGCCCTACGCCCACGCCGCGGGCGAGCACCTGGCCGCGCTTAAGCAGGCCCTGCCGTTTTCGCTGAGCGACGAGCAACAGGCCGCGTTCCAAGATATCCTGCGCGATATGTGCGATGGCGGGCGCGTAATGAACCGCCTGCTGCTGGGCGATGTCGGTACCGGCAAGACCGCTGTTGCCGCCTGCGCGCTGGCTGTGGCTGCCGATAGCGGCACGCAGGCCTGCGTTATGGCGCCTACGGGCGTGCTGGCGCGTCAATATGCCGATAAGACCGGTCCTCTGCTCTCGCAGGCCGGCATGTCCTGGGCGCTTCTGACGGGTGCCACGTCGGCCGCAGAGCGCGAGCGCATCCATGTACAGTTGGAATCGGGCGAGCTCGACGTTCTCTTTGGCACCCACGCGGTGCTTTCGGATAACGTTGCGTTCAAGCATCTGTCGCTCGTGGTCATCGATGAGCAGCACCGGTTTGGCGTCGGCCAACGCAACGCCCTGCGTGCGAAGGGCCCTGGTGCCGATCTGCTCGTTATGACGGCAACGCCCATCCCGCGTACGCTGGCGCTTTCGGTCTACGGCGATCTGGACACGAGCATCATCCGCCATCGGCCCGTCCCTGGCGCTGGCGTGACGACACGCGTACTCACCGAGTCGAGCCGCGACCTTGCCTATGGCGCCATCCGCGAGGCGCATGAAAAGGGTCAGCAGGCCTACGTGATTTGCCCGCTCGTGGAGCCGAGTGACTCGGCCGATGAGTTGGAGGACGTGCCCGGTATCGCCCGCGATGATGAGGGCCGCGTGACGGTCCCCGTGCCGCTGCACGATACGGCGACCGAGCTCGACCGACTGCGCCTGGCGTTGCCGGGTCTTGCCATCGAGCGCCTTCACGGCCGCATGCCAGCGGGGGAGAAGGACCAGGTTATCGATGCCTTCAAGCGTGGCGAGATCGACGTTCTCGTCTCGACTACGGTGGTCGAGGTGGGCGTCGACGTGCCCAACGCCACCGCCATGGTCATCGAGAATGGCGAGCGCTTTGGGTTGGCGGCCTTGCACCAGCTGCGCGGGCGCGTGGGCCGCGGCAGCGTGTCGGGTACGTGCCTGGTCATGACGCACTCCAAGGGCAATGGCGGCGCGTCGGCGGCACAAGACCGCCTCCAGTCACTCGAGAAGACCTCGGACGGCTTTACGCTCGCCCAGATGGATCTGCGTTTGCGCCACGAGGGCGAGATTCTTGGCTACCGTCAGCATGGCGGCGTGACCCTGCACTTTGTGGACCTGGACGCCGACGAGGAATTGATCGAATGGGCCCATTTGGACGCGGTCGAGCTCTTGCGGTATGCTTGCAACCTTGACTCTGTGGCGACGCGTCCCTTGCGCGACGCGGTCGCCATGCGTTATCGACATATCTTTAAGGAGGTCAGCGGAGGATGAGAATCATCGGCGGCGAATGGCGCGGTCGTAAGATCGAGGAGCCCCGTGGTCGCGATGTCACCCGCCCCACGACTGATCGCGTGCGCGAGGCGTGCGCATCTATGGTCATGTCGGCATTCGATTTCGATTTGGACGAGGTTCGTGTGCTGGACGCCTTTGGCGGCTCCGGTGCCTTAGGGTTAGAGATGCTCTCTCGTGGGGCCCGCTCTCTCACGACGTTTGAGATCGATCGCAACGCCGCGCGGCTCATTACCAAGAATATCGAGTCGCTCTGCCGTGACCGTGCGCGCTGGCGCGTGGTGACGGGTGACGTGCTGGCGAGCGCCTCGCGCGGCCGCGTGCCGGGCGGCCCCTTTGATCTGGTCCTGCTTGACCCGCCCTATGCTTTTGGTGCCGAGCCGGTCGAGGAACTGCTGCAGAACCTGGCTCAGCAGGGTCTGCTTGCACCTGGCGCTTATGCCCTGTTTGAGCATGCCGCCGCCGAAGCGGGCGCGCATCCGGCAGGCTTTGAGATCGTGCGCGAGAAGCGCTACGGCATTACCTCGGTCGACCTGCTTCGTTGGGTCGGCGATGACGATGGTGAGTGCGATAACGCCGGCACCGATGCTGGCAACAACGATGTCACGACGTTTCAGGAGGACGCCCATGAATGACACCATCAACCGCGTGATCGTCCCTGGCACCTTCGATCCCATCACGTTTGGCCATATCGACGTCATCCGCCGCGCCCGCCGCATCTTTCCCAGCGTGATCGTCGCTGTTGCCGAGTCGCAGGGTAAAAACGGTGTGGGTACCACGTTTATGCTCGATGAGCGCGTGGCGCTGGCCCGCGAGGCGCTCGGTGATATCGACGGCGTCGAGGTCCTGCCCTTTACCGGCCTCTTGGTCGACTTCGCTCGCGAGCAGGGGGCGGGGGCCGTGGTCAAGGGCCTGCGCGCCATGACCGACTTTGAGTACGAGCTGCAGCAGGCAGACCTCAACTATCGCTTGGATAACGAGCTGGAGTCCATCTTTGTCATGAGCGCGCCGCAATACGGCTATATCTCGAGCTCGGTCGTTCGCCAGATCGCCTCGCTCGGCAGCGATGTATCGACGTTTGTCCCGCCCAACGTGGTCGAAGCGCTCAGACATCGCTTTTCGTGACGTTTCTTATTGCCTGGTGGCATGTGGTAAACTAACACGATGATATGTTACCTATGAAAGGAGACCGGATGCCGGGCGAGAATTTTCCTGGCGATAGGATCGTCAGCTTGGTCGATGAGCTCGAAGGGCTGATCGAGGAAGCCAAGCCGCCTTTCGGCAAGAACGCTCAGTTCAAGGCCATCGACGCCGACGTGTTCTTCAACATCCTCGACGAGATCCGCATGAGCTATCCGGAGGAGTGGCAGAAGTCCCGCCGTATCCTTAAGGAGCGCGAGGAGCTTATGGCTTCCGCCGCCGCTCAGGCCGATTCCATCATTGCCGACGCTCAGCAGCAGGCCCTCACCATTGCTGGTGAGCAGGAGATCGTCCGCTTAGCACAGCAGCAGGCCGACGACATCCGCGATCGTGCCCAGCAGTACGAGCGCGAGACGCGTTATGCTGCCGAGGACTACGCGGAGCAGGTCTTTACGCACCTGGAGGAGAACCTCAAGAGCCTGACCGGAACCGTTACCCGTTGCCGTCAGCAGCTCAACGAGGGTGTCGCCCAACAGAATGGTCAGTGGTAATGGCTGAGTTCCCGAGCGTTACCGTCGATCTTTCCGAGCAGCTTGAGTTTCCTGGTGATTCGTATCCGCTGACCGGTAAGGTCGATGTCGCCACCTACATGGTGGGCGAGAAGGAGTACCAGCTACAGGACGGCATCGACTACGACGTTGTCTTTACCAATGCCGGTACCGGTGTCTTGCTTACGGGCATGGTCCGCGCGCACGCCACCGGCGAGTGCGACCGTTGCCTGGAGCCCGCCTCGTTTGATATCGCCGGCGAGATCGAGGAGTTCTACCTCTTTGAGGAGCCCGAGGATCCCGAGGCCTACGAGGACGGCTACGAGCTCCTGGGTGAGGACCGCATCGTCGATCTGGGTGAGCCCATCAATGACGCGGTCGTTATGGAGACGCCGTTTGTGGTGCTCTGCAAGCCCGATTGCCGCGGTCTGTGTCCCACTTGCGGTTGCAATCTCAACGTCGAGCAATGCGATTGCGCCGCCCAGGCAGAGGCAGAATGGGCTGCTGCCACGGAAAATCCATTTGCAGCATTGAAGAATCTCAAGCTCGATGAGTAAAACTGTGGTAGTATCGCTACTTGCGCGTAATCGCCACACTGGATAGTTCATAAGGAAGGTCACTATGCCCGTACCTAAACAAAAGCAGGGTCGTATCCGCACTCACACCCGTCGTTCCGCCAACATGAAGATCTCGGCTGCGGCTCAGTCCACGTGCCCCCGTTGCGGCGCTGTCAAGCTTCCGCACCACGTGTGCCCCAGCTGCGGTTTCTACAAGGACCGCGAGGTTATCGTTACCGAGTAACGGTATACTCTGGATGCGATGCCGTTCCAAATGGAACCACAATGGCCGGCTCAATGAGTCGGCCATTTTTGTATAAGGAGCATGTATATGAGTAACGTTCGCGTTTGTGTAGACGTTGTGGGCGGAGACGAGAAACCTCAGGTTGTTCTCGATGGTATCGAGGCTGCGCTTGCCGCCGATCCCGATATCGAGGTCTTGGCAGCTGGCCCCTCTGAAATCGTCAATCCCTTTGCTGCTTCCCATGCACGTGTTGAGGCCCTTGAGGCACCCGACGTTATCGCCATGGATGACGATCCCATTCGCGCCGTGATGACCAAGCGCAAGTCGTCGATCGTGCTGTCGTGCCGCGCCATCAAGAAGGGCAATGCGGACGCGTTCTTCTCCGCCGGCTCGACCGGTGCCATGACAGCTGCCGCGACCGCCTACGTCACACCGTTTAGGTATCAAGCCGAAGGCAAGAAGCAGCCGGTGCGTCCCTGTCTGACCAATGCACTGCCCAATCGCGCCGGCGGTCTGACGGTGCTGTGCGATATGGGCGCCAACCCCGATGTCGAGGTCGACGACATGGTGCGTTTTGCCCAGATGGGTAGCGCCTATGCCCGCGTTGTCCTGGGCATCGAGCATCCTCGCGTGGGCCTGCTTGCCAATGGCACCGAGGATGAGAAGGGTTCCAACTTTACCAAGGCCTGCTTCCCGGCCATGAAAGCCGCTGTTCCGGGCTTTGTGGGCAACTGCGAAGGTACCGACCTTACTTCGGGCAATTTCGATGTCGTTGTTGCCGACGGCATGTCGGGCAATATCGCTCTCAAGGCTACCGAGGGCGCTGCCAAGTTTTTGCTGCAGGAGCTCAAGGGTGCCTTTATGTCCTCGCTCGGCACCAAGATCGCCGCGCTGCTCATCAAAAAGCAGATGCGCGAGATTAAGGCCAAACTCTCCGGCGATGCCAAGGGCGGCGCCATCCTGCTGGGCCTGCGCGGTGTGGTCTTGATCGGCCACGGCGCCACGTCGGTCGAGGCTGTCAAAAACGGCACGCTCGCCGCGGCTGAGGCCGTACGTGCCGGACTGGTCGAGAACGTCGCCAACTCCATGGACGGCATCGTTTTATAACAGCGGCGTTATCCGCCTCGGGGCGTGCGTCGTGGGGTAGAATCAGAACCGTGTCTTGGTACCGCCCGGGCGGTACCATTCTTTTGGTATTCATGCACTATGAGAGGAAGCGCTATGGACCGCTCCGAAATCTTCGACAAGATCGCCGAGGTCACTGCTGACGTTCTGGGCGTCGATGTTGCCGAAATTAGCGATGAGACCACCTTTGACGACCTCGATGCCAACTCGCTCGAGCGCCTGCAGCTGGTTACGGCTATCGAGGACGAGTTCAACCTCGAGATCGATGACGAGACCCTGCTCTCGCTCAACTCTGTCGCCGACGCCGTCGACGCTATCGAAAACGCCAGGGAGGCCTAGGTCTTGGCTTTGTCTGAACGACTTACGCGCGCCCAGGAAATTCTGGGCCACGAGTTCAATAATAAGGTGCTGCTGCGCGCGGCCCTTACGCATCCCTCGGCAGTCGAGGGCCAGCCGGTTTCTGCCAGCTATGAACGCCTTGAGTTCTTGGGCGATTCCATTTTGGGCGCTGTGGTCGCACGCTCCCTGTTTGAGTCCTATCCGGAGTTTGACGAGGGCAAGCTCACGCGCCTGAAGGTGTCGCTTGTCTCGGGCGCTACGCTGTCCGAGGTTTCTCACGAGCTGGGCATCGATGACATCATCATCTTTGGTGCCTCCGAGACCGGTACCGGTGCGCGCGGCCTGCATTCGGCGCTCGAGAACGTCTACGAGTCGCTCGTGGGCGCACTGTACCTGGATGCCGGCTGGGATGCCGCAGCGGAGTTTATCCATCGTACGCTTAAGCCGCATTTGGCTTCCGAGCGTGCCGAGCATCCTGCGAACCCCAAGTCGTTTTTGCAGGAGTGCGTGCAAGCCGACGGTCACGAACCCCCGGCTTACAAGCTTGTTGGCTCCGAGGGCCCGGCGCATGCGCCCACCTTTACCGCCGTGGTTTTGATCGATGGTATTCGCCAGGGTCGCGGCTCCGGCTCTTCAAAGAAGGAAGCCGAGGGAGCCGCCGCGCTCGAAGCGCTCGACCGCATGGGTTACACCACCAACGGCGTGATTCTGAACAAGAAGCACGTGTAAGCGAGGAACCGTGTATCTCAAGTCCCTCACGCTCAAAGGGTTCAAGTCGTTTGCCGACCGCGCCCATATGACGTTTGAGCCGGGCCTGACCGTCATCGTCGGTCCTAACGGCTCGGGAAAATCGAACATCTCCGACTCCATCCTGTGGGTCCTGGGCGAGCAGAGCGCCAAGCAGCTGCGCGGCCAGGCCATGGAGGACGTCATCTTCTCGGGCTCGTCGGCTCGCAAGCCGGTGGGTGTGGCCGAGGTTACGCTGGTGCTCGATAACTCGGACCATATGCTGCCCGTCGACTTTGACGAAGTCGCCATCACCCGTCGCATGTATCGCTCGGGCGAGAGCGAGTACCTTATCAACTCGAGTCCGTGCCGCTTGATGGACATTCAGGATATCCTGCACGATTCGGGCCTGGGCAAGGATACGCATTCCATCATCAGTCAGGGCAAGCTCGACGCCATTTTGCAGAGCCGCCCCGAGGAGCGCCGCGCCCTCATCGAGGAAGCCGCCGGTATCTCCAAGCACAAACGTCGCAAGGAGCGTGCGCTCAAAAAGATCAAGTCGATGGACGAGCACCTGACCCGTGCTCGCGACATCAATAAGGAAATCGCCCGTCAGCTGCGGCCGCTGGAGCGTCAGGTCGATCGCGCGCGCAAGTACAAAGAGCTGTCCTCGCGCGCGAACGAACTTACGCAGATGTTGGCCGTCGACGAGCTTCGTTCGCTGCAGTCGCAGTGGAACGACCTGGAGAGCCGCTCCAAAGAGGGCGCGGCCGAGCTTGAGCTTGCGCAGTACCGCTTAGGCGAGAAAGAGCGCGAGCTCGAGAAGCTTCAGGTCATGCTCGAGGAAAAAGGCCTGTTTGTGGGCGACCTGGGCGAGCAGCGCCGCCATATGCAAGATGTGGTCGGCCGCATTAACTCCGATATGCGCCTGCTCGAGGAAAAGGGCCACAACATGGTGTCGCGCCTGTCCGACATGCGCGGACAGATCTCGGGTTCCGAACATCAGCGCCGTCGCGTGGTCGAGGAACTCGAGGATGCGCGCGCCCAGCTCGAGGAAGTGACCGGCGCGCATATGCAGGCCCAGGAGGACGTTGACGCCGCCGGTCCTGCCGCCGCTGCGCTCCACGAGCGTCGCGTGGCGCTCGACAATCAGATTTCGCAGCTCACGCGTGAACAGCGCGATGTGCAGCGTGTGGCCGATAACGCCGCGCTCGAGCTCGCCAAGGTGAAGGACTCCTTGAGCAACGCCGAGGTCGAGGACAACATGTATGCCTCGCGCCTGGAGCAGATTGACGAGCAGCTCGAGGAGGTCACGGCCTCGCTCGAGAGCCGTCGTGACCGTGCTGAGGAGCTTGACGGCGCTCTTGAGGCTGCCCGTCAGTCTCAGACCGATGCACGTGAGGCTGCCGAGGTCGCTCGCGCTGCTCTTAAGGACCTGCGTAATCGTGAGAGCGAGGCGCGCAACAAGCTGTCCGAGGTCCGCTCGGAGCTTGCCAGCCAAAAGAAGCTCGATGCCCGCATGGCCGACAGCTCGCCGCTCGTGAGCCGACTGGTGGGGGCGTTGGGCGATGACGTAACGGGCCGCTTGGGTGACGTGCTCGAAGCCCCGCGCGAGCTTGAGGGCTTGGTTGAGCAGCTGCTCGCCGGCGATATCGATGCCCTGCTGTTCGATGATGCCGCCGCACTGGAGCGCGCCGGTCGCGCCGCCCTGGACCAGAAGAAGGCCTCGGGCGAGGCGTTGCTGGTGGCGCGCGGCGTGAGCGGCTCTACCGCCGCTGAGGGCGCTGCCGGTATCCGCCTGGTTGATCGTCTGTCCGTGCGCGCAGGCTACGGACCCGTCGTCGAGGCGCTGCTCGGCGGCTATTACGTGGTCGATGACTTGGCTGCCGCGCTGTTGGCGCCGGTCGTTGACGGTGTGACCTATGTGACTCCCGATGGCGCCCGCGTAAGCTGTGGCGGCCTGGTGCGCGTGGGCCTCGATGCTGGCGAGGCCTCGGGTGCTCTGGAGCGTAAGCGTCGCATTCGCGAGCTGGAGGGGCTTGAGCCCGATCTGGCTGCCGTGTTTGAGCATGTGTCGGATCAGGTCGTCGAGGCCAACGTTGCCGTCGAGGAGGCCCGTGCCGCCGAGGGCGATGCCGCCGGTGAGATCGCCCGTCTTGAGGGCGAGCGCCGCTCGCTGCTCTCCGAGATCGGCCGCTTGGAGCAAAGCGCCAACAATGCCGAGGTCGAGCGCGTGCGCATCTCCAAGCGCCGCGAGCAGGCTGCCGAGGCCGTTCGTGCCGCGCGCCCGCGCGTTGACGAGCTCACCCGTTCGCGTGACGAGGCGCGTGCACAGGCAAGCGACCTGGGCCTCCAGATTGCCGAGGCCAACGATGAGCTCGATCGCGTTCGCCGTGACGATTCCGAGGCCGCCGGTAAGCTCGCCGATGCCAAGGTGCGCCTGGCCCAGACGAGCGAGCGCCTGCGTTCGCTGAAGGGCCGCGTGCCCGACCTTGAGCATCGTCTTGAGGGCATCGACCGTCGTATCCGCGGAACACGCCAGGCTTCGCGCTCGCTCGAGCTGCTGCGCCTGCGCGTCGATCCCATGCACGAACGCTATTCTGCCCTGTTGGAACGCGCGTCGGATTGGGCAGCGCGCCTGCGTGACCAGGCCTCTCTGGAGGAGGCGGACTCCGCTTCGCTCAAGAAGACCATCGAGGATGCCAAGGCAGAGGTTGCCCGCGCTAAGGAGCGGGTCGATACCGCCTCCGCCACGCAAAACGAGTTCAAGGTCGCGCGTGGCAAGCTCGAGGTGCAGGTGGAGGCCGCCATCAAGGCCATTACCGCCGATGGCACCACGGTGCTCGAGGAAGCGCTCATGCTTCCCGCGCCCACCGACCGTGACGCTGCTGAACGCGAGCTCAACCAGCTCGTGCGTCAGATCAACAACCTGGGCCCTGTGAACCAGGTTGCCATGGAGGAGTACGAGCAGCTCAAGCGCCGCGCCGATTACATCGAGGAGCAGCTGGCCGATCTGGAGAGCGCGCGCAAGGCGCTCACCAAGATCACGGTGGCCATTGATCGCAAGATGCGGAAGGCCTTCCTGGTGACGTTTGAGAAGGTCGACGCAAACTTCCGCGAGATCTTCGCTATGCTCTTCCCGGGCGGTCAGGCTCATCTGGAGATGACCGATCCCGAGCATCCTGCCGAGACGGGTATCGAGGTCGTGGCGCAGCCGCGCGGCAAGCGCATCACCAAGATGATGCTCATGTCGGGCGGCGAGAAGAGCCTGACGGCGCTCGCCCTGCTCTTTGCCGTGTACCGCACGCGCACGGTGCCGTTCTATGTGCTGGACGAGGTCGAGGCGGCACTCGATGACGCCAACCTGTCCAAGCTCATCGGCGCGCTCGATGTGTTGCGTTCCGATACGCAGCTCTTGGTCATTTCGCATCAGCGCCGTACTATGGAGGACGCTGACGTCCTCTATGGCGTCTCGATGCAAGCCGACGGCGTCAGTCGCGTCGTCTCGCAAAAACTCGATCGCGAAACCGGAAAGGTCGTGAATGCATAATGGGATTCTTCGATGCTCTCTCGCGCGGACTTGAGCGCAGTCGCGAGGCCCTCAACGAGGTCTTTTACTTTGGCGGCGAGGTCGACGAGGATTTTTGGGAGGACCTGGAGGACACCCTCGTCATGGGTGACATGGGCGCCGAGGTCGCCATCAAGGTCTCCGATGACCTGCGCGATGCCGCGGCCAAGAAGAACCTCAAGACCGCCCCGCAACTCCGTCGCGCCCTGGCCGAGCAGCTTGAGCAGCACTTTGTGCCCACCGAGCGCGATCCGTTCTCCGATACGCCGAGCTGCGTGCTGTTTGTGGGCATTAACGGTGCCGGCAAGACCACGACGGTCGGTAAGATCGCGAGCGCCATGGCCGCCCGCGGCAAGAATGTCGTGATCGGCTCTGCCGATACGTTCCGCGCCGCCGCCATCGAGCAGCTCGATGTGTGGGGCCAGCGCGCTGGCGTCCCCGTCATCAAGCGCGACCGCGGCTCCGACCCGGCAAGTGTTTGCTACGACGTGCTCGACGAGGCCGACAAGCGCGGCAGCGACCTGGTGCTTATCGACACTGCCGGTCGTCTGCACACGAGCCCCGAGCTCATGCGCGAGCTTGCCAAGGTGGTTAACGTGACGCGTAAGCGCGCCGCCAATATGGCCGCCGGCCCCATGCCCGTCTCAGTCGTGCTCGTGATCGATGCCGCCACCGGCCAGAACGGTCTGAACCAGGCGCTCGAGTTTAACGAGGCTCTGGGCCTGGACGGTATTATCATGACGAAGCTCGACGGCACGGCTAAGGGCGGTATCGCCATGGCCGTTGCCGAGAAGCTCAAGCTCCCGATCCTGCGCGTGGGCGTGGGCGAGCAGGTCGATGACCTGCAGGAGTTCAATGCCAAAGATTTCTGCCGCGCCCTGGTGGGCGAGTCCAATTAAGGAGTGACTAGTGTTTGATTCCCTGAGCGATCGCCTCAACGACACATTTGACCGCCTGCGCGGCAAGGGCAAGCTGACCGAGGCCGATATCACCTCGGCCATGCGCGACATTCGCATGGCGCTGCTCGAGGCCGACGTCAACTTCAAGGTCGTCAAGGAGTTCGTCGCCAAGACCAAGGAGCGCTGCATGACCGCCGAGGTCATGGAGTCGCTGTCGCCAGCGCAAAACGTCGTCAAGATCGTGCTCGACGAGCTCACCGAGATGCTCGGCTCCACAGAGAGCAAGCTCGTCTTTAGTAACCGCATTCCCAATGTCATCATGCTCGTGGGCCTGCAGGGCTCCGGTAAGACCACGGCGGCCGTAAAGCTGGCCTACCTGCTCAAGAAGCAGGGCCGCTCGCCGCTGCTCGCCGCATGCGACGTCTATCGTCCCGCCGCTGCCGACCAGCTGGCCACGCTCGGTGGCGAGATCGGCGTGCCGGTCTTCCGCGGTGACGGCGCGCACCCGGTCGACATTGCCAAGGGTGCCATCCAGGAGGCCGTCGACCACCTGCGCGATGTGGTCATCGTCGATACCGCCGGTCGTCTGCAGATTGATGAGCAGATGATGCAGGAGGCCGTGGATATCAAGAAGGCCGTCAAGCCCGATCAGGTGCTGATGGTCGTCGATGCCATGACCGGCCAGGATATCGTCAACGTCGTCTCGACCTTCGCCGAGCGCACCGACTTTGACGGCGTGATCATCTCCAAGCTCGACGGCGACGCCCGTGGCGGCGGCGCGCTTTCCGTGCGCCAGGTGACCGGCAAGCCCATCAAGTACGTGAGCATGGGTGAGAAGCCCGATTCGCTTGAGCCGTTCTACCCCGACCGCATGGCCAAGCGCATCTTGGGCATGGGCGATGTTGTCGGCATCATCGAGAAGGCCCAGGAGGCCGCCGATGCCGAGCAGCTCGAGGCCGCCGAGCGCATGCTGCGCGAGGGCTTTACCATGAACGACATGCTCGACCAGATGAAAGCCGTCAAGAAGATGGGCGGCATGAAGGGCATTCTGGGTATGCTTCCCGGCGGCCAGCGCGCGCTCAACCAGATGGGCGGCAATTTGGACGAGGGCATCTTCGACAAGAATGAGGCCATCATCATGTCTATGACCAAGGAGGAGCGTCTGCGTCCCTCTATCATCAACGGCCAGCGTCGCGCCCGTATTGCCAAGGGCGCCGGCGTGACCCCCACCGAGGTCAATAGCCTTATGAAGCAGTGGGGCGAGATGAATAAGATGATGGGCCGCATGCGCACGATGGCCAATCAGGCGCAAGCCGGCGGCAAGAAGGGCAAAAAGGGTAAGAGGGGCAAAAAGATGCGCATGTCCAATATTCCCGGCCTGGATGCCATGGGTCTGGGCGGCATGGGCGGCCTGGGAACGGGCGGTCCTAAGTCCGATATGGAGCTGCTGCGCCAGATGGAAGCGCAGATGCGTAATAAGAAGTAACGATTGGTTTAGTCGTGTATGGCGAAGGCCGCCTGGATGGTACTCCAGGCGGCCTTCGCCGTTTGTTTGCAGGTTGTTGCATGTGCGGAAGCGTTCTGACGCGCGGGTTTGCCGCTAGTGGCAGCTGCAGCCCTCATGTCCGTCGTGCTCGTGGTGACCGTGGCAACCGCAGGACTCACCATGCTCGTGGGCATGCTCGTGGTCGTGACCGTGGCAGCCGCACGTGGCCTCGCCGTTCTGTGCGAGCGTGCCGGCGATGAGCGCCTCGACGCAAGCGTCGCAGCTTCCCTGGGCGCCGGCATAAACGGTGATGCCAGCCTGGGAGAGCGCGTTGATGGCGCCGCCGCCGATGCCGCCGCAGATGAGCGTGTCCACGCCGCCGTTGGCAAGCAGACCCGCGAGGGCGCCGTGCCCGGTGCCGCCGGTGCCCACGACCTGCTCGTTGAGCACCTTGCCGTCCTGAATGTCATAGATCTTGAACTGCTCGCTGCGTCCAAAGTGCATAAAGATGTTGCCGTTGTCGTATGTCGTTGCCACCCTCATGGTGCCGACCTCCTTTGCTGGCCATGCGGCCGTCGTTGTGGTGATGGGGGAGTACGCGATATTGCCGCCCTCGATGACGAGCGCTCGTCCGTTGACCAGCGCATTGGCCACCTTGCGATGCGCGCGGCTGCAAATTGCCGCCACCGTGGCGCGGGCGATTCCCATCTGCTGGGCGACCGCCTCTTGGTTGAGACCTTCCAGGTCGCACAGGCGCAGTACCTCGAGCTCGTCGACGGTCATGTCGATGGCGTCTCCGCTGGCCAGGCCATCGGGGGTAAAGCCGCGGTATTCGGGGATGATTCCGACGCGGCGCAGTTTTTCGCGTCTTCCTGCCATGCACACTCCTTATCTGACATATGTCAACAATAGGATAACGCGTCGGTCGTTGAGCGCAAGGTATTTTTGGCATATGTCAGAAAATGACGGCTTATGTTAGGGCTGTGGGGTCGAGTATGCCTGGGCTACAATAAATCTCGCTTATAGGCGACTGACAGGAGGGTCAATGAGCAAAGCTGATCAACAGTTTGTAACCATGTGCCGCGATATCTTGGACCATGGCACCACTACCGAGGGCCAAAAGGTCCGTCCGGTGTGGGAGGACGGCACCCCTGCCTATACCATTAAAAACTTCGGTGTCACGGCGCGCTATGACCTGCGCGAGGAGTTCCCCGCGCTCACCCTGCGTCGTACGGCGCTTAAGTCTGCCATGGACGAGATTCTGTGGATCTATCAGAAGAAGTCCAACAACGTGCATGACCTCAACAGCCATATCTGGGATGAGTGGGCCGACGAGACCGGTTCCATCGGCAAGGCTTACGGCTATCAGATTGGCCAGAAGAGCCATTATGCCGAGGGCGATTTCGACCAGATGGACCGCGTGCTGTACGATCTTAAGCACACGCCGTACAGCCGCCGCATTATGACGAACACCTATGTGTTTAGCGACCTGTCCGAGATGCACCTGTATCCGTGCGCCTACAGCGTGACCTATAACGTCACGCAGCGCCCGCAGGACGATAAGCCCACACTCAACATGATTCTCAACCAGCGCAGCCAGGACATTTTGGCCGCGAACAACTGGAACGTTTGTCAGTACGCCATCTTGCTGATGATGGTCGCGCAGTCGGTCGATATGATCCCCGGTGAGCTGCTGCATGTGATTGCCGATGCCCACATTTACGACCGTCATGTCAATATCGTCCGTGAGCTTATCGAGCGCCCGCAGTTTGCGGCGCCTAAGGTAACGCTGAACCCCGACGTGCACGATTTCTATGCGTTTACGACCGACGACCTGATCGTGGAGGGCTACGAGCACGGCCCGCAGGTCAAGAACATTCCCATCGCGGTGTAGGTGACGCGCATGACGTGTAAGCTTTCTGCCATTGTCGCCGTGTGCGATGACTGGGGTATTGGGTGCGAGGGCGACATGGTCGTGTCCAACCGTGCCGACATGCGTCATTTTGTGGCATGCACCAAGGGTTGCCCGGTCATTATGGGGCGCAAGACGCTGTTGAGTTTTCCCGGCGGGCGTCCTCTCAAGAATCGCCGTAATATCGTGCTCACCCGCGACGAGAGCTTTGCTGCCGAGGGCGTCGACGTGGTGCATGGCGTTGACGAAGCGCTCGTCGCGGTAGCCGATGAACCCGTTGCGTGGGTGATCGGCGGCGGCGAGGTGTATCGACAGTTCTTGCCGTATTGCGTCGAGGCCGAGGTTACGCATAACCATTGCGTGCATGACGTGGATACGTACTTTCCCGATCTGGATGCCGATCCCGCGTGGGAGATTGCGAGGCGTGGCGGTGTTGCCACGATTGCCGCGGGCGAGGGTGACGAGGGTCTCGATTATGAGTTCGTGACGTATCGTCGCGTTGAGGCGTAAATCGTCTGGCGTGAACGGTATCATCGGGTTATTTGAATGCATGGGGCGGCGCTTAGCGTCGCCTCGTTTGGTATAGATCTGCTGTAAAGAAAGGTGCGGGCAGGCTGCTATGACTGATGCAGTTGAGGTGCTGCGAATCGATTCGCTCGAGGACGAGCGGCTCGATGCCTACGTGCGACTGACCGAGCGTGAGCTTCGCTGCGTGCTGGAGCCGCAGAAGGGCATTTTTATCGCCGAGAGTGCCAAGGTCATAGAGCGTGCCGTGCGTGCCGGATACGAGCCGGTGAGCTTCCTGTTGGGCGAGCGCTGGCTCGACCAGATGATGCCGCTGTTCGAGCGCCTGGTTGTGCGCGAGGGCGCGGGTCCTGTTCCTGTGTTCGTGGCCTCCATGGAGCTCATGGAGCAGCTGACGGGCTTTAACGTGACGCGCGGCGCGCTGGCGGCGTTCCGTCGCCCGCGTCAGATTCCGGTTGATGAGTTCTTGGGCGGCGTCGTCGAGGCGGCGGGGGATCGTCCGGTGCGCGTGTGCGTGCTTGAGGGTATTGTCGATCACACCAATGTTGGCGCGATTTTCCGCTCGGCTGCCGCATTGAACGTTGACGGCATTCTGGTGAGCCCTACGTGCTGCGATCCGCTGTATCGTCGCTCGGCTCGTGTGAGCATGGGCACCGTGTTTCAGGTGCCGTGGACGCGCATTGGCAGCGAGGCTCGTGTGTGGCCGCATGATGGCTTGGCCGCGCTTCATGATGCCGGCTTTTCGTGTGCCGCTATGGCGTTGACGGACGATTCCGTTTCGCTGGACGATCCTGTGCTGCAGAAGATTGATCGCTTGGCGATTTTTATGGGCACCGAGGGTGCCGGCTTGGGCTTTAAAACTATTGCCGGCTGTGACCGCGCCGTGCGCATTCCGATGGCGCACGGGGTCGATTCGCTCAACGTGGCCGCGGCGAGCGCCGTCGCCTTTTGGCAGCTGTGCCCGCACGTGAGCAATGAGTATCACTACCAGCCGGGTTTGTATCACTAGGCAGTTATTCCGCACCGCGCTCTTATTCGGGGTGTTTCGGTCGCCGCCAGTCG
>UQXP01000007.1 GCA_900545055.1 uncultured Collinsella sp.
GCGTGGCCGCCACGGTTGGATTAGACACTCACCATTGTCGGCCTAATCCGCGGTCCTTCATGCAGCAGGGGCTCTCAATGTTTTTATGTCCTGCTCATATCGTCTCTGCCGGCACCTGGGGACACTCCTTAGTCATTGCGGGTAGTCGTTGGGGACGTTCTTAAACGACTGGTCATTCAAGAACGTCCCCAATGACTACCCGCAGAATGAGCGTGGCTGACAGCCGGGCGACGCCGGTCCGCGTGGCGGCGTATAATCGGCGGCAGATGATTCTGACGTTAGGAAACCATGACCGATAGCATGCAGCAGATGGCGCTCGACACGCTCGGCGCCTATTTTGGCTACACCTCGTTTCGCCCGGGACAGGATCGCATGGTCGATGCGATTCTTGCCGGTCGCGATGCGTTGGGTGTTATGCCCACAGGCGCCGGCAAGTCCATTTGCTACCAGGTGCCCGCGCTCATGCTGCCCGGCATCACCTTTGTGGTGAGTCCGCTGCTGTCGCTTATGGAGGACCAGACCCGTGCGTTGCTCGCGGCGGGTGCGCGACCCAGCTATCTCAACTCCAGCCTTACCCCGGCCCAGCAAAACACCGTGCTCAAACGGGCGCGCGAGGGTCGCTACCAGCTTATGTACGTGGCGCCCGAGCGCCTGCTCGAGCCACGCTTTTTAGCCTTTGCGCAGGAGGCTGCGGCGGACGGCGGCATTGGCGTGCCGCTCGTGGCCATTGACGAGGCCCACTGCGTGAGCCAATGGGGCCAGGATTTCCGCCCCGCCTATCTGCAGATTCGTGAGTTCATCGATTCCCTGCCGCAGCGCCCCATCGTTGCGGCCTTTACCGCTACGGCGACCGAGCGCGTGCGTGCGGACATTCAGCAGATGCTCGGCCTGCAAAACCCCGCGACGGTGGTGACGGGCTTCGATCGCAAGAACCTCTACTTTGGCTGCGAGGAGATGGGCGACAAGGCCAAGGCCGCGTGGGTGCGCGACTACGTGATTGCGCATTCGAGCGAGAGCGGAATCGTGTATTGCTCGACTCGCAAGACGGTCGATGCGCTGGCGGGCGAGCTTGCCGAGGCGCTGGGACCTAGCGGCATTCGCGTGGGCCGTTACCATGCCGGCATGGGCAACGATGCTCGCCGCCAGAGCCAGCGTGCCTTTATCGACGACGACATTCAGGTGATGGTTGCCACCAACGCCTTTGGCATGGGCATCGACAAGCCCAACGTGCGCTACGTGATTCACAACAACGTGCCCGAGAGCATCGAGGCGTACTACCAAGAGGCGGGCCGCGCTGGCCGCGATGGCGATCCGGCCAGCTGTCACTTGCTGTGGAACGGTAACGATTTTCGTATGCGCCGCTTTTTGATCGACCGCGGCGATGCGGCCGACGAGGCGCTCGACGACGAGCAGCGCGCGTGGGCGCTCCAGAACCGTTATCGCCTGCTCAGCCAGATGGAGGGCTACTGCAATACCACCGGCTGTCTGCGCGAATACATGCTGCGCTACTTTGGCGATGAGGCCGCGGCCGAGCATGCGGCAGCCGCCGCGGGCGGCACGGCAGACGACGCCGCGGGCTGCGGCAACTGCAGCAACTGTCTCACGCAGTTCGAGGTCGAGGACGTCACCGGCATGGCCCGCGCCGCCGTGCGCTATGTGGCCACGCGTCCCATGCGCTTTGGCAAGTCGCTGATCGCCGACGTGCTCCACGGCGGCAACACCGAGCGCATTCGCCAGATGCATCTGGACGAGGACCGCGGCTACGGTGAGCTGTCGAGCGAATCGGTCGGGCGCATCAAGGACATCGTCGGGCAGCTGTGCGGTCGTGGTTATTTGGCCACCTCGCAGGGGCAGTACCCGGTCGTGGGACTGGGTCCGCGTGCCGGCGAGGTCGAGGACGAGGCGTTCGCCTTTACCGTTAAGCGCCGCGCGTCCAAGCGCAAGGCCTCGGCCCGCGCCCGCCGCGCCGTCGATCTGCTGCGCGAGGAGGCCGAGCTGGATCAGCGCCCGCGCGTTGGCGAGGATGCCGAGCTGTTCGAGCGCCTGCGTGCCCTCCGCAAGGAGATCTCGACGGAGCTGGAGATGGCGCCGTATATGGTCTTTTCCGACAAGGCCCTGCGCGGCCTGTGCCGCCTGCGTCCACAGACGCGCGAGGAGCTGATCCAGGTCAACGGCATTGGCGAGAAAAAAGCCGACGCCTTTGGCGAGCAGTTTATGGCGGCGATTGAAGAGTTTGAGTCCGAGCATGCGCGGGATGGAGCGTAACGATGGCATTCGACGATAAAACCGACCGCACTGACGTGCCCGCCGTGCCGCTGTACCAGCAGGTTATGGACGACCTAAAGGGCGAGATCGCGCGCGGCGTGTACGCAGCCGGCTCGCGCATCCCTGCCGAGATAGAGCTCGCGAAGTCCTACGGCGTGGGGCGCATCACCGTGCGCCGCGCCATCGAGGAGCTGTCGCGTGCGGGGTATCTCAACCGCCAGCAGGGGAGGGGCACGTTTGTGTGCGCTCCCAAGCTCAAACGCAAGATTCGCCAGAAGGGTGACGTCCAGAGCTTTACTGAGGGTTGTGCTGCCAATGACATGGTGCCGGGTGCGCGTCTGGTGTCGCGCACGGTGGTCGCGGCGACGCACGAGGATGCGGCGTTCTTTGGCGTGGAGCCCGGCTGCGAGCTTATCGTGGTCGAGCGCGTGCGCACGGCCGACGGCATTCCCGTCATGCTCGAGAACAACGCCTTTGTGCTCGCCGACCATCCCTACCTGCAGACGCTGGCCGACGAGGACCTCACCGATAACTCAATCTTTGCGCTCGTTGCCGAGCATTCGGGTCGCGCGCCGCTCAAGTCCGACCCCTGCACCGTGGAGATTGCGCTTGCCGATACTCAGACGGCCCCGCTGCTGGAGGTGCCGGTCGGCGAGCCGCTCTTCTATATGGAGGCCTACTTTACCGACGCCGGCGGGCGCCCTCTACTGCTCGGCCGCCAAAAGATCGTGGGCTCGCGCTACGTCTTTGACATCTAACGTCCACAGATAGAACAATATAGAACAAATTTGCTGAGATGACTTCACGGGCGTTGTTACACGTGCTATAAATAGGACAACATAGAACGACAGCAGGTACGAGCTGTCGTCGTTCAAAGCCGCCCCACAAGGAGGAGCATCAGCATGAACGCACATGATCTGGTTCAGGAAATCATCGAGCGCAAGGGCAAGATCGAGAACGTCTTTTGGATCGCTTGTGGCGGTTCGATGATCGACCTGATGCCGGCCAACGAGCTGCTCAAGCGTGAGGCCACCACGTTTACCTCGACGGTCTACACGGCACGCGAGTTTTGCCTGATGGCTCCCAAGAGTCTTGGCGAGAAGTCGCTCGTCATCGCCTGCAGCCACAGCGGCAACACGCAAGAGGTCGTTGACGGCTGCGAGATGGCGCTGACCGCCGGTGCCGAAGTCGTTGCCCTCACCGACTGCGAGGGCTCAAAGATCGACAACGGCAATTGGACTACCTGGGTCTATCCGTGGGGTGAGGGTGTGTCGCAGGCTGAGGTGCCGCAGGGCATCGGCGCTCTGATCGCCGCCGAACTGCTCGACCAACAGGAGGGCTACGAAGCGCTCGCCGACATGTACGAAGGCCTTAAGCAGATGGACGCGCTGCTGCCCGCCGCCCGCGAGAAGGTCAACGCCGAGCTGGGCGCCCGCTTTGCCGAGCTCTGCCAGCAGCACAAGTTCTTCTACATCCTGGGGTCCGGCCCCAACTTTAGCCAGACCTACGCCATGGCCATCTGCTCGCTCATGGAGATGCAGTGGCAGCACTGCTGCTACATCCACTCCGGCGAGTACTTCCATGGCCCGTTCGAAGCCACCGAGCCCGGCGTGTTCTACTTTGTGCAGCTCGGATCGGGCGAGTGCCGCCCCATGGAGGAGCGCGCTCTTGCGTTCCTCAACACGCACACCGATACAGTCATGGTGCTCGATGCGCTCGAGTACGGCGTGGGTGAAGTGCCTGCCAGCGTGCGTTCGTTCCTGGAGCCGATCTTCTTCTACAACATGAGCTGCGAGCTGCGCGCCGCCCGCGGCAAGGTGTTCGATCACAGCCCCGAGGTTCGTCGCTACATGGGCATCGAGCAGTACTAAGTAACGGGAAAAGCATTCACCTTCGATTCGCAAGCGTGCCGTGTGAGTCAAAAAGCGGGCCGCGCCGGTAGTATTCCGGCGCGGCCCGCTTGGTATCGCGCTTAGATTCGCAAGGTTGCGGCAGTCGGCGCCCTACTTTGCGTCGTAGGCCTCGGCATCCCACCAGTCGAGCTGGGCGATGTTGTCGCGGATGTGCTGGCAACTCTTGTGGAAGCCCTCGAGCTCGTGCTCGGACAGGTCGAGTGTGTAGACCTCCTCGACGCCCTCGGCACCGATCACGCACGGCAGGGAGGTGAAGATGCCCTCCTCGCCATACTGGCCGGTCATGAGCGTGGAGGCGGAAAGCACAGCGTGCTCGTTGTGCAGCACGGCGGCGCAGACGCGTGCGGCGGAGTTGGCGACGGCGTACTCGGTGCACTGCTTGCCCTGGTAGGTCACGTAGCCGCCCTTGCGCGCGAGCTCCTCGACCTCCATGTGGTCGAAGGCGTACTTGTCGGGGTTCTCGGCCTGAAGCTCAGTCAGGCTCTTGCCGGCGATGGTCGCGGCCTTAAAGGCGGCCAGCTGGCTAAAGCCGTGCTCGCCGATCATGTAGGCGTCGATGGACTTGGGGCTCACGCCGACCTTCTTGGAGATTTCGGTGCGCAGACGGGCAGAATCCAGACCGCAGCCCGAGCCGATGATCTTCTTGGGATCGTAGCCGGTCAGGTGCCACAGCTCGGTGCACACGACGTCGCAG
Source organism: uncultured Collinsella sp. (assembly GCA_900545055.1). Classification (GTDB taxonomy): domain Bacteria; phylum Actinomycetota; class Coriobacteriia; order Coriobacteriales; family Coriobacteriaceae; genus Collinsella. Next base: position 4,873 of record UQXP01000007.1, read on the forward strand.
GGGTTGGAGATGCTCACGAAGATGCCGTCGAAGCCGGCGTCGACGATGCGATTGGCAAAGGTGCGAGCGGCGTCGGTGGTAAAGAACAGCTCGCCGTCGCGGTTGCCGGCGGCCAGCGCGACCTTGCCGGCGGCGTTGACGATGACGTCGCAGCAGGCAAGCTCCTCGTAGCGGTCGTAGCAGTTGACGATCTTGGTGTTGTACGGGACAAACGAAAGGGAGTCGCGCAGGTCCTGAACCTCGGACGTCACCTTGGCCTCGTTGATATCGCACAGGTACAGCTCATCGGCAATGCCCTGCATAAGCAGGCTGTTGGCGACATGTGCTCCTACGTGGCCCTGGCCGACCACACCGATCTTACGCGTCTGGTACATATGAGTATCCTTTCGGCCGAGTTTTTCGCGTTGAAACATTGTAGCGTCCTGCCGTTACTTTGCTAGGCTAAAGTGCAGCAGATTTTAGAGACATGCCTTAATTTCTACTTTTGGGGCGTTTTGGGCCGTTGGCGGCATCGCTGGGCGATGTGCTCGCGCGAATGGGGCCGCTCGTTGTACCATAGCTGCAACTGACTCGTAAGGAGCATCCATGCCCATTCGCATTCCAGACGCCCTCCCTGCCGCCGCGCAGCTCGAGAGCGAGAACATCTTTGTCATGACTGAGTACCGCGCGCTGCACCAGGACATCCGCCCGCTGCGCGTGCTCATCCTCAATCTCATGCCCACCAAGATCGCCACCGAGACGCAGATCATGCGCAAGCTCTCCAACACGCCGCTGCAGGTGGAGGTGGACCTGCTGCGCACCAAGACGCACGAGGCCACGCACGTGAGCGCCGGCCACCTGGAGACGTTCTACCGCACGTTCGACGACATCCGCGACATCCACTACGACGGCCTGATCATCACGGGCGCGCCGGTGGAGCAGATGCCGTTCGAGGAGGTCGACTACTGGCCCGAGCTCTGCCAGATCATGGACTGGTCCACCACGCACGTGCACTCCACGCTGCACATTTGCTGGGGCGCGCAGGCGGGCCTGTATCACCACTACGGTATTCAGAAGCACGACCTGCCGGCTAAGGCGAGCGGCGTGTTCGAGCATCATCTGGTAAAGCCGCAAAGCCCGCTGGTGCGCGGCTTTGACGACCGCTTCTATGCCGTACATTCGCGCAACACCGACGTGCGCCGCGAGGACGTGGAGGCCGAGCCGCAGCTTGAGGTCGTGGCCGTGTCCGACGAGGTGGGCCTGTACATCGTCAAGTCGACCGACAGCCGTCGCTTCTTTGTCTTTGGTCACCCCGAGTACGATACCGACACGCTGCGCCTGGAGTACGAGCGCGACGTGAAGCGCGGCCTCAACCCTCAGGTGCCGGCGCATTACTTCCCGGGCGACGACCCCTCCGCCGATCCGCGCAACGTCTGGCGCAGCCAAGCTCAGCTGTTCTACACCAACTGGCTCAACTACTACGTCTACCAGACCACGCCCTACGACCTGGCCCGCGCCGGCGAGGAGCACTAGGCGGTTGTGACGCTGCGGTTGCGGCCGTGGCCGTAGCCGTAGCGCGCGACGAGCGTGGAAATCCGGACGGACGAGCGTGGATTTTCGGACGCCTGTTCAGTGAGAGTGGATATCTGGACACACGAGAGTGGAAAATCGGACGTTCACAAGATGAGAGTGGATAATCTCCCACTTTTGGCTCGATAACGAGCTCAAAACGGGAGATTATCCACTCTCATTTTTTCGGCATGTATCGAGCCGGTGATTTGTCACGCGTCGAGCGTGTATGGGCGGCGTCGTTAAATAGGCAGTTTCGATTCTCGGCAAATATTCTTTCAAAGAAATCGACGGATCTAAAGGCCTTTAAATGTGGAGGCAGGGACCTCTCGGCAATCGTTCTACCTGCGGAAATAAGCCATTAGTTGAAAACGCCTGAAACCGTCAAGCATTTGGTCAGCTTTTGGTCGGCATTTGGTCAGACTCCGCATGAAACCGTCTGGTACGTTTGCGCTGTTCAAAGAGCTGGGAGGCGACATGGGAAACGCGACGGCGAATCAGCGGCTTGCGAGTCACATTAAAGCATGTGAGCAACAGATGAGTTGCGTGTACGCGCGCACGGCGGCGGAAGCAAAGCAGATTGAGCGACGGGTGGCGGCGGGAAGCCTCGAGGTGGTCATGCCGGGGCTGTATGCGCGCCCGGAATACTGGTCCGAGCTCAAGTTTCGGCAGCGCTATCTGCATCGGGTGCGGGCGCTCGCGCAAAAGCATCCCGACTGGACGTTCTGCTCCTATACGGCGGCCGTTGTTTACGGCCTCTCGGTTTCGTATGCCAATTTGGCACACATCCACATCGCCGTGATGCCGACGCAATCGATGACGCCTGGCTCCAAGATCGTCCGTCACCGCTATGTTCGACGTACGAAGACCAGCCAGATGGACATTGCCGTGACCGATATCGATCAAACGATTGCGGATTGTCTGGTCGACGCATCATTTGTCGAGGGCCTGATCATTGCGGACTCGGTGCTCCACGAGCAGCTTATGTCTAAGGAGCATCTCATTACGACGATTGACAAGCTTGGCCTGAATCGTCGCGGCGTGGTGACGGCGCGCAGGGTTGCACAGTACGCCGATGGCTTGTCGGAAAGCGGCGGCGAGTCCAAGGCGCGCGCTTTGATGATCGAGCGCGGCTGGCAGGTTCCGGAACTGCAGGTTGAGCTGTTCGACCCGGTTGAGCCGGGAAAGCCATATCGCGTTGACTACTTGTGGCGCGTGGACGACCGGTTGATTATCGGGGAGTTTGACGGATTCATTAAAAGTGAGAAGGCGGTTGAGGAGGGCAAGTTCGCAAAGGCGCAATTTGACGAGCGCCAGCGCGAGTCGAGACTTTCAATGCTCGATAACTGCAAGGTTGTGCGCTTGTGCTGGGACGATCTAAAGGATCCGACAAAGCTCGATCGCAAGCTTAAGGTTGCCGGCGTGCCGCGCGTGAGCTGAGGCGGTGGCGGGGGTGCCCGCGCCCGAATGAGCGTGGAAATCCGGACACACGAGCGTGGATTTTCGGACGTTCATACGATGAGAGTGGATAATCTCCCGTTATTGGCTTGATAGGGGGCTCAAAACGGGAGATTATCCACTCTCATTCTGTGCGGTACGGCGCGCCGGCATTTAGGCGCTGATGATGTTGGGCAGCGGCAGGTCGTGGGCGTCGGTGAGCACGCGGTCGACGCGCTGCTCGTCAAAGGCGATGCCGATGATATGGCACGATGTCGAGAGCGTGGGCAGGTAACGGTCGTAGCAGCCGCCGCCGTAGCCCAGGCGCGCGCCGGTGTGGTCGAAGGCTACGAGCGGCACAACGATCATGTCGAGTGCCTCGGCAGGTACGATAGGGAAGCGGTCGCTGTCGATGTCCGTAGCCGCGAAGGCCCGCGTGGGATGGGCGATGAACGGAGCCGTGCCGACGTCACCGGTGGCGACCGCTCGCATGCACATGCGCTGGCCGCAAGCCGCGGTGTCAGCTGCCGAGAGCATGCACGGATAGGCCACCTGCCAGCCACGGTCGGCGGCAGCGGTGGCAAAAGCGGCAGGATCAACCTCGGAGCCCATGACGGCATAGACGGCAACGGTGCGCGGCGCCGCGGGGTCCGAGCGCCCCAGCAGCTCAACAAGCCGGGCGCAGATAGCGGCAGACTTAGCCGCCCGCACATCCGGTTCAATAGCATCGCGCCGAGCAATCACCGCCCGCCGCAACTCAGCCTTATCCATCCCAGCCCCCTCTCCCAAACCTACCAAAAAGGGACAGGTTTATTTTGGCAGGTCTTATCTGGGCAAACAGCAAAAACAACCACGAAGGGAACACAGACACCCTCGTGGTTGTTTTGATGGCGACTCGTCTCTATTACAACGCCGCGGCGATTGCTTCGGCCACAAATTTGTTAAGCGATTCACCCTTCTTTGCCGCCGCCAGTGCTGCCTGCTTGTGAAGCTCGGAGCCTGTTCTCACATTGAACGAGCCCTTAAAAGCCCGCTCGGGTTCCTTGCCCTTTTCGGCGCAAAATTCAAGGTAATCGTCGACGGCGTCGTGGAAACATTGCTCCACTTCTTTGGCCGTGGAACCTTCAAATACGATTGCGTCCCTAATGCCGGCGACCATACCTGTTAGCACATGCTGTTCGGCATCGAACTCGACCGGGGCGAAATAACCCTTGTATGCCAAAACGTTACTCATGACTACCTCCGACATCTTGCAGAAAGCGAACGATGTTTCGAATGGTTCCCGCTGTCAATTCGTCAGATGGATGAGGTGCGTGCATTACGAACATCCTGCCGTCCGATGGCCTGTAGAAGCGAACGCGCGATCCGGATGTCTTGCCTTTGCTGTCCATTTCAAAGCCATACGAAGCCATGACTTTTAAAAAATCCGCATAACGATACGTCGAAGGGCAGCTAAACAGTTGGGCGATGAGTTTATCGGATCGAGTCATCCCGCCTCACATTCTGCAACTATATTCTAGTTGCAATTTCAGTTCGATGCAAGCACCTCTACTATAGAACATGTGTGCGTATAGAACAAGTGTTCGAACTACCACGAAGGGCGCCTGTGAACTGCGCCCTTCGTGGTAGTTTTGCTTGCCGTGCCTTAGCCCAGCAGGTCGACTACGTTGAAGTCGGCGTTGCTCTTGGCGATGACTTCGCGGCCGCCAAAGACGCAGGTGGGCGACTCGGCTGCGATGCGCGTCACGTCGGCGCCGAGCGAGCGCAGCTCACCGGGCGTGGCGGCGAGCATCTGGGCGCGACGCTCCTCGCGCGCATGCGAATCGAGCCCGGCCAGGTAGGTCGTGTTGCGGCGCTTGGTGAGCGCATACGGCTTCACCGGCGCGTCCATGCCGCTCACGCAGCTCACGATAAAGCCCTCAAAGGCGGCCTCGTCGGGCTCAAAGCTGCCAAGCCATGCACCCGCGCGCTTCACGCGCTCAATCGAAGGATCGATCGCCGGGTCGCGGTAGGTGTAGAACGCCGTCTGGCGCTCGCCGGCTGCGCGGAATCCGCAGCCGTACGCACCGCCCTTCACGCGAATCTCGTTCCACAGGTAATCGTAGGAGAGCGCGTTGGCAGCCACGGCCCAGGCGCCCGTCACGTCGATGCCCAGGCGACGCGGGTCGCACGCGCTTGCCGCAAAGCAGATATCGCTGGGGATGACGAAAGCCTCGTGGCGGTCGCGCGGCGTCGGCACCACGAGAGCGTCGCGGCCGGTATCGGCACCATCGCCCGCACCCAGCCCCAGGTCGCCCGCGGCATCCCAGTATGCGTCAAAGTCCTCGTTGCTGCCGGTAAAGCTCGCCATGCAGCCATCGGCCACAAAGATACGCTCCGCCAGCTCGGCAAGCTTGGTACGCAGCCCGTCCACGCGCTCGTCAAAGTGCTCGAGCAGATCGCGCAGGAACAGGTAGAAATCCACGCCCGAAAGCTGCTCGCGCACCACGGCCGAAGGCGAGCTGTAGCTCATCGCACGACCGAGCGCCGCCGAGTGGCCGTTGTTGATAAAGCCCTGCTCAAGCCCAATGCGAATCTGCGTGAGCACGTCGCGCACGCGGTCGGCGTCGGCGTCTGCCAAAAGCGTGCTCGACCATACCTCGCGCGGCAGACTCGCCAGCGCGTCGATCTTCTCGGACAGGGCGCCGGCGCTCACCAGCAGGTAGGGGCGCACGCCGTCCACTTCGGGCTGCGTCATGACTTCGGTCGTAAAGCTCAAAAAGCCGAGCTTGCCAGCGAGCAAGTTGTCGAGTTCCTCGGCCGAGTGCTCGCGCGTGGGCAGCTGCTTAAACAGGCGGCAGAGTAGCGTCACATGGGGCAGGTCCTCAAACGCGACGCAGCTCAGGTCGAAATACTGCATGGCGTAGGCCAGACGGTTGGTGGGGAGGCCGTGGCGCAGACAGGGGATGGGCGCGGTCGTGTCCACAACGAGCGGCGGCTCGGGGCGCGCCTCGCCAATGTCGGATACGCGGAGGCGCGGCAGCGTGGCCTTGTCCTCGGGCGTGTCCTCGGCCTCCTGCGCGGCACGCAGTACGGCCGTGCGCTCGACCACGTCGGCCAGCTCGGCATCGGTCATGGCGTCGCGCTTGGCAGCCAGTTCGGCGGCTTCGGCACCCTCCGAACCCTCGGCAGCGTCTACCGGAACCAACTCGACCAGCGCCATGTGGTCGTTCTCCAGTACGAGCTCGCGCAGCAGGTCCTCAAAATAGCTGCCGTCCAGCTCGCCACGGAGCTCCTCGTACACCGGGCCGTACTTGAGCGCCAGCGTCGCGGCGTCGTCATCGTAGAGCCAGGTGCTCAGCGCGTCGCACGCAATGGCCACGCCGTCGGCGATGCCATAGTCGCGCTGGCGCAGGTCGTACTCGTTGCTGCTGATGATGGCTTCCAGGCGCTCGCGCGGAACGCCGTGCTCACACAGGTCGCGGCAGGCGTCCTGGAACACGCGGCGCAGCTCGCGCGCCACGCCGGGCTGCGCGTTTTGCAGCATGATGAGCTCGTAGGGCTGCAGGCTTTCGGCCGCGGTGTAGCTCACCACGTTGCCGCCCAGGCCGGCGGCCAGAATGGCCTTCTTAACTGGTGCCTCGTTGGAACCCAGCAGCGCCTCGAACAGGATATCCGCCGCGATCGTGCGCTTACGGTCGAGCGCGCTGCCCAGCACAAGACCCAGGCCCACCAGGGCGTTCTCGGGCGTAGTGGCCATCTCGACGCGCTTGTACTCGCAGGTCACGGGTGCCTGCACGCCTAGCGGATTGGGCGCCAGCGTGGACGGGTCCTCGCCGGCGGCGACGGCAGCGTCCATGCGGCGGCTCGCGGCACTCGGCTGCGACAGATAACGCTCGTCCAAAAAGGCCAGTGCGCGGTCTACGTCCAGGTCGCCGTAGAGCGTGATGTAGGAGTTGGAAGGATTGTAGTGGCGCGCGTGCGTGTCCAGGAACTGCTCGTAGGTGAGCGCGGGAATCGCGCGCGGGTCGCCGCCGCTTTCGTGCGCATAGGCGGTGTCGGGATAGAGCGCGGCGTTGACGGCGTCGTCCAGCACGCTCATGGGGTCGGACAGCGCGCCCTTCATCTCGTTGAACACCACGCCGTTATAACGCAGCGTGCCCTCGTGCAGGCTCGCGGCGCTGCCGTCGCCCTCGGCGTCCTCCGGCAGGTCCAGCTCGTAGTGCCAGCCCTCCTGCTCAAAAATGGTGGGCTTGGTATAGATGGCCGGGTTGAACACCGCGTCCAGGTACACGTCCATCAGGTTGTACAGATCCTGCTCGTTGGTGGTGGCAACGGGGTAGATGGTCTTGTCTGGGTAGGTCATGGCGTTGAGGAACGTCTGCATGGAGCTCTTGATCAGGTCGACAAACGGCTCCTTGACGGGAAACTTGGCCGATCCGCACAGCACCGAGTGCTCAAGAATATGGAACACGCCGGTGGAATCGGCCGGCGGCGTCTTAAAGCCAATGGCAAAGGCCTTGTTTTCGTCGTCGCACGCCAGGTACAGCAGACGAGCGCCCGAGGCAGTGTGTCGCAGCACGTAAGCGTCCGAGTCGAGCTCGGGCACGGTCTCGCGGCGCTCGACGGCAAAGCCGTGGCAGGTAGTGCCGGGCACCAGCAGTGCAGCGGCTGCGGCGCGCGGGTCGGTTGAGGTGGTGGGCATATGCAGTCTCCTTTGACGCCCCAGCGGGGGCGAATCGAGTCGAATCCTCGAGAGTATACCCATATGGGGCCGCGACCCTGCGGCGAACTGGAGACGATGCCAGCGGATTGGGCGAAGGGCTCGCGTGCCCGCCGCACGAGCGTGGAAAATTGGACACTCGCCAAACGAGAGTGGATATTCGGACGGACGAGCGAGGATTTCCGGATACCTATCGAACGAGAGTGGATATTTGGACGGAATTTGCCGCAAAAGCCCCAAAAACCGTCCAAATATCCACTCTCGATATCCGACCGTCCGAAAATCCTCGCTCGTCCATCACTCGCGTATCTCTCGTCCCTCATTCGTCTCTAATATGAGAGATGACAGGAAGATGAGAGAAAAATATGAGAGATAACTGAGCAGCAAAGAGACAGGCAATCATGGTATTGTCTCAATACCAATTGTTCTACCAGCAAAAATATGTATAAATGAAGCAAATGTTAGACATTCCATCTCTCATCTATCTCTCTATCTCTAAGCCGAGAGATAGAGAGATAGATGAGAGATAATTTCGAGAGATAACTGAGAGACGAGGGAAATCTATCCGCGGCATTCTCCGCAGGACCGAGCGAAAGGACGTGCAGATGAACGAAAACGAGCTGACCGGTCTGCTTGAGTCTTTAAGGCGTATGGGCTCGGATGATCTTAACGTCGAAGTGAAGGAGAGCGCCACGACGCTTTCCCGCGACGTATGGGAAACGGTGAGCGCATTCGCGAACACTGCCGGCGGAATCATCGTGCTCGGAGTGAGTGAGCGCGCAGGTTTTGTCCCGGTTGAGAACTTCGAGACCGAGAAAGTGCTCAACCAATTTGTGTCAGGCATGGGTGATGCGGGCGGTCGAGGAAAGCTGGCCAATCCGCCTAAATACACGATCGAGCGAGTGGAGCTTCAGGGCACCGTGGTTCTGGTCATCACGATTGAGGAGCTCGACCCGTCGAGCAAGCCTTGCTATGTCATAGAGCGGGGCGCTCAAGGTGGCAGCTACAAACGCATCGATGACAAAGATGTCCCGCTTTCGTCGACCGAGGTTTTGGCACTGTCGTCATATGAACGGACGAGTCCTAGCGATCGCGATGCGGTGCCCGGCACGAGTGTGGGCGATCTCGACGAGTCGCTGGTCGACCGCACGATAGAGCGTGCCTATTCGTTGACGCCTCGAGCGATGCGCGGTGCGGCGGACAAGAAGACAAAGATGGAGCGTCTGAATTTCCTCGACTTCCAGGGCAATGTTACCAAGGCCGGCCTCCTTGCCGCGGGCGTTTACCTTCAGCAGTTCTATCCCAAGCTCTTCATTGATGTGGCTGTCCACGTGGGAGCTCAAAAGGGAGCTGCGGGGTCGCTGAGGTTCATGGACCGCACAATCTGTGAGGGAACGTTGGGCGAGATGATCTCGGATGCCGTCGCAGCTGTCGCCAAAAACCTGCGCCGCATCTCGACCGTCCAAGGCATCTCGCGTATCGACTCGCTGGAGATTCCCGAGGAGGTTCTGCGCGAGGCAATCGCCAACGCCGTAATCCATCGAGAATACGGGGATCGGTTCTGTGGACAATCGATTGCCGTCGACGTCTTTGACGATCGTGTCGAGGTGACGAATCCTGGCGGCCTTTACGGGGGAAAGACTCGCGAGAACTTGTTTGACGGCAGCTCCCGATGCCGTAACGCGACGCTTGTGAAGCTCATGTCGATTGTCCCGCTGCCGGATGGCGCAGGTTCGCCGGCTGAGGGCAATGGCTCGGGCATCCCGATGATGATCGATGCTATGCGCGCGCATGGTCTGGCCGAGCCCCTGTTCTGCCCCGGATTCGATCGGTTCAAGGTCGTACTTTACCGTTCAAAGATCGAGCCGGTCGATCATGGCGGGGGCTTAATTGTGACGGCACTCAAACACTACGGCGAGCTGGGGACGCGCGAGCTGGCAGAGCGCACAGGGCTCACAATTTCCCAGGTTAGGTCGCGCGTCAACGCGCTCATTGCTCAAGGCGAGCTTGAGCCCACGGCGCCGGCGACGAGCCGCAACCGCAAGTATCGACTGTCGGAGCGCGTGGGATAGATGCGTTAGTGGACGAGGCGACCCAATAATCGACCCTCGATTGGCGTCCATTAAGGTAAAGCGGTTTTTGCCCAGTCGACGGTGATGCTAAAGACTCGGCTTACGCCGGCATGGCCCCGAACCCGTCTATCAAGAACAGCCTAAGAACCAGCTTGATGACATTTCCCGGTTTGACTTCTGCCGCGTCAAAGACGTGGCACTCGGCGAGCTCGCTGCAGTATGCATAGATGTCGCGGATAAGGTCCGCGCCCGAGAGCGTAAACATGTAGCCTGCGTCCGAAAGCGCATTGGGCGCGGCAGGCAACTTGGCCATGTGGCAGAACGTTTGCAGGTCGGGCGCCATAACGTTCTGGTAGTCGAGGTGGCCGTTGGCATCCTGCGCGGCAAGCTCCAATTGGCGCGCAAAATCCAGCGCCGCCGCTAACACAAAGCTCGGCGTAGGCGCATTGACGTCCTGAGTGGTCGCCACAAGCCTGCCCGCCGCCTGCGTGACAAGCCAAGCGACCTCGCGCTGGCAACGCACGGCCTTGCGCGTAACCGGCTTGATGGACGAAGAAGAAACGCTCCCCTTAGGCGGATTCGAAGCAGCCACAAGACCCTCCCATGAACAATCCGGCCCAACAAGCCCGGATGAAACACGTGCTGCATCAGTATACAGGGGAGTGGAGTGGAAAAACGGAGCCGACAGCGTGAACTGCCGGCTCCGGATTGCTTGCCTTAGAGGCCGTACACTTCGACCATAGCTTCGCCAATGCGATGGGGCACGCCGGTGACGAGTGCGTTGCCCATGCAGAAGGCTCGATGGCCGTCAGTCATGCCCGTATCGGTCCAGCCTTTCGGGAATCCCTGAAGCTGATCGAGCTCGTCGGGAACGAGACGGCGGAAACGGCCATCGGGACATTCGATGACGTGCTTGAAGCGGCTCGCTCCTGTGCCGCCTTCTCCTGTGAGGATGGTGCGGCTCGGCTTGTCGGTGGCATCCGGGAAGCTCATGGCTCCCTCGGAATACGTGTACGTAAAGCCTGTCTTTTTGTTAGTGCGCTCTTCGCGCTTGCTGCCCTTAAGGTAGCGCCAGTCGGGAAGCTTTTCGTCGGAGATGTAAAACTGCTCCGGGACATCAGCCTCGTCGACAAGCACGTCGCCAAGCACGTGACGCTCACTGTGATAGTCCTCGGCAAAGTCGCAGGTCAGAACATGACAGCCCTGCATGACGCCAGCATTCTTGAATTGAGAGGTCTTTTGGCCGACGCCAAAACGAGTTGAGTTCTCGTAGGGGTCGGGTAAAACGTCAAGCTCGGACATCTCGTCGGGATAGATGGCGGGGAAGGCTTTAGCCATGACGCCGTTGTGCATGCGATCAACGAGATCAACCTTGCCAGCGCCCTTTTCGCAGAAGATATAAACACGTTTGCGACGCTGGGGGAAACCGTATTCGGCAGAGTTGACCACGCGCCATTCGACCGTGTAGTCGAGGTCGGCAAGACAGCTTAGGATGATGGCGAAGTCGCGACCGCGTTGAGACGCGGGCGACTTGAGCAAGCGGTCAACGTTCTCAAAGAGACCGAACTTGGGCTTTTTCATTTCGAGGAAATGATAGATGTCCCACCAGAGGACACCCTTCTTGCCCTCGATGCCGTGTGCCTGATTGAGGGGACGCGCGACAGAGTAGTCCTGGCAAGGGAAGCCACCAACGACCATTTGCACGTCGGGGATTTTAATTTCGCCGGCTTCAGCCTGCTCCAGGACCTTATTGATATCTTCGTTGACAACGGAATCTTCGCCAAAGCGGTCCATGTAACAACGTGCCGCAAACTGACGCGCCTTGGTTCCGGGCGGTTCCCACTGGTTGGCCCAAATGGTGCGGAAGGGGCCGGCTGGTTTCATATAGAAATTGGGATAACGAGGGTCGGCATAGCCTTCGAGGCCCAGACGAAATCCGCCGACGCCAGCAAAAAGCTCGGCAATTTTGACCTCTGACATGTTATTCCAATCGATATAACGAACGTTTATAAACTCAACAACGATAACCGATCTGGGAAAAAAGATCAACCCTTGATTTTATCACTCTGAGAATGCTCATCATTGGTGTGCAAGTTTGTGTAATGGACTACCATGGAAAACTGATTGCGAGTTTCGGAGGTACCCATGTCCAAGAAGCACCTCGATTTCAAGCGTATGCTTGACGATACTGATTTTTCTGACCCCTCAAGCATCGAGCGGTATGCTGCCAATCTCGACGGGATGACGTTTCGCGATATTCTTGAGCTTGGCATTGCGCCGGAGGGGGAGAGCGCGCCCAAGGACTTTGGCTCCAAAAAGTACAAGGGCGGTATGGGGACCCTGATCGAGGAGCGTTACTTTGGCTACAAGGCCAACAGCGACGACCGGCCGGACTTTCCCGAGGCGGGTGTCGAGCTCAAGGCAACGTGTTTTGACGTACTTAAAGACGGTCGTAAATCTGCCGGTGAACGTCTTGTCCTGACCATGATTCCTTACGACCGTCCCGTTTCGCTCGACTATGACAATTCGCACCTCAAGACCAAGCTCAGCAATATCCTGTTGATTTACTACGGCCGCGATCGTTCCATCGATAAATACGATCAACGCATTGAGCGTGCGGTCATGGTTCGTCTGCCCGAAGAGGATATGAAGATCATCCGCGCTGACTACGAGAAAATCATTTCGTACATTCAGGATGGTCGCGCAGACGAGCTGTCGGAGGGCATGACCACCTACTTGGGCGCCTGCACAAAGGGCGCAACCGAAGCGACAATGTGGGTCGACCAGTACTACGAGTACTTCAATACCGATACGGGCGAGATCGAACGCCGTCGCGCGAAGCGTCGCGCCTTTTCTCTCAAACGCTCGTACATGGACTATGTGCTTCACGCCTATGTTCTCGGCGCCCCGCGTATCGGCGAGAGCATCGTTCGAGGCGACGACGAGTCCATTGATTTCGAAAGTTACGTAACTGGACTTATCGAGCAACACTATGGCGAAACTGATCACCAGATTGCGGAGCAATACGGGTTGGAGTACACGGGCAATAAAGCGCAGTGGACAACGCTCGTCTATCGTATGCTCGGAATCAAAAACAATGCTGCCGAGGAATTCGTCAAGGCAGGCATTTCCGTCCGAACCGTTCGAGTTAACAACAGGGGGCACATCGAACAGGCTATGTCGTTCCCACCGTTTGAGTTCAAGCGTTTGATTGAAGAAGACTGGGAGACGTCGCCTCTTCATGCGTGCCTTGAGACCAATCGCTTTTTCTTCGTTGTGTTCCGTGAGGACCACGATGGCGTGCTGCGTCTCGACCGTTGTTTGTTCTGGGCGATGGGAGAAAACGAAATCGAAGGTCCTGCGAAAGCTTGTTGGGATGAGACGCGAAAGGTGATACGTGAGGGCGTTGAGCTCAATCCGTATCGGGATGCGAGCGGAAAGCTCAAAGTGACTAACAATCTGCCCGGTATGGCGGACAACCCAATTGTTCACGTTCGCCCGCATACGTCAAAAGCGGCTTACAGGTTTGCCGATGGAACAGAGATCGGTGACATCGCAAGGAATGCTTACGAACTGCCCGACGGGCGCTGGATGACGAAGCAATCGTTCTGGTTCAACAAGGGCTACCTGGAGCACATTCTGGGGCTGTAGCGTTTTGGGATTGTTTAACGATCGAGCTCCTGCTCCTCAATGCCTCGATGTCATCTCTACAAATAAATCCCCTCACCGAGCTGCTTGTGGAACTCGGCGTGATGGCCGCGTGCCCAGGTAAAGAGCGCCTGGTCAAAGTCGGTGCGCGTGGCCGGGACGCCAAAGACGCCGGCAACTTCGACGCGTACAAACTCCAGTGCCGGCAGCTTGTTGATGGCAGTGAGGGCAAACGGGGACGAGGGCTCCTCGAACAGATAGCGGCTGCCTTGCAGCGCGTCGCAACTGGTGCACGTGTTGCCGAGCGACGGGGCTTTGGAGGCTCGCGCGCCTACGGGCTTGTAGCCGCAGCGCTTAGAAAGATAGTCGCGGATCTCGCCCGGCACGCAGCCAAGAGCGGGCACGATGGCGAGTGCGTTGGCGTTGGCCGTGTCGATGGTAATGTGCCCGGCTTCGTTGGGCGCGTGCGCGATGGCGATGCCCTTGTCGTCATCGGTTCGATAGGGAATGCCGAAGGCCGCGACCGAGGTCTCTTTGTGACACTTCCAGCACTCGCGCTTGCCCAGTACTAGATATATATACGGCGCTGAGGGGTCGGATCGGTCAACACCGGGCAGCCACTCGGCAAAGGGCTCGGGGTTGACGCCGCTGGGTACATACCAGATCTTCTTGGTCCGGTCCCATTTGGCGCCCAGCGCCTTGGCTTCTTCTTTGTGCGAAAAGGGGACATCGAGCTCGGTGCGCATGGCGGCTCCTTGGTGCTGCAGGTGCGAGTGGCTCAAGGATACCGCAGGGCGCAGACATCGCGGCGTTTTGTTGAGAAGTTGCGGCGCGGACTGCTTGGTTACGCCGTTAGATAAATTGGCAAGTAGATGGTCGGCTTTTGACCAGTTGGGCGGTTGGAGCAGCTTGCGGCGCAGTTTTGTGTCTGGCTATTGTTGGTGTTGGGGTATTGAATTTGTTTGGCAGCCATTTGTCAGGTGAATTGGTGTTACGTTGCGATGACGGTTGGAGCTGCCAGTGGATTTGGCGACATAAAACAAAACAGCCCAGAGGACATAGCCTCTGAGCTGCGAACATTTGGTGGGCGTTAGAAGATTTGAACTTCTGACCTCTTCCGTGTCAGGGAAGCGCTCTCCCCCTGAGCTAAACGCCCGATCAAGGGTGCGCAAGCGCGCAAGGGATAATATAACGGAGCCTGAACTCGGTGGCAAGAACATTTTTAAAAATCGCTTACATTGTGGAATTCGGGGGCTTTGTCATATCCATTTCAAAAGAGCCTGCTGCCGCGATTTGACTGTCGCATAATGCAAGGCCATTGCGGTATCGAGCTATGGAAAGACGTCTACGGAATTGTCCTACCGATAAGCGGACAAGCCTTCGGCTGGTGCCTTCGCCGTGGTAAGGTAAGCCGAATTGTTTCCAGGCTGCTTCGAGGGAACGGAATGAGCAAAGAGCGTGTCGAGCAGGTCGAAGGCGCAGGGGCTTCGGTGCCGATGACCGATATATCGAACATTGATGTGCCCGAGGGCACCGATGAGCTCAGCCGTAGCACCCGCCGCGCTTGGCGCGAGCGCCTGAACAGCGCTTCGACGCGCAAGATGATCACGGGCGTCTTGGCTACGTTGGTGGGCGGTTCGTTTTGGGGCTTCTCGGGCACCAGCGCGAGCTTTCTGTTCGATACCTACCACGTCGACACCTTGTGGCTTATGAGCGTGCGTCAGATTCTCGCCGGTCTACTCTTTATGGCCGTGGTTGTTACGCGCGACCGCGAGCGCCTGATTAAGCTCTGGACCACACCCGCCGATCGCAAGCAGCTGCTGCTCTTTACCGCCTTTGGTCTGCTGTTCAACCAGTTTTGTTATCTTTCGGCCGTGCGCCTGACCAATGCCGGAACCGCGACGGTGCTCCAATGCCTGCAACTGGTCATCATTATGGGCTACACCTGCGTGATCGACCATCGCATGCCTCGCGTGCGTGAGGCCGTTGGCATTGGGTTGGCCCTGGGCGGCACCTTTTTAATCGCTACCGGCGGCGACCCTACCAGTCTGAGCATATCGCCGCTTGGCCTGGTCGCAGGCCTTATGTGTGCGGTCAGCGCCACGTGTATGGCGGTGATTCCCGCCAAGATCCTGCCCGAATACGGCAGCCCCATCGTCACGGGCTCGGCAATGCTCACGGCGGGCGTGGTCTCGTGCGTCTTCGTGCAGCCTTGGGCGCATATGCCGGCACTCGACGCTGCCGGCGTCGAGGCGCTCGCGGTATTCGTGGTTATCGGCTCGTTTTTTGCTTACATGCTCTATATGCAGGGCGTTAAGGACATCGGCTCGGTGCGTGCGAGCCTCATCGGAACTGTGGAGCCGGTTTCGGCGACCATCACCAGCGCCGTTATGCTGGGCACGGTGTTTTTGCCGACCGACCTTATCGGCTTTGCCATGATCATCGTGATGATGTTCCTCACGGTGTAGCTGGCGCCGCCGCCAAGACAGAAAAGGTATTGTGCCGCATTTTCGCCAATTGACGTCCGTGTCTGGAGTTTAGCTGTCGATGCTCAAAATGCCATAAACTAGTAACGTTATGGATTTTTTCATTGCGACTCAATTGCGAGGATTTCTTTATGGCTGGTAATCACTTTAAGGGCAGCGATAGCGGCCGTCCTGCAGTTCCGCCGCGTCCGAACGGGGCTGGTAAGGCCGGCACGCCGGGCGGCGCTGGACAGGGCGGTTCCAGTAAGCGCGTGTCCCCGGGCGAGACGGCGATGTTTACCGCTCTGTACGAGCAGTCTCAAAAGGCAAAAAAGACCGGCCGTGCAAGAGGGAATGTCTTTGCGGGCGGTGCAACCTCCGCGTCGCAGCCGAGCGGGGCTCCTTCGGTACCTGCGAACAACGCAGGTGCTGCCAACGCCGCAAATGCCGCCGGCAACGTTAATGCCGGCAAGGCCGCCAACAATACTCCCTCTGCCGGTGGCGCGGGGCTTACGGGTAACCTTGGCACGATTTACACCGGTGCCTCCGAGACTGGCACGTTCGCCCGCCTGGATGATAGCGGTGCCGAGTTTGCGGGCTCGGGTTCCAAGGAAGATTATTACGATTTTGGCTTGAACTACGGTAGCGACGCTTCGTCGAGTTCGACCTCTGACGGTCTGGTCCGTCATCGCCATCGCAAGGGCGAACGCAAAAAGCGTCACACCGGCGCCATTATTGCCGCTGTAGTTGCGGTGCTTCTCGTTGCGCTTGGCGCAAGCGGCTTTATGCTGCTTAACTCGGCAAAGACCGTAAAGAGTGAAGCGAAGGAGGCCGTCGAGATTGTCGGTGGCCTTAAGGACAAGGTCACGTCGGGCGATTTTTCGACGCTGCCTGACGACGCGAAGAAGATTGATGAGCTTTGCGACAGCATGAAGGCGGAGACCTCGAGCCCGCTGTGGACGGCGGCTTCGTTTATCCCGGTGTATGGCAGCGACATCAATGCGGCCCGCACCATGATCGACGCCCTGTCCGATGTCTCGAGCAATGCGCTGGTTCCCATGGCCGATAACCTTTCGCAGGCCACGCCCGGCAAGCTGTTTCAGGACGGCATGATTAACGTGTCCGCGCTGCAGGCGGTCGCCGATTCGCTTTCCAGCAGCTCGAAGGTGTTCAAGAGCGCCAACGAGAAGATCCAGGGCATTGGCGATACTCATATTTCCCAGGTGACCGAGCTGGTCGATAAGGCCAAGGACGGCTTTGCCACCCTCAACGGCGCGGTTGACGCGGCGGAGAAGGTCGCCCCCGTCCTTCCCCAGATGCTCGGCGCCAACGGCCAGACGCGCAACTACCTTATGTACGCCATGAACAACGTCGAGATTCGTGCCTGCGGCGGCTTTGGCGGTTCGCAGGGCCTGATTTCGGTCACCGACGGCCAGATGTCGATTGGCGAGTTTGTTCCATGTATTGCGCTTGGCAAAGACGAGGCGGTTGAGAGCGTCGACGAAGAGGACGAGGCACTGTTTGGCGACCACAGTAACCTGTACAACTCTGGTAACGCGTATTCGCCCGATTGGCCCCGCAACTCGCAGCGTGTCGCCGCGCTGTGGAAGTCCCAGTATGGGCAGGACGTTGACGGCGTCGTGGGTATCGACCCGGTGTTCCTGCAGTATCTGCTGGGCCTCGTCGGTAATGTCTCGCTGCCCGACGGAACGGTTGTCGACGGCACCAACGCCGCAAAGGTCCTCATGCACGATGTGTACTGGAACTATCCGGTCGAGGAGTCTGACGGCATCTTTGCATCCGTCGCCAGCGCTGCCTTCGACAAGATCCTTGGCGGTATCGGCGATGTCGATGTTACGAAGCTTGTCAGCGCCGTTGAGCGCGGTGCCGAAGAGGGCCGCCTGATCGCGTGGATGAAAAACGATGACGAGCAGAACGCTATCAAGCAGATGAACATCGACGCCTCGCTGCCCGATCCGGATGACCCGAGTGAAGATCCCGTTGCTGGTGTCTACTTTAACAACCTGAGCTTCTCCAAGCTCGACTGGTACCTGAATGCCGATACGCAGATTGGCCAGGGCGTCAAGAACGGTGACGGCACGTGCTCGTATCGCATCACCGTTACCCTGACGAACATCATGACGCAGGAGGAGGCAGGCAAGCTGCCCGACTACGTCGCGGCGAGCGCACCCGATGCAGCGCGCGACGACGAGCGTCTGAATGTCTCGTTGTTTGCACCGACGGGCGGCAACATTACTGATCTGACCGTCGAGGGCACCCAGTTTGGTCTTGGCGCCGCTACGTGGCATAGAATCCCCTTCTATTCGGGCACCGTTGACCTGCATGCTGGCGAGACGACGACGATCACATATACGCTGACCACGTCGGCCGAGGCGGGGGACAAGCCGCTTACGCTGCGTCAGACTCCTACATGCCAGGCGGCTCGCGACAGCGCGTCGGCGTAGGATTTTTCTGGTAGCGCAGATAATCGAGTACCATTTTGGGGCGGACAGGCAATCTGTTCGCCCCTATTTTGTAAGGAGAGCGCATGAAGTACTTTGGCACCGACGGCTTTCGCGGTGAGGCCAACGTTGGGCTGACGGTAGAGCACGCTTATAAGATTGGCCGTTTTGTGGGCTGGTATTACGGCGCCAACCGCGAGCGCAAGGCGCGCGTCATCGTGGGCAAGGACACACGTCGCTCGAGTTATATGTTCGAGGCGGCGCTGGTGAGTGGCCTGGTCGCGAGCGGTGCGGACGCCTATATGCTGCACGTGATCCCCACGCCGGGCGTAGCGCATCAGACCGTGGAAGGCTGCTTCGATTGCGGCATCATGATCAGCGCGAGCCACAACCCGTTTTGCGATAACGGCATTAAGCTCGTCAACAGCGACGGTTTTAAGATGGACGAGGACGTACTGGAGCTCATCGAGGACTACATCGATGGCAAGAGCGAGGTGCCGCTGGCCACGGGCAACCACATCGGCGCCACGGTGGACTACATGCAGGGGCGCAACCGCTATATCGCCTCGCTCATTGCGAGTTCGAATTTTTCGCTACAGGGCGTCAAGATCGGTCTCGACTGCGCCAACGGCTCGGCGTCCTCGGTGGCCAAGCCGGTGTTCGACGCGCTGGGCGCCGACGTGCGCGTGATCAACGCCGCGCCCGATGGCTTTAACATCAACGTCGACTGCGGCTCCACGCATATGGAGCGCCTGCAGCGCCACGTGGTGGAGCAAGGCCTGGACGTGGGTTTTGCCTATGACGGCGATGCCGACCGCTGCCTGGCCGTGGATGAGCGCGGTCGCGTGGTAGACGGCGACCAGATCCTGTACGTGTGCGGCGTGTATCTGAACAAGCACGGTCGCCTTTCGGGCGGTACCGTGGTGCCGACGATCGCCAGCAACTTTGGTCTGGTCAAGTCGCTGGAGCTTGCCGGACTGAGCGCCGTGACCAGCGGCGTGGGCGACCGTCACGTGTATGCCAAGATGCGCGAGGGCGGCTACAGCCTGGGCGGCGAGCAGACGGGCCATACGATCTTTGGCGATATCGAGCGCACGGGCGACGGCATTATGACCTCGCTGCGCGTGATGGAAGTGATTCGTGCCGAGCGCGAGACGCTCTCGCAGCTCACGGCTCCGTGCAAGCTGCTGCCGCAGGCGCAGGTTGCCGTGCGCGTAGCGGATAAGGACGCCGCGCTCGAGAACATGGGCGTGCAGAACGCCATCGCCGAGGCCGAGACTGCGCTGGCAGGCGAGGGCCGCGTGCTCGTGCGCAAAAGTGGAACCGAGTCGGTGATTCGCGTTTTGGCCGAAGCGCCCGACCAAGCATCCGCCGATGCTGCCATGAAGCGCATCGCCAACGCGCTCGAGGCTCTGTAGTTACGCGGTTTTACCAAACCGCGTAACTGCTCGACGCTGCAAACGCCCCTAAGCGGCAATCTGACGTTCAATTTCAAGGGCGCGACCAGAAGGTCAGCGCCCTTTCATTTCACGTCACCTTGCTCGCTTAGGGTCGTTTTCGCTGACGTTGCCAAGACATTGGCGTCAACATAGTTGGCGTTGGCGATGGCGTGCTGGTCAGTCCTTACAGCTCGTACAGTGTGGTGAACTTGTCCTGCAGGTAGCTGCAGTAGTAGCGGGCGTCAAAGGCCATGCCGCAGGCGCCCTTGATGAGTTCCGGCGCGTCTTTGGCGCGGCCCCACTGCCAAATGTGCTCGCCCAGCCAGGTGCGGACGGGTGCCAGGTCGCCGCTTGCACAGGCACCGTTGAGGTCGACGCCGTCGCGGCACATGGCCGGCACAAACATGGCATCGTAGGCGCTGCCCAGCGCGTACGTGGGGAAGTAACCAAACGAGCCGCCGCTCCAGTGCGTGTCCTGCAGGCAGCCACGTGCGTCGTCGGGAACGGGAATGCCCAGGTACTCGTCCATAAAGCGATTCCAAAGCGCGGGGATGTCCTTGGCCGTGGCCTCGCCGGCAAACAGCATGCGCTCAATCTGGTAGCGCACCATAATATGCAGCGGGTAGGTGAGCTCGTCGGCCTCGGTGCGGATCAGCGACGGCTGCGCAATGTTCACGGCGCGGTAGAGCGTGTCCTCGTCCACGTCGCCGTAGGCCTCGGGCGCGTGACGGCGCAGCACCTGCAGCAGCGGTCCCATAAAGGCGCGGCTGCGGCCCACGGTGTTCTCAAAGAAGCGGCTCTGGCTCTCGTGGATGCCCATGGAGGTGCCGCCCTCCAGGCACGTGCGCGCATAGGCGGGATTGACGCCTAGCTCGTAGGCGGCGTGTCCTGCCTCGTGGATGATGCTGTAGACGTTGGAGATGCAGTCGTCCTCGTAGATGTGCGTTGCGATGCGTGCGTCGCCCACCGAGAAGCCCTCGCTAAACGGATGCTCGGTAAAGGCGAGCGTGGTGTCGTCCAGGTCCAGGCCGACGAGCTTCATAAGGTCAAAGCTCATGGCGCGCTGGGCGGCCTCAGGCACGCGGGCGTGCAAAAAGTCGGCAGCGGGCTGCTGGCCGCGCTCGCCAATGGCATGCACGAGCGGTACGACCGTGGCCTTGACCTCGTCGCAAAACGCGTCGAAGCTCTTGGCGGAAAGGCCACGCTCGTACTGGTCGAGCCAAACATCGTATGGGTCGCGCTTGGGGTCCATGAGCTCGGCCTGATGCTTAAGTTGGGCGACGATTCTATCTACATAGGGCTCAAAGCTCGCCCAGTCATTGGCCGTCTTGGCCTTGTGCCACACGGCGTCGGCCTCGCAGGTGAGCCTGGTCCAGGCCTCAGCCTCCTCGGTGGGAATGACGCTTGCCTCACGCTGGTCGCGGCCGAGCACGCGGATCTCGTCGAGCAGCTGCGGGTCGTCGATCTTGCCGCCGGCGATGGTCTCGCGTGCCAGCGAGCGCACAAGCTCGACAGACTTTTTGCTGGTCAGGAGCTTGTGATGTTCACCGGCAAGGGTGCCCATGGCATCGGCGCGCGCTGCGGCGCCGTTGGCGGGGGCAATGGTCGCGCCGTCAAACTCGGCAATCTTGAGCAGGTACTCACGAGTCGACAGCTTGCCTTCGAGCTTGCGGATTTTTTTGACGGCCTTATCGACCTTCATGCCTTTGGATGTCTTGCCCGCTGCAGGCTCGGCCTTCTTATCGAGTTTCTTTCCCATACCATATCCTTGATCTCGTGAGCCGAGCGCTTCGGGTGGGCGCGCGGCCAGTTTGCACAGCTACCTGCCTTGTACCCAGCACGAACAAAACGGAACGCGGCGATACGCCCACACAATGTGGTATCCTGTAGCCCAATGCGTTGACGGAGAGGGTTTTGCCCGCCGCGTCGCCGGCAAGAGAGGGAAGGTCATGGGCTGCGAGCCTTCCTGCGGTGACAAGGGCCAAGCGTTCACTCCCGAGCAGCGACCTCAACGGGCACGCGGCCAGCGGCGGCGAAGCCCCAGTAGGGAAGCCGTGAGCCTCGCGACAAGGGGCACAGAGTGGGCGCGGCGGGCCAGACATCCGCCGGGTCAAACAAGGTGGTACCGCGGAATTCAACCGTCCTTGGGCAATGCACATGCCCGAGGGCGGTTTTTTTATTACCGAACCGGGCCGCGTTTTCACAACGCCAGACGGTGGCAGCCGCCTCGGCAAACGGAGAGCGCGAGAGACGAAAGGGAAGACATGAGTCTGATTGATGATCTGGTCAAACTCGAGGAAGAGGCCAAGGAGCTCGTCGCAGGCGCCGACGACGCAGCCAAGCTCGAGGCTGCGCGCGTTGAGCTGCTCGGTCGCAAGGGTCGTATCACCGGCTTGATGCGCATGATGGGCAAGCTCGCCCCCGAGGATCGTCCCGTAATGGGCAAGCGCGCCAACGAGATGCGCCAGCTGATCGAGGGCATGCTCGACGAGCGAAACACCGAGATGAAGGCTGCCGCCCTCAAGCGCGCACTCGAGCACGACGCCGTCGACATCACGCTGCCGGGCATCCGTCCGCAGATCGGCCACCAGCACCTGATCAAGCAGATCATCGAGGAGGCCGAGGACATCTTCTGCGGCATCGGCTACACCGTCGAGTCCGGTCCCATGGTCGACACCTCCTACTACAACTTCACCGCGCTCAACGCCCCTATGGATCACCCGAGCCGCTCGGCCCGCGATACCTTCTACGTGGTCGACAATAACCCCGGCAGCGTCGCGCACCCCGAGGCCCACGCCCACGGCGAGTCCGACGTGCTGCTGCGCACCCAGACCTCGGGCGTGCAGATCCACACCATGGAGTCGCAGAAGCCGCCCATCTACATGATTTGCCCGGGCACCGTCTACCGTCCCGACACGGCCGATGCCTGCCACCTTCCGCAGTTCAACCAGATCGAGGGCCTGGTCGTCGACGAGGGCATCACCTTTGGCGACCTGAAGGGCACGCTCGACTACTTTGTTAAGTGCATGTTTGGCGAGGATCGCAAGACGCGTTACCGCCCGCACTTCTTCCCCTTCACCGAGCCCAGCTGCGAGGTGGACGTGAGCTGCCACGTGTGCGGCGGCAAGGGCTGCAACTTCTGCAAGCACAGCGGCTGGATCGAGATCTTGGGCTGCGGCATGGTCGACCCCAACGTCCTGATCAACTGCGGCATCGACCCCGAGAAGTACACCGGCTTCGCCTTTGGTATTGGCGCCGAGCGCGTCGCGGCCCTGCGCTACGACCTGCCGGACCTCAGAACGCTCATGACAGGCGATATGCGTTTCCTGAATCAGTTCTAGGCTGCGGCTTGCCCAAGCACGGCACCTCGGCGCTCATTCGTCGCTTGCGTACCAAAGTACGCGGCGCTCCTCTTTCGGGCCGATCTGCCGCACTTGGGCAACCCTCGCTTTGTAAGGAATGTTCACAAAGTTGAAGTTTCCACCTGCATCTCTTCGCAGGCTTTCAGTATGAAAGGAGAGCTAGATGCGTGTTTCTTACGACTGGCTCAAGACCATGATCGATATTCCGGAGGATCCCAAGACCCTTTCGGACGAATATATCCGTACCGGCACCGAGGTCGAGGCGATCGACACCGTGGGCGAGTCCTTCGACCACGTGGTGACCGCCAAGGTGCTCACCAAGACCCCGCACCCCGATAGCGACCACATGTATGTGTGCTCGGTCGACGTGGGTGACAAGAACCTCGATGCCGACGGCAATCCCGCTCCGCTGCAGATCGTCTGCGGCGCGCAGAACTTCGAGGCCGGCGACCACATCGTCACGGCCATGATCGGCGCAGTTCTGCCCGGCGACGTCAAGATCAAGAAGAGCAAGCTTCGCGGCGTCGTGTCCATGGGCATGAACTGTTCCGCACGCGAGCTCGGCCTGGGCGGCGACCACTCCGGCATTATGATCCTGCCCGAGGATACGCCCTGCGGCATGCCGTTTGCCGAGTATGTGGGCTCGAGCGACACCGTGCTCGACTGCGAGATCACGCCCAACCGCCCCGACTGCCTGTCCATGATTGGCATGGCCCGCGAGACCGGTGCCATCTTCGACCGCGATTTCCACGTTGAGCTGCCCGTCATCAAGGCGGAGACCGGCCGCGCGACCGACGACGAGCTTTCGGTCGAGATTGCCGACGAGGGCCTGTGCGACCGCTATGTCGCCCGCATCGTGCGCAACGTGAAGGTCGGCCCGTCGCCCGACTGGATGGTCAAGCGCCTTAACGCCCTGGGCGTGCGCCCGCACAACAACATCGTCGACATCACCAACTATGTGATGATGCTCACCGGTCAGCCGCTGCACGCCTTTGACCTGGACACCTTTGCCGAGCGCGATGGCCACCGTCGCGTGGTGGTTCGCGCCGCCCAGCAGGATGAGAAATTCACGACGCTCGATGGCGAGGAGCGCGTGCTCGACGCCGGCATGGGCCTTATCACCGACGGCGAGCGCCCCGTGGCGTTGGCCGGCGTTATGGGCGGCATGGATTCCGAGATCGAGGACGATACCGTTGACGTGATGGTCGAGAGCGCCTGCTTCAACGCCGGCCGCACCTCGCACACCAGCCGTGACCTGTCGCTGATCTCCGACGCCTCCATCCGCTTTGAGCGCCAGGTCGACGAGACCGGCTGCGTGGACGTCGCCAATGTGACGTGCGCGCTTATCGAGGAGATCGCCGGCGGCGAGGTCGCCCCCGGCTATGTGGACGTGTTCCCCGCGCCCAAGACCATCGACAGCATTAGGCTGCGCCTGGCCCGCGTGCATGCCATCTGCGGTGCCGACATCGAGCCCGACTTTATCGAGCGTTCGCTCACCCGTCTGGGCTGCACCGTCGAGCGCGACGGCGAGGACTTCATGGTCACGCCGCCGAGCTTCCGTCCCGACCTGCCGCGTGAGATCGACCTGATCGAGGAGGTCCTGCGCCTGTGGGGCATGGGCCGCGTGACGGCGACCATCCCAGCTGCCAAGAACCACATCGGCGGCCTGACCCGCGAGCAGAAGCTCACCCGCAAGGTCGGCGAGATCCTGCGCGCCTGTGGCCTCAACGAGACTACGACCTTTGGCTTTGCCGCCCCGGGCGACCTGGAGAAGATCGGTATGTCCACCGAGGGCCGCGGCTGCCCCGTGGTTCTCATGAACCCGCTGGTGGCCGAGCAGACCGAGATGCGCCGCTCGCTGCTGCCGGGTCTGCTGCAGTCTGTGGCCTACAACGAGGCCCACGGCACGCCTAACGTGCATCTGTACGAGGTCGGCAGCCTGTTCCACGGTCGCGAGAATGCCAGCCTGCCCAAGGAGACCAAGTCCGTGGCGGGTGTGCTCTCGGGCCAGTGGAGCGAGCAGTCTTGGAACATGAAGTACTGCAAGCTGCGTTTCTTCTTTGGCAAGGGCATTGTCGAGGAGCTGCTCGCCCAGCTGCGCATCGAGAAGGTCCGCTTCCGTCCCGTCGAGGGCGAGGGCTATGCCTTTTTGCAGCCGGGCCGTGCGGCTGAGGTTCTGTCCGGCGGCACCGTGCTGGGCTGGGTCGGCGAGATTCACCCCGAGGCGCGCGAGGCTATGGGCATTGACGAGGTTGTCGTTGCCTTTGAGCTCGATCTGGACAAGCTGATCAAGGGCGCCCGCAATCAGGAGAACTACCGTGAGTTCTCGCAGTACCCGGCCGTTGAGCACGACCTTGCTATCGTGGTCGACAACACTGTGACCTGCGAGGATCTTGAGCGTCGTATTACGAGTGCCGGCGGCAAGCTGCTCGAGGGCGTGCGCCTGTTCGATGTCTACCGCGATCCCATCCGCATCGGAGCGGGCAAAAAGTCCATGGCCTTTGCGCTTACGTATCGCTCCGACGACCACACGCTTACCAGCGAAGAGGTCGAGAAAGCGCACCAGAAGATTGTCACCAAGGTGTGCAAGGGCGTAAACGGCGAGGTCCGCTCGTAATCTTTGCCGTTTGGAACCCGCCCCCTGCGGGGTTTTCACGGCAACGTCCTCGCCGCTTCGCGGCTGCGGGATGTTGCCTTAGAAAACCCCTCTCGAGGGCGGGTTCCTGCGTTAACCTTGTTGCGAGCGGACCGCACCTTCTTCCGGGTGACCGGAAAGTTGGGAGTGCATGGGCCCTTTATTGGGCGGTGTGTGGACCTGGGTTAATAACGTACGTATTGCAAGGGCGTGCTGCGTTGTCGGCGGTGCGCCTTTTTGTTAGTATGCAGAGTCGGTGTTACGGATTGTTGGAAACGTAACACGCAACGTTCTGATTGAGAGAGCTCATGCATATTCCAGATAATTATCTGTCCCCGCAGACCGATGCCGTTATGGCGGTGGCGATGGTGCCCGTATGGGTTCACTGCATCAAGAAAGTGCGCGCCACGCTCGATCGCGAGCATATGGCCTTTCTGGGTATTTGCGCTGCGTTCTCCTTTTTGCTCATGATGTTTAACGTGCCGCTGCCCGGCGGCACCACAGGCCACGCTGTCGGCGGCGCACTCATCGCGCTGCTGCTGGGTCCCGAGGCCGCGGCTATCGCTGTCTCGGTCGCGCTGGCGCTGCAGGCGCTGCTGTTTGGCGACGGCGGCGTTCTGTCGTTTGGCGCCAACTGCTTTAACATGGCCTTTGTGCTGCCGTTTGTCGCTGCTATCGTGTTCCGTGTGCTCAACAGCCGTCTGCACGACAAGAGCTGGGGCACCTCGGTTTCTGCCATCGTGAGCGGTTGGGTCGGTCTGTGCCTGGCGGCCCTGTGCGCGGCAATCGAGTTTGGTATTCAGCCGATGCTCTTCACCAACGTTTCGGGCGCCCCTCTGTACTGCCCCTTCCCGCTGTCCGTGGCTATTCCGGCCATGTTGATCCCGCATATGCTGGTTGCCGGCGTGATCGAGGGCGTGGCGACGGCCGCCATCTACGGCTTCATTAAGAAGACGGCGCCGAGCATTATCGTCGGCCCCGAAGCCGCCGATGGCCAGCTTGCCGCCAATGGTACCGCCAAGAAGACTTCCCTGATTCCCACGCTCATTCTGGTCGCCGTGCTTGTTGTGGCTACGCCGCTCGGCTTGCTCGCCACCGGTGACGCCTGGGGTGAGTGGGACGCCGAGGGCGCCGCGACCGCCGTTCAGGAGGCTGGCGACGACAGCCTGCAGGCTTCGGTCGGCCTCGATACCCCGACCTTTGCCGACGCCCTGCCCACGGGCGATTATCTGCAGGCCTATTCCGAGGAGCAGGGCCTTGGCTTTGCCGGCCAGGCTGCGATGTATATTCTTTCGGGCGTGATTGGCGTGGCGGTGCTCACCATCACATTCCGCCTGGTCTCGCTGACGGTCAAGGAAAGCGGTGCTCATGGCAATAGCCGAGCTGCCTAGTTGGCTTGCGGCCGAGGAGCGTTACGAGCCCGCGGGGGCTCGGCATCGTGTGATGCAAAAGAATGTCCTGCACCTGGCGAGCCTGCTTGAGCGGGTTCGCCTGGGTGGAGGCGCGCACGAGGGCGGGTCGATGGTCGACCGCGCCCTTTCTTGCGTTTCGGCTCCGGTGCGCCTGGTGGGGATGTTCGTTTGCGTCCTGTGCGTGTGTCTGACGCAAAGCCCGCTGTACCTGATGTTGATGGCGGCGATCGCGTTGGTGCTGGTCGCGGTGCGCCCCGTACGCGGGCTGCGCGCTACCTTTGTGCCGGCGTTGGCTGCCGCGGGGTTTGCCGTGGTTCTGGCGCTGCCTGCCCTGCTGCTGGGTGCTTCTGCCTCGGGCGCCATGCTCAAGATTGCACTCAAGACGTTCATTAACGTGTCGCTGGTGCTGGGTGTTTCGTGGACGCTCACCTGGAGCCGCATGTCGGCGGCGCTTAAGATGCTGCACCTGCCCGACGAGGTCATCTTTACTTTCGATATGGCGCTCAAGCATATCGAGGTGCTGGGACGCACAGCGCACGATCTGTGCGAATCGGTCATGCTGCGCAGCGTCGGTTCCGCGCCTGCGGGTTTTTCGCGTACCGATTCGATCGCGGGTATTATGGGCATGACCTTTATCAAGGCGATGGAATGCAGCCGCGCGATGGACGAGGCTATGCTTTGCCGTGGCTTTGCCGGTGCGTATCCGACTCCCGCGCGGAGCGGCTTTGGCTGGCGCGATGCGGTCTATGCGGTCGTCGTGGTGCTGCTCGCCGTGTTGTGCGCGGTGCTGTAGCGCGGGCGGCCGAGCCGTCGATGTGGATAGGGAAGGGCGACGTTTTGGCAAACGATACGAATGGCGTGATGGGCGCGAGCGGTGCTACTGGCGCCAAGAGCGTGCCGCTCATCGAGTTTCGCGACGTGCTGTTCTCCTATGCGGGGCATACGGTTGTCGATGGTGTGTCGCTGCAGGTCGATCGTGGTGAACTCGTTGCCCTACTCGGTCCCAACGGCTGCGGTAAGACGACGATTATGCGCCTTATCAACGGTCTTGAACTAGCGGACGCGGGTGCGTACCTGTTTGACGGGCACGTGATCGATGCGGCATATCTCAAGGATTCCGCAGCCGCTCGGCGTTTTCATCAGCGCGTGGGCTTTGTGTTCCAGAATGCCGACGCCCAGCTGTTCTGCGCTACGGTGGGCGAGGAAGTTGCTTTTGGCCCCGCGCAGATGGGGCTGCCGACAGACGAGCTCGAGCGCCGCGTCCGCGATGCCATGGAGCTGTTCCAGGTTGCCGATCTGGTCGATGCCTCGCCCTATCAGCTTTCGGGCGGGCAAAAGAAGCGCGTTGCGCTGGCTGCGGTGGTGTCGATGAACCCCGATATCCTAGTGCTCGATGAGCCCACCAACGGGCTCGATGAGGACTCGTGCGACATCGTAGTCAACTTTTTGCTGGCCTACGTTGCTGCCGGTAAGACGGTTTTGATGAGTACGCACCATCAAGATTTGGTGCGCCGCCTGGAGGCCCGTGCCATCTATATCGATCGATATCACCATGTGGTCGAGGCGCCCGTGCCGTCGTATGGAACCGAAAGCGGTGCTGCGGAATAGTTGCTGCGTAGGGTATGTATGGCCGCCTGTGCGACTCTGCCGTGATGGTATAGTTAACCAGGTTTTATGGGGGTGGCTATGCCAAGTTGGAACATTCATATCGCTCAAACGGAGCGCTTGCTGGCACGTGCTAGCGTGCTTGCCGATAGCGTGCGCGACCGCAATGCCTTTTTGTTTGGCTGCGTGGTTCCGGATATCTTCGTGGGCTATATGGTCCCTGGCATCGCCGATCCCATTCCGTATCGCATTACGCACTTTGCAAAGCCCGAGCCTATCCCTAAGCCGCGCGAGCACGAGTTCTGGGATACCTATGTGGCGCCGCTGCTTAAAGGCGCACCCGCGGGCGAACCTGCTGAGGCTACCTCGATTGTCGAGGAGCGCGAGCGACTGAACCGCGTGCACTATCCTCAGCGCTACAGGGATGCCGAGCCGGTTGCCGGTCCCGGCGCCTGTGAGTTCTCGCTTGCGTCCGAAGATGTGGCGCAGTCGCTGCTCGATTTGACGCTGGGCGTCTGGTCGCATCTGGTGGCGGATACCGTATGGAATACGCGCGTGAATCAGTACCTGGAGGCGCACGGCGGCAAGCCGTGCGAGGAATTCCGCATTAAAAAGCAAGGCGACTTTGACTGGTTTGGTAAGACGCTCGGCATTGTTTCGATTCCGCGCGCGACCGATCGCCTGTATACTGCGGCGACGCGTTTTGGGCAGTATCCCATCCATAAGGAGTATGTGCTCAAGACCATTGGCGTTATGCACGAGATTGTACGCGAAAACCCCGGCGAGCCCGATCATCCGCCGTATCGCCTGCTAACCGAGGAGTTTTTCGATGCAACGTTTACCGAGGTCATCGAGCTGACCGAGGCGGGATTTGCGGCTCGCGTTGCTGCTTCTGACGTTCCCGCAGTCCCCCTGATCGCTAGCTGCTAGCCGGCCGGCTTAACGGTGAACAGTTCATTCCAATTGACCAACGGCTCCCGTCGCAGGGCGTCTTCGGTGGTGCGCTCGGCATCGGAGAGGCTTGCGACTGAACACAAATCGATGATGCGGCATACGAAGAAGGTCTAAAAAGGGCCCGGAAGGCAAAGCCTTCCGGGCCCTTTTGCAATGCAAGCGTGCTTGCAAGTGCGATTTAGCGCACCTGAGCGACGTAAGCGACGTTGGTCGAGGAGACCTTGTCCTCGAGCTGAACACTCATGCGGGGATCGCCGGCGGTAGCGACGGTCAGGTCGCCGGCCTCGACGTAGCCGAGCTCCTTAGCGGTCTCGATCGCCTTGACGATCGTGCCGTTGACGGTGCCCTGGGTAATCTCGGCCTGGTGCGGGATAACGCCCCAGTACATAATCATCTGCTGGACGGCCCACTCGTGGCGGGAGAACGCGCAGATCGGCATGTTGGGACGGAAGTGCGAGATCAGGCGAGCAGTACGACCGGTGGTCGTCGGCACGGTGATGCACTTGGCGCCAACGGTGGTGGCCATGTTCACAGCGGACATACCCACAACGTTGTTGACGACGCGGGTGCCGTGAGCATCGGCCGGAACCTCGAGCGGAGCGTGAGCCGGGAGGTACTTCTCGGTCTCGAGAGCAATGCTGGCCTGCATCTTAACGGCCTCGACCGGGTACTTACCGGCAGCGGACTCGCCAGAGAGCATAACGGCGTCGGTGCCGTCGTAGATGGCGTTAGCAACGTCGGCAACCTCGGCGCGCGTCGGGCGCGGGTTCTGCTGCATGGAGTCGAGCATCTGCGTAGCGGTGATAACGGGCTTGTAGGCCGCGTTGCACTTGGCGATGATCTCCTTCTGAATGTGCGGAACAAGCTCGGGCTTGATCTCAATGCCCAGGTCGCCACGGGCGACCATGATGCCGTCGGAAGCCTCGAGGATCTCGTCGAAGTTCTCGACGCCCAGGGCACACTCGATCTTCGGGAAGATCGTCACGTGCTCGCCACCGTTCTCGCGGCAAAGCTTGCGGATGCCGCGGACGGACTCGCCGTCACGGATGAAGGAAGCGGCGATGTAGTCGATGTTCTCGGTCAGGCCAAAGAGGATGTCCTGACGATCGCGCTCGGTGATAGCGGGCAGCGAGATGTTGACGTTGGGCATGTTGACGCCCTTGCGCTCGCCGATCAGGCCGTCGTTCTTAACGACGCAGGTCATGTCCTGGCCGCTGACGGACTCGACCTCGAGGGCAACCAGGCCGTCATCGATCAGGATGAGGGAGCCCTTCTCGACCTCGGAAGGCAGAGCCAGGTAGTCGAGGGAGATGTGCTCAGCGGTGCCGTGGAAATCCTCGGACGTGGGCTGAGCGGTGACGACGATCTTATCGCCGGTCTTGACGGCAACCTTCTTGCCGTCGACCAGAAGGCCGGTGCGGACCTCGGGGCCCTTGGTGTCGAGCAGGATGCCGACAGGCAGACCGAGCTCCTTGGAAATACGGCGGACGCGCTCGATGCGACCGTGGTGCTCGTCGTAGGAGCCGTGCGAGAAGTTAAAACGGGCGACGTTCATGCCCGCCTTGATCATCTCGCGGATGGTCTCGTCGCTATCGCAGGCGGGACCCATGGTGCATACAATCTTAGTGCGCTTGTACATTCAGACCTCCATCTGACATCGTCTTGCGCTGATAGATAAACCATAAGAAATAAAACCGAGATGATTATAACGAAATGCCGACCGAATACCCCAAAAAATCGACCGTATGCCGAAATGGAAGTTCATTTTTTGCGGGAAAAACGGTATATGAAAAATCTTTACCAACCACTCCAACCGCTGCTATCTGGGCGATATGTCAGTTTGGCGATGTGCCGAAGAAAAAACGTTTTACCAATGTTGAGCATCACACGGTCTGCACCGTTGCGTGCGGACCATATTTCCAAACCGATTGTTTTGGCTAGACGCGTCGCTTTGGGGTACCATAGCTCCACTATCAACTGCCGCTCAGCACGGCAGCCTTGATGAGCCCTTGCCCTTCTCCTGGGAATTATGATCGGGCATCAATCTGCTGAGTGGCCCGAATCCCAGGAGGGGACTCTATATGCAAAAGGAATACCTGTCCGCCGCGGCGGAGGTGCTCAGCGACCAAGGTGTCGATGAGAACCTCGGCCTGAGCAACGACGAGGCGTCGTCGCGCCTTGCCAAGACAGGCCCTAACAAGCTCGAGGAAGCTGAGAAGACGCCGCTGTGGAAGCGTTTCTTTGAACAGATGGCTGACCCTATGGTCATCATGCTGATCGTTGCCGCCGTCATCAGTGCGCTCACGGGCATGGTCAAGGGCGAGCCCGACTTTGCCGATGTTGCCATCATCATGTTCGTCGTTATCGTCAACTCGGTGCTGGGCGTGGTCCAGGAAGCCAAGAGCGAGGAGGCCCTCGAGGCCCTGCAGGAGATGAGTGCGGCGCAGTCCAAGGTGCTACGCGACGGCAAGCTCGTGCACCTGCCGAGTGCCGAGCTCGTGCCCGGCGACGTGATCATGCTCGAGGCGGGCGACTCCGTCCCGGCCGACTGCCGCGTGCTCGAGAGCGCCACGATGAAGATCGAAGAGGCCGCGCTCACCGGCGAGTCCGTGCCCGTCGAGAAGCATGCCAACGTGATCGAGCTCGCTGCGGGCACCGATGACGTGCCGCTCGGCGACCGTAAGAACATGTGCTATATGGGCTCCACCGTCGTGTACGGCCGTGGTCGCGCCGTCGTGGTCGGCACCGGCATGAACACCGAGATGGGCAAGATCGCCGGCGCCCTGGCCGAGGCCAAGGAAGAGCTCACGCCGTTGCAAGTGAAGCTCGCCGAGCTCAGCCGCATCCTTACCATTATGGTTATCGTCATCTGCGTCGTCATCTTTGGCGTTGATATCATCCGCCACGGCGTGGGCAACGTTCTTACCGACCCGACCGCCCTGCTCGATACCTTTATGGTCGCCGTCTCGCTCGCCGTCGCCGCCATCCCCGAGGGCCTGGTTGCCGTCGTGACCATCGTCCTTTCGCTTGGCGTGACCAAGATGGCCAAGCGCCAGGCGATTATCCGCAAGCTCTCTGCCGTCGAGACCCTTGGCTGCACACAGACCATCTGCTCCGACAAGACCGGTACCCTTACCCAGAACAAGATGACCGTCGTCAAGCACGAGCTCGCTGCGCCCAAGGAGAAGTTCCTGGCCGGCATGGCGCTGTGCTCCGATGCTCAGTGGGACGAGGAGCTGGGCGAGGCCGTGGGTGAGCCGACTGAGTGCGCGCTCGTCAACGACGCCGGCAAGGCGGGCCTCACTGGCCTGACTGCCGAGCACCCGCGCGTGGGCGAGGCCCCGTTTGACTCGGGCCGCAAGATGATGTCCGTGGTCGTCGAGACCCTTGACGGCGAGTATGAGCAGTACACCAAGGGCGCGCCCGACGTGGTGATCGGCCTGTGCACCCATATCTACGAGGGCGATAAGGTCGTACCCCTGACCGAGGAGCGTCGTGCCGAGCTCGTGGCCGCCAACAAGGCCATGGCCGACGAGGCCCTGCGCGTGCTGGCGCTGGCAAGCCGCACCTACACCGAGGTCCCGGCCGACTGTAGTCCCGCCGCGCTCGAGCACGACCTGGTCTTCTGCGGCCTGTCCGGCATGATCGACCCGGTTCGTCCCGAGGTCGCCGACGCCATCCGCGAGGCGCACGATGCCGGTATTCGCACCGTCATGATCACGGGCGACCACATCGACACCGCCGTGGCCATCGCCAAGCAGCTGGGCATCGTCACCGATCGCAGCCATGCCATCACCGGTGCCGACCTCGATCGCATGAGCGACGAGGAACTCGACGCGCACATCGAGGACTACGGCGTGTACGCCCGCGTCCAACCCGAGCACAAGACACGCATCGTCGAGGCTTGGAAGTCGCGCGACCAGATCGTGGCCATGACGGGCGACGGCGTCAACGACGCCCCGTCCATCAAGCGCGCCGACATCGGCGTGGGCATGGGCATTACTGGTACCGACGTCACCAAGAACGTCGCCGACATGGTGCTCGCCGACGACAACTTCGCTACCATCATCGGCGCCTGCGAAGAGGGTCGTCGCATCTACGACAACATCCGCAAGGTCATCCAGTTCCTGCTTTCGGCCAACCTTGCCGAGGTGTTCTCGGTGTTTATCGCCACGCTCATCGGCTTTACCATCTTCCAGCCGGTGCAGCTG
Organism: uncultured Collinsella sp.; assembly: GCA_900545055.1. GTDB lineage: Bacteria > Actinomycetota > Coriobacteriia > Coriobacteriales > Coriobacteriaceae > Collinsella. The sequence continues at coordinate 38,825 of UQXP01000007.1, forward strand.
CTGTGGGTGAACCTGGTCACCGACTGCTTCCCCGCGCTCGCGTTGGGCATGGAGGATGCCGAGGGCGACATCATGAAGCGCAAGCCGCGCAACGCCAAGGACGGCGTCTTTGCCGGCAATATGGGCCTGGACTGTGTGGTCCAGGGCCTAATCATCACCGTGCTGGTGCTGGCGAGCTTCTTTGTGGGCGTGTACTTTGACATGGGCTACATCCACATCGCCGATATGATCGCTGGCAATGCCGACGAGGAAGGCGTGATGATGGCGTTCATCACGCTCAACATGGTCGAAATTTTCCACTGCTTCAATATGCGCAGTCGTCGTGCGTCGCTGTTCACCATGAAGAAGCAAAACAAGTGGCTGTGGGCTTCCGCCGCGCTGGCGCTGGTGCTGACGGTGATCGTGACCGTGCAGCCGACGCTTGCCGAGATGTTCTTTGGCCCTGTGACGCTCGAGCCCAAGGGCGTTGTCGCCGCCCTGGGCCTGGCCTTCCTGATCATCCCGCTGATGGAGATCTACAAGGCGATCATGCGCGCTGTGGAGAAAGAGTAACGTACCTGTCCGGGCCCGCCCCACGCCCTTTCTCCCTCACTGGTCCTCGCGCTTCGCGCTGCGGGATCGTTCGGGAGAAAGGGCTTCCGGGGCGGGCCCTGCGGTATCCTTGCTGGCTTTTCTCCCGAGCGGATGATAAAGGGCTGAGGGAAAGTGTGTGAGCCGGTCGAGCGTTTGCTCGACCGGCTCTTTTTTTGTGGGTAAAATACCTGCTCAGTTGTGATTTTGGCTGCTGGGAGGCGTTTGTGGCTAAGGCTAAGGCTAAAGCGAAGAAAAAGACGACGGGGGCGCGGGCTAAGCGTGATCGTCGTCGGAAGCTCGCGACCGAGGCTCCCGCATCTGCTGAGGAGTTGCTGGCGAGTGTACCGGGGCTTGACGCGCTGCGGGACGTTCCGGCGTTTGATGACCTGCCGGTCGATGAAGCCCAGCAGGCTGCCTTTGATGATTTCTGCGCGCATGTCGAGGAGCCCGAGCAGATGCAGCTTGGCGCCGTGGTGCGCTTGGATCGCGGGTTTCCACTGGTGGCGACTGCCGATGACACGTTTCGTGCCGAGCATGCTGTGGGGTTTGCCAAGTCACGCGGCGAGGACGAGGTCCTGCTGCCTGCCGTGGGCGATCGTGTGGCGGTGCGCCGCGCTCCCGGGCACGATATGGGCGTGATTGAGTGCGTGCTGCCGCGCCGTACGAGCTTTGAGCGTTGGCGCGGCCGTGCCCGCGGGGAGCGTCAGGTGCTCTGCTCCAACGTGGATAGCGTGCTAATCGTGCAGGCGCTCGGTGCCGGCGAGGTGCTGCTCGACCGCGTGGCGCGCTCGCTGGTGTTGGCGCTCGACTGCGATGCCGAACCGGTGGTGGTACTCACCAAAGCTGACCGTTGCGATGTCGAGGAGCTCGAGCGCGATCTGGACCGCGTGCGCCGCCTGGTGGGTCCGGACGTGCGCGTGATCGTGACGTCCTCTGCCGAGGGCCGCGGCCTGGACGAGGTCCGTGCCTGCTTGCCTGTCGGGAGCTGCGCCATGATTCTGGGCGAGTCGGGTGCCGGCAAGTCGACGCTGCTCAATGCACTGCTGGGCCACGATACGTTGGCGACCGGCGGTGTGCGCGAACGCGACGACCAGGGCCGTCACACTACCGTCGCGCGCGTGATGGTGGCGTTGCCGGGCGACGCCGGCGTGATCGCCGATGCCCCGGGTCTGCGCAGTTTGCCGCTCGTGGGACATGAGCGGGGTCTGGCGCGCGCCTTCCCCGAGATTGTCGAGGCATCGCGTGCGTGCCGGTTTGGCGATTGCACGCATGTCCATGAGCCGGGTTGCGCCGTTCGCGAGGCCGAGGACGCCGGGCAGATTGACAGCCTGCGTCTGGAAACGTTCCAAAACCTGGCGTCATCCATGCGCGTGAGCGCTCAAATGCTCGATCCCGATGTCCATCTGTAATTGATTTTTCCTATGACAGCCGTCTCCCAACTGTTCGGGAGACGGCTTTTTGCTGCGGAAAAGCCTCGAAACATGCAGTTTGCTGACGTGCTGACCAAAACCTTGCCACGAGCTTGACGGGCTGGTCAGCTTTTGGTCAGCGATTGGTTTGACATCGAAAACCAAGATCGCGATTGCGCCGCTTTGCGCTCTGACCGCCCAGACAATGGTGGTACGGGCATTCGCCCGGCACTGCCATGAGAGGAGCGGCCGTGAACAAGAGCAAGCGCATCGCCATCAGTCTGGTCGCGGGCGTGCTCTCTGCGCTGCTCTGCATGGCTTACGGCTCGTCGATCCGCTCACGAGCCGAACAGGTCCAGGCTGAGACCTTGGCCAAGTACGGTGGCGATCACGTCGAGGTATGCGTCGCGGCGCGCGATATCGATGTGGGCGAGACCCTCGATGAGACCAATGTCATAACCCAGGAATGGCTGACGAGCCTGCTGCCGCGTGACGCGGCGACCGAGCTGCGCCAGGTGCGCGGCGACGTGACGACTTCGCGTATTCCCAAAAACGCCGTGATCTGCAATGTCTACACCAAGGCCGAGAGCCGCAAGCTCGAGGTGCCTAAGGGCAAGGTCGCCGTTTCGGTGGCGGTCGATGCCGAGCACTCGGTCGGCGGTGCTACGGGCGTGGGCAGCTACGTGGATGTGTATGTGCAAAAAGACGGCGTAACCGATCGGCTGTGCGGCGCGTACGTGATCGATACCAGTGAGGATTCCGGTGCCACGCGCGAGGGCAAGATCGAATGGGTGACGCTGGCGGCTGACCCCGAAGACGTCAAGGAACTGCTGGGAGCCTCGGGCAAGGGAACGGTCAGCTTGACGATTCCCGCCACGGCGCGCGGCAAAAAGAGCGGAGGCGACGAGTGATGAAGGCGATCTGGCTTGCGTGCTGCGCGTGCGGCGATTACGGGCTGTTGCAGCGGGAAGTCGAGGGCCGTGATGCGGGTGCACAGGTGCTTCGCGTGGGTGACCTGGACGGGCTGGTTTCCATGGCGCGGGCGTTTCCGTCGCGCCGCGGGGCTGCCATCATCGCGGCGTCTCTGTTTGATACCGAAGATGTGCGCAAGACTGTTGCGCGCCTGACGGCCGAAGGCCGCGTGAGTCGCGTGGTCGTGTTGATAGAAGCGCTCGATCCGTCGGATATCGAGGGGCTGTTTCGCGCGGGGGCGACCGAGGTCATCGCTGCACACAGTATATGCGGCAACGGGCGCGCGGGCGAGGGAGCGGTTGATTCCGATCGGCGCATGACGATTGAGCCCGATGCTTTTGTTGATAGGGAACCCGGGGCGCCTCGCGCTACAAGAGGCCCGCGTGTTGATGATTATGGAAAAGCGGAAGCCGAGCATGGTCGGCGCCCCCGGAACCCCCTTGTATACGATGACGCTGGAGGGCCGGCGCAGCATGCTGGCGATTCCCCGGCTGTAGATATGGGATACGTGCACGGCGTGAATCTGGCGGATGAACTCGACGAAGTTGAGGGCTTTGCCGGGTGCGGCGAGTTGTCGCTGATGCAGCATGAGCAGATTGCACAGAACGAGCCTGCCTCGCAGACCGAACAAGCTGCCATGCCGGCTTGGACGCAGCGTGTGGTTGCGGCGGGGGAGACGGGGACGCTGTCACCGACGCCCGCCCCGCCGCCTCCGATGCCGCCGGCAGACGCTGCCGCTTCGCCGCATCGAGCTCCGGTCATCTGCGCCATTTCGGGTTCGGGCGGTTGCGGCAAGTCGACGATCGTTGCCACCATGGCACACACATCGTCGCTGTTGGGCTTGCGTGCCGCCGTGCTCGACTTGGACCTGATGTTTGGAAACCTTTACGACTTGTTAGGCGTCGATGCTCCGCGCGATATGGCGGCACTTATCGAGCCGTCGGCGGCGGGCACGCTCACCGAGCCGGATATCGTAGCCACATCGATGCGCGTGGCACCGGGCGTTACGCTCTGGGGTCCCGTCGCGGCGCCCGAGCAAGCCGAGCTCATGGCACGTCCGGTGGAGCTACTGCTTGATGTCCTGCGTCGCGAATCCGACGTGGTCTTTATCGATACCTCGGTCTTTTGGGGCGACGCCGTGGCGGCTGCGGTGGCGGCGAGCGACCGTTGCCTGGTCGTTGGCGATGCGGCGGTGTCGTCCGCGGCATCGGCATCGCGCGTCATTGAACTGGCAGGTCGAGTAGGTGTACCGCGCACGCGCATGAGCGCCGTGTTCAACCGGTTCGGTGCGCGCGGGGCAGACGAGGACGTCGCCATGCGCTTTGAGATTGCCTGTGCGTTAAGCTCCAAGATTCGTATCGCCGATGGCGGGCAGGATCTCGCCGCGCTCATGGCGTTTGGGCGCGCTGACGAGGCAGTGGGGCAGACCAGCGCTTTTGCGACTAGCGTGCGCGAGGCCACGCGCGAGATGCTCGTGGAACTGGGGTGCGCCGTCGGCCCTTGGAGCGATATGGTCGCCGACCGTGCAACGCGCACCGAACGCCCGCGTATCCGCCTTCCCTGGTCGCGCGAGGGTGATCAGCGATGAGCCTGCAAACGAGGATTAAGGCTGCCGGCGCTGCGGCGGCGGCAGCGCCTGTAGATGCGGGGCGTCGCCGCGCCGTGAAACGACGCACCAAGCGCGCCGTGATGGACCGCATGGGTTACGACGAAGTGGCGCGTATCAGCGCCTATATCGACCCGGCACTTGCCCGCTCGGAATTGCGTCCTGCGGTGGAGGCGGCGCTCAATGTTGAGGAGCCGACCGATCTCGCGACGCCCGAGCGCGAGACCATCATCGACGAGATTTTGGATGACGTGGTGGGCTTGGGGCCGTTGCAGCCGCTCATCGAGGACGACACCGTTACCGAGATCATGATCAACGGCTGTCGCTCGGCTTTCTTTGAACGCGGCGGCGTCTTGTACCCCATCGAGCATGCGTTTGAGGATGATGAGCAGATCCGTGTGCTTATCGACCGCATTATCTCGCCACTTGGTCGCCGTATCGACGAGCGCAGCCCCATCGTCAACGCCCGCCTCAAAACGGGCTATCGCGTCAACGCGGTGATTCCGCCTGTGGCGATTGACGGACCGATTCTCACCATCCGAAAGTTCTCGGACCGTATCTGCTCGCTGGACGAGCTTGTGGGGCTGGGGTCGCTGCCGCTTTGGTATGCGCAGCTGCTGTCGTGTGCGGTGTCGCTGCGACAGGACCTGGCGGTTGCGGGAGGCACGGGATCTGGTAAGACCACCCTGCTCAACGCGTTGTCATGTGAGATTTCCACCGGCGAGCGCATCGTGACGATCGAGGACTCTGCCGAGCTCAAGTTTGCACATCATCCGCACGTGGTGCGCCTAGAGGCGCGCGAGGCTTCAATTGAGGGCGAGGGCGCGGTGACGATCCGCGACCTGGTAACTAATGCCCTGCGCATGCGCCCCGACCGCATCGTGGTGGGCGAGGTGCGCGGTGCCGAGTGCTGCGACATGTTGCAGGCCATGAACACGGGCCACGACGGGTCGCTCACCACACTTCATGCGGGTTCAGAACAGGAGACCGTGGTGCGTCTGACGTTGCTTGCACGTTATGGCATCGATCTGCCGAGCGAGCTCATCGAGGAGCAGATTGCCATGGCGCTCGACGGCATCGTGATGTCCGAGCGCCACGCCGATGGCAGGCGTTTCGTCTCCTCGTATTCGGGGGTGCGACGCGCCGCATCGGGCGGCGTAGAGCTCGAGCGCTATGTGACGTTCGATGCCGCCGAGCGCACCTGGACGCTTGACCGCGAGCCGCCGTTTATCGCAGAAGGCCTGCGGTCGGGGACGCTCACACAAGAGGAGGTGGACGAATGGAGATCACTGTGCCCCTCGTCGTAGGGGGCTTGGCAGGGCTTTCTGTCGCGACGGCGTGCGGGGCGGAACCTCGTGTGCCGCAGGTACCGCCGGCGGAGCTGGCACGTCAGGCGCTCGAGACGGTGGCAGAGAAGCTGCCGCGTGAGCTGGTGGAAAACGATCTGCTGAAAAAGATCGCCCGTTCGTGGGCATCGCTGGCTCCGGCGCATCGCCTTGGCCTCGTGATCGAAGATGCTTCGGGACGTTTGGCGTTTCTGCTGCTATCGAGCGGTGTCTGCTGCGTTTTACTAACGATGGTGTCGTTATCGCCCCTCGGATTTGCCTTGGGACTTGTTGCTCCGTTTGCCGTTGGTGCCGCTCGGGATGGCTTTGAGAGCCGGCGCGAGCAACACGATGCAGAAGAGGCAATGCCCGAGGCGTTTACCGCACTTTCCATGTCGCTTGCCTCGGGACATTCGCTGGCCCAGGGCATGCGCTTTGTGGGCGCTCATGCGCAAGAGCCAGTGCATACCGAGTTTTTGCGGGTGGCGGCGGCGATCGATTGCGGCATCTCGGCGACCGACGCGCTCGATGACTTGCTCGTGCGTATCGACGCCCCCGGTCTTTCGCTTGTGACCTTGGCGCTTAAGGTGTCTCAGCGCACCGGCGCTCCGCTTGCCGACTTACTGTCCGAGGCGTCGAGCATGGTGGGGGAGCGCATTGAGCTCAAGCGCCGCCTGGATGTTAAGACGTCGCAGGCTCGCATGTCTGCGCATATGGTCGCGGCGATGCCGGCGGGCATGTGCGCGGTGTTGGCGCTGCTTTCGGCAGATTTTCGTCGCGGTCTTGCGACGCCTGCCGGCGCGGGCGCTGTGGTGCTGGGTCTTGCCCTCAACGCCGTTGCCCTGGTGGTTATCCGGCGCATTATGCGGGTGGAGCTATGAGCGCCCCGGTTGCAGTTGCGGCTTGCCTGTGCGCCCTGAGTGTATTTGTCGCGACGGGTTTGGATCGGGCGGATGCACGCAAGATCGCAGGGGCCTGCAAGCGCGAGGCGGTGCTGGTCGCTGCCGCGGGTCGCTCGGTGGTCGATGCTCTGACCGCGCGAGTGAAGGGCGCGGTTGGAGCGGGCGGCCCGGCGCGAGTGTCGCTCGGCGAAGTGTCCGAGATGATCGATGTTGTTCGCTTGGGTCTTTCGGCCGGTCTTTCGTTTGATGCGGCGCTTGAGATTTTCTGCGCCAACCGCCGGTCAGTGCTGGCTCTTCGCCTTGAGCGAGCCCGCATGGCGTGGCAGGTGGGCGTGGGCACGCGTGAGGACGAGTTGTTGGCCGCCGCGCGCGACTTGGACGTGCGAGCGCTCGAGACCTTTGCCATCACGGTGGGGCAGGCGCTCGCCCTGGGTGCCCCACTTGCCGAGACGCTGGCCGCTCAAAGTCGCGAAATCCGTGCGGCTCATCGCGCCGCGGTCGAGCGCGAGATCGAGCGTGCGCCCGTCAAGCTGCTGATTCCCACCGGCACGCTCATCTTGCCGGCGTTGCTTCTGTCCATATTGGGCCCGCTGCTGGGAGCAGGCGGGATGATGTAGGGAGGAATACATGAACACGATGACTGACGCTGCTAGCAAGGTCCAGGGCTGGGCGTTTTGCCGGGCGGCACATGTTCGTCAGTGCGCCAAGGAGCTATTGCAGGAGGAGAGCGCACAGGGTACCACCGAGTATGCCATCTTGGTCGGCGTGCTCGTGGTGATCGCGATTATCGCCATCGTCGCATTTAAGGGCAAGGTCCAAGATCTATGGAACGCTATCAGCGAGGGCATCAACAGCCTGTAGAGGGCGAGCGCCCCATCGGGGTACTGCTGGTGTTTGCTTGCCTGGTCGTGGCGATAGCGGCGGTGCTTTGGGGGCTTAACGCCGCGCGGCAGCAGCGTCCTGGGGCCGCCTCCGATTCGGGCTCAGATTCGGCGGTGGCGTCTCAAAAAGATGAGACGCGAGATGCGGACGATTCGGATGTCGCTGTCACGGCGCAAACCTTTCTGCGGACGCTCGACAAGCGGTCTGCCACTGCGACGGATTCGCCTGAGGGCAACGCGATTGCGGTCCGGCTTGCATGGTCCGAGGACCGACCGATGACCGAGGCAGCGGCGGATATGCTGCGTGCCTATCGCGAGGTACCCACGGCGCAACTTGCTCTGAGCGGCTATCTCGACATCAAGGGAAACGTGTGGGGCGCCATCGTGCGCGACGGACGCGGCTGGGTCGATATGGTGACGGTTGCTGCGGATGCCGGCGATGCCTCGTGCCGCCTGCGCGTGATCCGCCTGAGCCCGCAGGCATCGAACTCAAAGGAGGGGTCGTGAAATGCATGACGTCCTGCGCGAGGAGTCTGCCCAGGCAACGGTCGAATACGCCATCGTCACGGTGGCGCTGTTATCGATCGTGCTGGCGATCGCGGGGCTTTGGCGTGCTGGCACCGATGGGCGCTTGGCGGCGCTGGTTGAGCGGGCGGCATCCCATGGCGTTGCCTCGATGCCGGTTATCGACGCCGCTGCGGGCGCTAAGGACATCGCGTTGTATTGATATCGCGCGTGAGGACCGGGCGCAGTCTACGGTCGAGTCCGCTTTTTTGCTGCCGACGTTTCTGACGCTCATCCTTCTCGCACTGCAACCGGTGTGCCTGCTCTATACGCGCGCGGTCATGGAGTCTGCCGCCGCCGAGACCGCGCGGCTCATGACCACGACGACGGCGGAGGACGATGATCTTAAGGAGTTCACCCGCCGCCGGCTTGCCGCAGTGCCCAACGTTTCGATCTTTCATGCCGGCGGGCCGTTGTCGTGGGATATCGAGCTTGGCCGGGCCGGTGCGGGTGGCGTCTCGTCCGTGTCCGTTTCCGGCGAGGTCAAGCCGTTGCCTGTGATCGGTGCGTTTGCGCAGGCTATGGGTGGTACCGCCGAGGGCGGCTACGTTGAGCTCAAAGTCGATGTCTCGTATCAATCGCGTCCCGAATGGCTGGAGGGAGATTATGATTCGTGGATTGCTGCATGGGATTAGGCGCTGCCTGTTGCGGGTGACGCAAGGGTTTGCGGCCCGCCGTCGACCAGGCGCTCTCCGCAAACGAGGCGGCTTTATGGGTCGAGCCGGTATCGACCTGTTTATCGAAGACGGTGCCTACACCACGCTCTCCTCTGCGGTGGTCATCTTGGTGGTGCTCACATTGTTGTTTTCGTCGACCGCGGCGATATGGAGCATGTCGCGTGCCGGGGATACCCAGGTGGCGGCTGATAGTGGCGCGCTGGCGGGTGCCAACGTAGTGTCGTCCTATCACACGGCTGCCACGGTGGTTGATGCGAGCATCTTGAGTCTGGGGCTGGCGGGGTTTGCCACGATTGGGACGGGCCTGGTCGCCATCCTCATCCCGGGTGCCGAGCCGGTTGCCGGCAATATGGTCGACACCGGGATTGAGATCATTAAAACGCGCAACAAGTTTGCCAAAAGCGCATCGGAAGGCTTACAGAAAATCGAGACGGCTCTGCCGTATCTGATCGCCGCGCGTGCCACGCAGACGGTGTCGGCGCAGGATACCGATAGTGTGACCTATACCGGTACGGCGCTTGCCGTGCCCAGGACATCCGAGTCTGACTTCGCTGCGCTCAAAGGATCAGAGATCTCGACCGATACCATTAAAGACACATCAGATGATTTAGAGGGTGCGGCCGAGGAGCTGCGGAAGGCTTCTGAGGACACGGCGAAGGCTAAAGAGCGTGCTTGGCTGGCGGATTGTGGTGGGTCTGACAAGGGCTCGGTCGGCAGCTGTTCTTGCATGTGGGAGCGTGCGAAAAGCCTAACGGATCTCTCCGGTGTTCAAAATCCGCATTACTCATCGAGCGTTACGTGGGAGCCCCAAGTTGCCCTTGATCGCGCGAAGGACTACTACCATTGGCGTCTGACAAATGAGAAGCCCCACGGCTCGAGTGTCGAGATGAAGGCAGAGTCTGCGGCGCGTAAGGCGTTTTATACCTATGCGAGCGCGGAGGTCGATCGGGCACATATAACCGAGAACGGAGACAGGGTTTCCTCCTATATTCCGCTGCTGCCGCGCAACTCTGATGAGGTTCGGGCGACGGAGCTCTATACCGATGCGGTGTGGCCGACGAGCGTGAACGATGACAAGGCGTATCTGCATTACGGGACGACCTGCCCTAACTATAAGAAAGGGACGCCGAGCGGATTTGCTTCGGTTGCCGATTACGATGGACAGGATAAATGCAGCAAATGCCATTTTGGCGTTTCGTCGCTTGGTGCTGTTGCGGCGCCTTCAACCTCTATCGAAAACGGCTTCGAATATCACTTCGACGAGTTCAAAAAGGCCTTGGAGGAATACGTCAAATGTCGGAACAAAGAGCTTGAGCTCATGCGTCAGACCGAGGATGAGGCCGACCGTGCGAGCAATGCGTTTGACCAAGCCATTAAAGCGCTTTCGGGCGAGCGTCCGCGTATCGCTCCGCCCGGTCGCAACGGCGTGGTTGCCTTTGCGGTTTCGGGTGCCATCTCGAGCCCCGATGAGCTCAACTCTTCGTTTAACACGGCAGTCAGGCTTGGCGATCGCGGTGCCATCTCTGCCGCGGTGCTGGCGCCCGATGAGGCGACGGCGCAAAACAACGTGCTTTCGCGATTTTTCTCGACATTGAAGGAACGCTCGGGTGGCGTTGCCGGCGTACTCGATGGCGTCATGGATGTCTGGGGACGGCTGCTTGTGGGATACGGAGACATCCAAGGTTCGGCCGACGAACTTATGGACGAGATGATTAAGGGCCTAGGAGGGGGCAACGGCGCGTTGGGCTCCATCGCATCGTGGCTTGGCGATACCGTTTCGGCGTCCGTGGCGGCGCTGGGCTTGGAGCCGTGCGACTTGCGCCTGCGAAAGCCGGTGCTGACCGACACCGCCAATGTCATCAAGAGCCCGGGGTCTGACATCACGGCTCTTTCTAATGCGCAGGACGAGCTACGAAGTATTCCGTTGGGCGTGACCGACCCCAAGGCGCTTTGCGAAGCGCTGGAATATCAAGTCGAGCGCACCATCAGCGGCACGACGTTCACGCTTGCGGAGATTCCGCTGCCCGGCGGCGGTTCCATCCCACTTACCGTCGATGTCACCACACTGGCGGGTGCCTTGGGCGGTGGGTCGTAATGGGCATCCGCACGCGCCTGTGCGAGGAGCGCGCCCAGGCGACAGTCGAGATGGCCGTGGTCACGCCCGTCTTGCTGGTTCTGGCGCTTATCGTGTACAACGTCATGGTCTTTGCCGGTGCGGTCGCGCGCTTCGATCGCGTGGTGCCCGATATCGTGCTAGCACATGCCGTGGCGCCGAGCGGGGAGGGCGATGGCAGCTCCATCGATGCTTCCGCGACCGTTCAGGCTCAGATCCAACATGCCATGGAAGGCTATGACTTGCTGATCGAGGTCTCGAGCGAACAGGGCGCGACGACATCGGATGGCGGTTTGCTTTCGCTTTCCGGTACGTTTAGGACCTACACCTGCACCATGCACTATGAGCCGTGGCCGACTTCTCTCAGCATTGCTGGCGTTCCGCTGGGGGCGCCGACAACGTTGTCGCACGAGCGCGCGGTGACGGTCGATCCATGGCGTCCGGGGGTGGTCATGTGACCGCGGTCTCGTCCTACATCGCCTACGCGCGGGCACTCAACAGGCTGGGTTGGACGCCGGCCGAGTTTGCGGTGGCGGAGTCGTTTGTCGTGCGCCTGCGCGGCATGCTGGGACGGTGTCCGGTTGCCGCCAACGGTCTGCCGCTCGTCATGGCATTTCCACGCTGCTCTTCGGTCCATACGTGTTTTATGGCCTATCCCATCGACATCGCCTTCATCGATCGCGACGGCAATATCCTCGCGCGCTACGAAAACGTACGTCCCTGGCGTATGTGCTCCTGCCCCGGCGCCTGGGCCGCACTAGAGCGCCCTTCAATCATTGTTTCGACCCCTGCTCTCCAACGCGTGCCGGCTTAAGAATTGGCGACAGCGGACTTTCGTCATACGAAATTGGGTAAGATGGAGGAGAAGATGCATGGATGTTGAGATCCATCCCAACGCTAAAAAGCACCTGACGGAAAAGCAGGTGCTTAGCGCTTGGCTTGCGGTTACTGAGTGCATTCGTCGCGAGTCGAAGGACGAGCCGCCGAGATGGCTTGCGATTGGATGGCTTCCAGATGGTCGAAGCGTTGAGCTTGTCGCGGTCGAGCTTGTCCGTGGGTGGCTTATCATTCATGCCTTGTCTCCAGTCCAGAAGAAATTTTGGCAGGAGATTGAACGGGCTCGGCAAAGGGGTCGATGATGGGCAAGACGTATACGGCCGCTAATGGTCAGGTTGTAACGGATGAAATGATTGACGCGTGGTGCGAGTCGTACGAGCGCGGAGAGTTTCCGGATGGCGAACATACCGTTGGTGGGATCGTGCATGGACGGCCCCCGCTCTCAGGTGAGGGGACGGCAACGTTGTCGGTCAAGATTCCTCTGGGAATGAAGGAGGCCATTCGTCGACGGGCGGCTGCCGAGGGGATGACGCCAAGTGAGTTTGCCCGTGCGGCTCTGAGCGAAAAACTTCTTGCTGCCGGCTGATGTCTCTGACGTGCCGATTTATAGAACCGAGGCTGTGCTCAAAAACTTTTTTAAAATTCTCGGTTGACCGGAGCGCGTCCTTGGTTATACTAATCAAGCCTTGAAACAAGGCACACCTCAAATGGCTGGGTAGCTCAGTTGGTAGAGCAGAGGACTGAAAATCCTCGTGTCAGGGGTTCGATTCCCTTCCCCGCCACCTTGAATTGACTAGGACCTCTGCAACGGGGTCCTTTTCTTTTATGTAGCCCCCGCATGGAATCGAACCCCGTGAGGGCGCGGAGCTGAGGAAACGCGATAGCGTTTGCCAGCGCAGCTCGCAAGGCGCGGAAGCGCCGCAGCGGTCCGCACGCGCGGAGCGCGGGCGCGATTCCCTTCCCCGCCACCTTGAATTGACTAGGACCTCTGCAAAGGGGTCCTTTTCTTTTATGTAGGGTTCTGCGGAAAATGTGCCCCATTATTGAGCGATAGAACGGGACGCGCTTTCCGGTGCCTGCCTCCGGCGCGCGTACACACCTCGTCGCACCATTCCGAGTCCGCCCGCCCCAGACATTCCTCCCACTTTCGCGTCACTTTACAGACCGTTCGGTCGTCTGTCCGCACACGCGGGTATACTCAAAACGATACTTATCCTATGCAATACGATGCGGGTTCGACCTGCATGATCCGAAGGGGGCAGTGATGGAGAGGATACTCGGCGTTAATCTCTCTGGCTGGTTTATTCCCGAGCCTTGGGTGACCCCGTCGCTGTACGCGGCGACCGGTGCATCCAACGCGGCCGAGCTACAGGAGGCCATGGGTACCGCCGCCTATAACGAGCGCATGCGCCGCCATTACGAGACGTTTGTGAGCGAGGACGATTTTCGCCGCATGGCGCAGATCGGTCTCAATGCCGTGCGTCTGCCGGTGCCCTGGTATGCCTTTGGCTCACAGGAGTCCGATGCCTCCTACATATCGGTTGTCGATTACATCGACCGCGCGATTGAGTGGGCTGCCAAGTACGACATCCGCGTGCTGCTCGATCTGGCAACTGTGCCCGGTGGCCAGGGCGATTCCAACGATTCACCCGCCACGCCGGAGGCTGTCGCCGAGTGGCATTCGTCCACCAACGGCCGTCATGTCGCACTCGACGTGCTCGAGCGCTTGGCCGATCGCTATGGCGAGGCCGAGAGCCTGCTGGGCATTGAGCTGCTGGACACGCCGCAGATGAGCGTTCGCAAGAGCCTCTTCACCATGACGGATGGCATTCCTGCTCACTACCTGCGCAATTTCTATCGCGATGCCTACGAGCTCGTCCGTTCGTATATGCCCGAGGATAAAATCGTCGTCTTCTCGTCGTCGGGGCATCCCAGCGAGTGGAAGCATTTTATGCGCGGCGCCAAGTACAAGAACGTCTACATGGACCTTCACCTGTACCATTACCGCGACGAGTATGCGCTCGACATCACGAGCCCCCGCGGGCTGACGACGGCGATTTCGCGTAACAAGCGCGAGCTTAAAGAAGCGATTTCGACAGGGTTCCCCGTGCTGGTGGGCGAATGGTCGGGTGCGGCGATCTTTGCCAACTCGTCGGTTACGCCCGAGGGCCGCAATGCCTACGAGCGCGTGTTTATCGCCAACCAGCTGGCTTCGTTTGCGCCGGCTGCCGGTTGGTTCTTCCAAACGTGGAAGACCGAGAAGCGCATTGCAGCATGGGACGCCCGCGCGGCGCTCGGTACGCTCGAGCGCGGCATGATTGAATAGGTTGATATGACGCAAAACAGCGCCCATACGGGCAAACTCTATGTGGTCGGCACGCCCATCGGCAACCTGGGCGACCTGTCCCCGCGCGTTGGCGAGGCGTTTGCCGCCGCCGATGCCATCTGCTGCGAGGACACGCGCGTGACGTCAAAGCTGCTGATGCACCTGGGCATTTCCAAGCCGCTTGTCCGTTGCGACGAGAATGTGATCGCCAGCCGCGCCACCGGCCTGGTCGACCGTCTGCTGGCGGGGGAGACCCTCGCCTTTGCCTCGGACGCCGGCATGCCGAGCGTGTCCGATCCCGGCCAGGCGCTGGTCGAGGCGGCGCGTGAGGCCGATTTGCCCGTCGAAGTTATTCCCGGGCCCTCTGCTTGCGTCACGGCGCTTGTTTCGTCCGGCATTCCCTGCGAGCATTTTTTCTTCGAGGGCTTTTTGGGCCGAAAGCACGGCGACCGTGTGCGCCGTTTGCAGCGCCTTGCCGTGGTGCCCGGCGCACTCATCTTCTACGAGTCTCCACATCGCATCGTGGCGACGCTCGAGGCCGTGGCGGAGGTCTTTCCCCAGCGTGAGGTTGCCGTCTGCCGCGAACTCACCAAGCTGCACGAGGAGGTCTTGCGCGGGCCCGCTGACCAGCTTGCCGAGGAGCTGCGTGCTCGCGGCGAGGTAAAGGGCGAGATTGCGCTGGTCATCGCGCCGCCGAGCGAGGATGAGGAGGCCGGCATCGCGCCGGTTGGCGCTGCGGTAGCGGATCCCGACGAGGCCCTGCGCGAGGATATCCGCACCGCGCTCGAGGAGGGGGAGCCCGCCTCTGCGGTGGCCAAGCGCCTGTCTCAGAAGTATTCGCGCCGCAAGCGCGATGTCTATGCCATGGTGCTCGATATGCAATAGATGGAGGATATCCAGCCCTTGCGCTAGAATCATCCCCTGTATGCAACGTTTTTCTGGAGGACAAACCCCATGGATCAAAGCAAGCCTTCGTTCTTTATCACGACGCCCATCTACTACGTCAACGCCGATCCGCACCTGGGCACGGCTTATTCCACCATCATCGCCGACGTTCAGGCTCGCTATCGCCGCTCCGCCGGCTATAACGTCAAGTTCCTGACCGGCATGGACGAGCACGGCGAGAAGGTCGCCGAGGCCGCAGCCAAGCACAACATGACGCCGCAGGAGTGGACCGACAGCCAGGCTCCGCACTTCAAGGAGCTTTGGAGCAAGCTCGAGATCTCCAACGACGACTTCATCCGCACCACCGAGCCGCGCCAGCATCATGCCGTGCAGTACCTGTGGGAGCGCATGAAGGAGTCCGGCTACCTGTATAAGGGCAGCTACGACGGTTGGTATTGCGTGCCTGACGAGACCTACTTTACCGATACGCAGGTCCAGAAGGGCGACGAGGAGTACGGCAGCGTCGGCCAGCACCTGTGCCCCGACTGCCACCGTCCGCTTGAGCGCGTGCAGGAGGAGTCCTACTTCTTTAAGCTTTCCGCCTTCCAGGACAAGCTGCTTAAGCTCTATGACGAGCATCCCGACTTTGTCGAGCCTGCGTTCCGCATGAACGAGGTTCGCAGCTTTGTCGAGGGCGGCCTCAACGACCTTTCCGTGAGCCGTACGAGCTTTGACTGGGGCATTCAGGTCCCGTTTGACGAGGGTCACGTGACCTACGTGTGGTTCGATGCGTTGCTCAACTATATGACGGCCGTCGGTTACGGTGTCGACACCGACGAGGCGCGTGCCGAGCTGGCCTATCGCTGGCCCGCGCAGTTCCACATCGTGGGTAAGGACATCATCCGCTTCCACTGCGTCATTTGGCCCGCCATGCTCATGGCCATCGGCGAGGCCCTGCCCGAGCACGTCTTTGCCCACGGCTTCCTGACCGTGCGCAATGCCGAGACCGGCAAGGCCGAGAAGATGTCCAAGAGCCGCGGCAACGCCATCGCTCCGCAGGACGTTATCGACATGCTGGGCGTCGAGGGCTATCGCTACTACTTTATGACCGACGTGGTCCCCGGCACCGACGGTGCCATCAGCTTCGACCGCATGGAGCAGGTCTACAACGCCGACCTGGCCAACAGCTGGGGCAACCTCATCTCGCGTTCGCTCAACATGAGCGGCAAGTATTTTGACGGTTGCGCGCCCGCCAAGCCCGCATCGTTCGATGCGTTCGACAACCCGCTGGCAAAGATCGCCGATGGTCTGGTCGAGCGCTACATGGCCAAGATGGACGTGCTCGATTACGGTGGAGCCAAGGACGAGGTCATGGAGCTCATCCATGCCGCCAACCACTACATCGAGGACTCCGAGCCTTGGGCACTTGCCAAGGACGAGGCCAAGGCTGACGAACTGGCATTTGTGATCTACAACTTGCTCGAGGCCATCCGCATCGCCGCCCACCTGCTGATGCCGCTTATGCCCCAGACTTCTGTCGAGGCTCTGCGCCGTCTGTCCTGTGAGGGCGAGGCCACGAGCGACGACCTCAAAGGCATTTGCACTTGGGGCTTGCTTGCCGGCGGTCAGCCCGTCGAGAAGGGCGATCCGCTGTTCCCGCGTCTGGGCTAAGACGTCGCGCGAGTGCCATATCGGCAATTTGCTGTGTAACGGTAAGGGCATGGCCGCAACGGTCCATGCCCTTTTACTTTACGATGCAGCCACCATGTTAAGGAGGCAACCATGACAACTTCGCCTTTGGCAAACCCCACGGCAACTAGGGAGCTGCTAGAGGAGTTTGGCCTTGCGACCAAGCATCGCCTGGGCCAAAACTTCCTGATCGACAACCATGTGATCGAACGCATCTGTGAGCTCGCTGAGCTTGCGGGCGATGAGCGCGTGCTCGAGGTCGGCCCGGGCGTTGGCACGCTCACGCTTGCACTGCTGCAGGAGGCGGCGTGCGTCACGTCGATTGAGGCCGATCCTGAGCTCGAGCCGGTGCTCGATGCCCATGCCGTCGACTATGCCAACTTCCGTTTTATCATGGGCGACGCGCTCAAGGTGGGCCCGGAGCAGATTGAGCAGGCTGCTGGCGGCGAGCCCACGGTGTTTGTCGCGAACCTGCCCTATAACGTGGCAGCGACGATCATCTTGCAGTTTTTCCAGACGATGCCCGCGCTCAAGCGTGCCGTGGTCATGGTGCAAAAGGAAGTTGCCGATCGCATTGCCGCAGTTCCCGGTAACAAAACCTATGGCGGCTATACGGCCAAGCTGGGCCTGTATGCGCAGGTGATGGGTCGCTTTGAGGTGCCGCCGCGCTGCTTCATGCCGGCACCGCATGTGGACTCCGCCGTCGTGCGTATCGACCGTGTTGATGGCGCACTGCCCGAGGGGCTTGACCGCGACTTTGTGACTCGCGTGATTGACGCCGCATTTGCCCAGCGCCGCAAGACCATTCGCAACTCCATGAGCGCCAACGGCTTTGCCAAGGACGTGCTCGATGCTGCCTTTGAGACTTGTGGTATCGCATCCACCACGCGCGCCGAAACGCTTGATGTTGCCGACTTTGTCCGCCTGGCCCAGGAGCTAATCCATGATGCCTAATGCCGCACGCGTGACGTTTACCAAGAAAAAGAAGACGGTCGCCTGCCCCGTGCCCTTGGCACCGCTTGCCGACACGCATGCGCATCTGCTTTCGTTTTGGGGCAAAGAAGTGCCCGAGACGCTCGTGCGCGCCAAAGCCGCGGGTGTCGACCTGTTGGTGACGATGTTCGACCCCATCGCTGACAAACGCAGCGTGACGGACTATAGCGACTGGCTCGTGCGCGAAATTCTGCCGATGCAGGATATCCCGCAGATCAAGTATCTTGCCGGCGTGCATCCGTATGGCGCGCCGGACTATACCGACGACGTTCACACACAGGTCGTTGCCGCACTCGATGACCCCTTATGCGCCGGTATTGGCGAAATCGGCCTGGACTACCACATGGATTACGACGACGACATCGCGCCGGCGCCCCATAGCGTGCAGATTGACTGCATGGCGCGCCAGCTCGAGCTTGCCGTGTGCCGTAACGTGCCGGTGGAGCTACATCTGCGCCACGAGGACACGGACCAGGAGCGCACCTCGCACGTGGACGCCTACAACGCGCTTCGTGAGGTGGGCGTGCCCCAGGCCGGTTGTGTACTGCACTGCTTTGGCGAGGACCGCGCCACGATGGAGCGCTTTGTGGAGCTGGGCTGCTATATCGCCTATGGTGGTGCGGCCACCTTTAAGCGCAACGATGACGTGCGCGAGGCATTTGCGGCAACCCCACTCGATCGAATTTTGTTCGAGACGGATTGCCCGTATATGGCTCCGGAGCCCATCCGCGGTCTTGAATGCGAGTCCGCAATGATCTCCATTACGGCAAACGCGCTGGTTAACGACCGTGTCGATCGCACAGGTGAGGACGCCGAAACAATCGCGCAAGCCGCTTGGGAAAATGCCTGCAAACTTTTTCAAAAATAGTTCTTGCGTTCGCGCTGGCGCTCCGTTATTCTAATTTCTGCACGCGGGCGTGGCGGAATTGGCAGACGCGTACGGTTCAGGTCCGTATGGGGGCAACCCCATGAAGGTTCAAGTCCTTTCGCCCGCACCATTGATTGAAAAGCTCCCAGCAATGGGGGCTTTTTTGTTTTGGGCCGTTTTGGCAGATTTGACATATCGATTTCGCGCGGTAGGTGTCCCTGTGGTCAAAAAGTGGCAAATATGAGTACTGACATGAAAATAGAGACATTTCATGAAGCTATTTTTGCTCATTTTGCGCAACAGATGTACGCTAATTTGGCTCAACCTTGAGACAAAATGAAGTAATTTCGATAGACCTCGGTCGCGCGCGCAGACGTGGTGTAAGAGTGTCCTGAGGTCCGTCGCTGCAAGTCC
>UQXP01000008.1 GCA_900545055.1 uncultured Collinsella sp.
TATAACCATGCAACGGAAAAGAGCCGCCCTTTCGGACGACTCAAACTGTAATGGGGGTAAAAAGACTACTTTTGCTCGTACAAAAGCGCGTGGCTCACATGGCGTCAAAAAGTAGTCTTTTTACCCCCGTCCCAAATTAGCTACCCTGCGTTACCTTACACAACGGTAAGGCAAGCGTAAGCCATATCGATGGTAGCCGACTCGTCTTCTTGCGACTATAGATGCCGTAGACTAATCGCAAGAAAGGACTCGGTATGCAAACCACGCACATGGCGACCCCGGTACTGGAGGTCGCGCATCTCGAAAAGGTATATGGAGCGCTGGGCAACGTGACCCGCGCGCTCAACGACGTCAGCTTTACCGTCAACCGCGGCGAATTTGTTGGCATCATGGGCGCTTCGGGCTCGGGCAAGTCGACGTTGCTCAACTGCGTGTCGACCATCGATAGCGCCACGAGCGGCACGATCCGCATCAACGGGCAGGACGTAACTCGCATGAAGCAGACTAAGCTTTCGCAGTTCCGCCGCGAGGAGCTCGGCTTTATCTTCCAGGACTCTAACCTGCTCGATACGCTCACGGCACGCGAGAACATCGCCCTGCCGCTCACCATCGCCCGCACAAACTCGGCAGAGATCTCGACCCGCGTGCAGGATGTGGCAGCGCGCCTGTCCATCAGTCAGGTGCTCGACAAGTATCCCTACCAGATGTCCGGCGGTCAGCAGCAGCGCGTTGCCGCGGCCCGCGCGCTCGTCACCGACCCCACCATGATCATGGCCGACGAGCCCACCGGCGCCCTCGATTCCAAGAGCGCTCGCCTGCTGCTCGAGAGCCTGGAGGCCCTTAACCGCCGCCTGCGCGCCACCGTGCTCATGGTCACGCACGACAGCTTTGCCGCCAGCTACACGAGCCGTGTGCTGTTTATTCGCGACGGCAAGATCTTCACCGAGCTGCGCCGCGGCGACACCGACCGCCGAGAGTTCTTCGACCGCATTATGGAGGTCGTTGCCATGATGGGCGGTGAGGGCTCCGATGCTCTGTAAACTCGCTTGGGGTAACGTCCGCCGCGCCGGCCGCGACTACCTCGTCTACCTTTTGACGCTCACCCTGGGCGTCACGGTCTTCTATGCCTTTAACACCATCTCAATGCAGGTCGACATCGCCGGCATCGATGAAGAGGGCTTGGCGCAGGTTATGGGCAGCATGCTCGGCGACCTGACGTACTTTTTGGCCGGTGTCATGGCCTTTTTGATGGTGTATGCCAATAACTTCATCATGAAACGCCGCAAAAAGGAGTTTGGCCTGTACCAGGTGCTCGGCATGGGGCGCGGGCGCGTCGCCACGATCATGGCGCTCGAGACGGTGATTGTCTCGGTGGTGGCCTTTGTCGCCGGCATTGTGCTGGGTGTGGGACTCTCCCAGCTCATGACGTTCTTTACGGCCTCGCTCTTTAAGACACAGATCGCCAATTTCCACTTCTTTTTCTCGATGCATGCGTTCAATCTGACCCTTGCCTGCATGCTCGTAATGTTTGTGCTCACGCTACTGCTGAACCTCCGCGCCGTGCGTCGTACCAAACTCATCGAGCTTATGGGTGCCGAGCGTCGCAACGAGAGCATCAAGACACGCAACCCCTGGATCGCGATTGCCATCTTTGCCGTGGGTGCGGTGCTTGTGGGCGTGGCCTATTACCGTCTGCTACGTGATGGGTTCCCGCTAACCGCGACGGACAGCAAGCTGCAAGAGGCCATGAACCAGTTTGGTATTACGACCGCTATGGTTACCGTGGGCACCTTTGCCCTGTTCTGGGGACTCTCGGGCATGCTCATCAAGCTGCTGCAGAGCCTGCGCGGCGTGTATTGGCGCGGCCTCAACATGTTTACCGTGCGCCAGCTTGCGGCCAAGGTCAACACGGTGTGCTTTTCGATGGGCGTCATCGCGATGCTCCTGTTTTTGGCCATCACCTCGGTGACGTGCGGTATGTCAATTGCCAACGTGATGAATGAAAACCTGGAGCGCTATAACCCTGTTGACGTGTCTCAGACGTATGTCTATTACACGCCCGATACGCTCGACTACTACAAAGGGTATGCCAATCCGTCTGAGGCCGATCGCATGGTGCTGGCCGATACAACGGTCGATTTGTACCCTGCATGGCACGGCAAGGGCAAGTCGGCGGACAACAACGACGAGACCGGCAAGAAGGTCGATATCGCCGATGTTGCCGGTGAGCATGTGCAGATCGATTCGTATCTGAGTTACCCATTTGGCGGCTCGAATCCTTCGGTGACCCCAAGTGAGATGTGCAAGATCATGGGCGAAAAGCTTCCCAAGGCGTTCGGGGGTAGCAATGCCGATACGATGGGTCTGTTTGTGACGCCGGCGAGCCAGTACAACAAACTGCGTCAGATGATGGGCGAGGAGCCGGTGCACATCGGTCACGACCAGTATCTGCTCACGTGTGATATGGGCGGCGAGCTGGTCGACCTGTACACCAAGTATATGGCTGGTGGCCATGCCCTTACCTTGGGCGGGCATACGCTCAAGCCCGCAAGCGATAAGTCGGACGAAGATACGGCGGCCATCGCCAACTCGGCGATGGGCAGTAATCCGGGTACCGTCGTCGTTGCCGACGAGCTGTTGTCCCAACTTAATCTGCAGCCGTATTCCAGTAGCCTGCTCGTTAACTACAAACAGGGGATGGATACGACTGAGGCAGACGAGAGCATTAAAAACACTGTGCTCGACAATCTGCTCGTTGACGGCAAGGAGCCGGGGTCGTGGGGAATCTTCATCACACGCTCCGAGATGTACACGCAAGCAGCGCAAATGAACGGTCTTATTAGCTACCTAGCCATCTACATCGGCTTTGTATTGGTCGTTGCATGCGCGGCGATTCTGTCGATCCAGCAACTCTCCAACGTGGCCGACGGCAGCCGCAGCTATCGTGTGCTGGCACAGATCGGCTGCGACGACCGCCAGATCCGCCATTCGGTGATGGCGCAGCAAGCGGTATTCTTCCTGTTCCCGCTGTCAGTGGGCCTGGCGCACTCCTTTGTGGCACTTAAGGTGATCATCGAGATGGTGAGCATATTCGGAAATATGAGCATCGGCGGCACCGTGGGCCTCACCTGTGCAATCTTCCTGGCAGCCTACGGCGGCTACTTCCTGGTGACCTACCTCATGAGCACCGGCATGGTACAAGCCGCCATAGCCACCCGCTACAGCGAGTAACAAGCGGGCAAAACCGTCGCAAAATTAGAGGCGTATGACCGCCGCGAAGGGACCAGGGGCCCTTTCGCGGCGGTTTTTGCCAATCTGGTGCGTCTCAGATACAAGTGAGTAGACTTTTTTGAACCTGCCGAGCACATCGCGGCAAGTGCTCAATAAAATCGCAGGTCAGGGCTGTGGCGTTTTGAGGTGTGCTCGGCATCCCGCCAAAAGCCTACTCACTTGGTTTTACTGCTAGAAAACCGCCGCGAGGGAAAGTAGCTCCCTCGCGGCGGTTTTTGGCGTTTGCCCAGATAAAACCTGCCAAAATAAACCTGTCCCTTTTTGGCAGGTTATCGCTTCCAAAAGTGGAGGATGAGCGTCGTGCGGTTTTGCTGTTCGGTTTTGACCAGGATGTTGTGGATGTGGGTCTTGACGGTGCCCACGGCAAGGAATAGCTCGTCAGCGATCTCTTGGTTCGATTTGCCCAGTACGACCAGACGCATAACTTCGGTCTCACGGTTGGAGAGCTTGTAGGCGTTGCGATAGAAGGGCATCTGCTCTTCGATGTGTCGATCAAGATCGCTGACGTTCTTTTCCTCGGGCGCCTCCTGCATGCGGATTGAAAGCACGTGGTAGGAGTAGATGATCAGCAGAATCGCAAAGTAGCAGGCAAAGACGTTTTCGCTAAAGTTGCGCTCGGACAGATATAGTTGCAGCCAAGAGGGCGCCAGACTCATGGGGACAATCAGAATGTTGTAGAAATCCTCGGCAACGATGCAACCGACCAGAATAGCGCCGATAATCAGGTGCTTTCGTTGGTTGTTAACGCGTGCCTTCAGCTCGACTTGCGTGCTCTTGCGTGCCGTCCAAAAGATATATAGCCCCACGAAAACAAGGAATACCTGACGCATCGTGTAGTAGAGCCATTGATGAATGGGGCCGTAGGGGACAGCGACGATAATCAGCGACTCGCACAGCAAAAACGTTAAGACGGGGATAACGAACTGTTTTTTTGAATGTTTGTCGAGCAAGTCCATGGCAATGAGCCAAATAAAAGCCTGTGAAGCGGTCGCCACAAGGGTCCGCATTACAGGCATGGTAATTGAGTAATAGTCGCTGGCCGGAAAACTCTGGTTTTGCAGCGTGTATTCAAAAAAGAAGATTTCGGTCATCTCGATGGCATAGCAAATAAAAACGCCGCTGCCATAGATAAAGAAGCGTCGACGGGACGAGGCATAGGCGGCAAGCGAAAGCACCGCCGTCACAATACAGATAACCAGTATTGCCAAGGTATAGAAGAACATGAGCGTGTTCATCCGTCACCGTCCCGTCTCATTTGATCTGTGTTTGGGCCCCATATAATCCCTTGGGTATATATGCCCCAGCCGGTCGTTTCACCGCGGATTAGGCACCGATATATAGGATAGCCGCATACCGTTCACGGTTCTAGATAGTAAACCCCCTGTAAACTCTTGACCTGCGGGTTTATATTGGATTAGAGAGGGTGTAACTCCGTGAACGGTCTTTAATCCCGAATAAACTAGGTAAAAATTGCATACGGGTGAATGATGGTCTTGTCAACAAGAGGCGTGATGTTCGAGCGCCTCATAGTAATAGTCGGCAAGACCGGCGGAAAGGAAATCGACATGGCACTGCCTAAGGATTTCATCGACACCAACGACTTCACCAAAGAGCAGATCCTGGCTATCGAGGATCTTGGCCTGGCAATGAAGAAGGCCATCAAGGTTGACGGTTATTATCCGCACCTGCTCCGCAACAAGAGCCTTGGCATGATCTTCCAGCAGGTCTCCACCCGCACTCGTCTTTCCTTCGAGACCGCTATGACCGACCTCGGCGGCCATGCTCAGTTCTATGGCCCTGGCACCATCCAGCTCGGCGGTCACGAGTCCCTGGGCGACACCGCTCGCGTTATGGGCTCGCTGCTCGACATCATGATGGCTCGCGTTGACCGTCACAAGGACGTCGTCGGCCTCGCCGAGGGCTCTGCCGTGCCCGTCATCAACGGCATGTCCGAGTTCAACCACCCCACGCAGGAGATGGGCGACCTCATGACCATGCTCGAGAACCTCCCCGAGGGCAAGAAGATCGAGGACTGCACCCTGGCCTTCATCGGCGACGCCACCCAGGTCTGCGTCTCCCTCATGTTCATCGCCTCCAAGGTCGGCATGAAGTTCGTCCAGTTTGGACCTAAGGGCCACCAGATCCCCGACGGCGGCCTGCACGTCGGCACCGTCGAGGAGCGCGCCGAGTTCGGCAAGCAGATGATGGCCATTGCCGAGGAGAACTGCAAGGTCTCCGGCGGCTCGGTCGTCATCTCCGACGACATCGAGTGCATCAAGGGCGCCGACTTCATCTATACCGACGTGTGGTATGGCCTGTACGACGAGGAGGTCTCGGGCGAGAACTACATGGACGTGTTCTATCCCAAGTATCAGGTCACCATGGACATGATGAACTTCGCCGGTCCCAACTCCAAGTTCATGCACTGCCTGCCGGCCACCCGCAACGAGGAGGTCGTCGACGAGGTCATGGACGATCCCGAGCGCTCCCTGTGCTGGGTCGAGGCCGAGAACCGCAAGCACTCCATCCGTGCTCTCCTTGCCGCCCTGGGCAAGCGCACCCCGCTCAACGACGAGGGCGTCGAGTACTCCGCCAAGGCTGAGCTCCACGCCGCTCTCGAGGCTCTCGAGCAGCTCTAAGCCTCAAGGCTTCTAAAAGCACGTTTGCGGGCGGCGGATGCTCGTCTCCTGTCGCCCGCTCACCGAGGCCCAAGCAATTGCCTTAATACCTTAGGGCCTCGGATCTGTCCAAGACTGAGCGAAGGAGCTCATCATGAGCGACGGAAAGAAAAAGCTTTCCTTCTTGACGGTCATTTCGACCATCATCTGCGTCGTCTTCGTTTGCGAGGCCGCCGCTCCTGCTGCTGCCATTGGCAACCAGCAGTTCTTCTGGTGGATCTTCCTGATCCTGACCTTCCTGCTTCCCTACGGCATGGTTGTCGCCGAGCTCGGTACCACCTATGACGGCGAGGGCGGCATTTACGACTGGGTACGCGATGGCCTGGGCGACAAATGGGGCGCCCGCATCTCGTACTACTACTGGGTCAACTACCCGCTGTGGATCGCCTCGCTGGCTACCATGTTCCCCGACATTTTGGGCATGGTCTTTGGCGTCGAGTTCAACTTGATCGCCAAGATGGGTATCGATCTTGCCTTTGTGTGGATCGTCTACCTCATGGGTCGCTCCAAGGCGGCCGACTCCGAGTGGGTCCTTAACGGTGGCGCCATCATCAAGGTCGCCGTCGCCGTTATCGTTGGCGCTTTGGGCATTTGGTATGCCATGGAGAACGGTTTTGCGAACGACATGTCCGCTGCCACCTTCCTGCCCGAGCTCACCAACACCAACGCTCTCGGCTACCTGTCGATCATCATCTTTAACTTCATGGGCTTCGAGGTCATCTGCACCATGACCGACGACATGGCCGATCCCGCTCGCGATATCCCCAAGGCTATCATCGTCGGTGGCCTGTCCATCGCCGTGATCTACCTGTTCGCTGGCTTTGGCATCGGCGCTGCTGTGCCGGCCGATTCCATCGACCCCGACTATGGCATGATTGTCGCAGTCCAGACCATGGTGGGCGACTCCATGATCTTCAAGGTCATCTGCATCGCCTTCCTGATCACCCTGTTCGCCAACATGGCCGCCTGGTCCTTCGGCGTTAACTCCGTCGCTCGCTACGCCGCCGAGCACGGCAACATGCCCAAGGTCTTCGCCTCGATGATCTCGGATGACGATATGCCCAACGGCGCCAACCTGGTCAACGCCATCGTTGCCTCCCTGGTGCTGTGCCTGCAGCTGGTTCCCATCGACGCCATCTCCAACGGTGTTTTCTGGATGCTCTTCGGCACCTCCGTCGTCTTCCTGCTGCTCACCTATATCCCGATGTTCCCAGCGTTCCTCAACCTTCGTAAGAACGACCCCAACCGCGAGCGCATCTTCACGTTCCCGTTTAAGGGCGCCATGATGAAGGTCATGCTGGCTATCCCCTGCATCGAGCTGGTCCTGGCCATCGTCGCAACGCTGGTGCCGTTCTCCGCCGCCGAGATTGGCGACAAGCTCCCGATGATCGTTATCTTCATCGTGCTCGTGCTCATCGGCGAGGTCGTCCGCGTCGTCAGCGCTAAGGGCCGCGAGACCGAGTACAAGGGTCTGACCCCTGAGCTCGCAGCCCAGCGTCTCGCTGAGGAGGCCGCCGAGGCCGAGGAGAACTAGAGCACCCGGTTCTGGGGCTCCAACCCTCCTCGTGTACCAACGCGCGCTTCGTCGGGCTTGTCGCTCCCGACTCCGGGCACTCTAGCCTCTTCGGAGGCGTGCCCAAGCGACAGTTTTGATAACCATTCCCCCGGGGTGGGTGTGAGCGATAGCTCCGGTAACCACCGCCCACCCCAATCTCTCTTCCGTATCCTTCGTGCGTTTTGTCTCTGCGCACTTGGTTACGTCGTCGCTTGCCGGTGCGATTCCGTGAAAACCGGCACCGGGCGCCCCGACCTTTGCCGGGGAACGGGCGCCTACCATCTCTTGGTTTTAGGCTGCGGGTAACCCGCCCGCAGCAAGCGATCGTTCGATTTGGAGGAAATCTTATGCGTACGATCACCGAGTCCGAGTCCACCCCCAAGGCCGACGGCTTCTTCATGCCCGCCGAGTTCGCCCCGCAGGATCGCGTGTGGATGGGCTGGCCCCACCGCACCGACACCTGGGCCCACGGCGCCAAGCCGGCCCAGAAGCAGTATGCCGCCATCGCCCGCGCCATCTCCGAGTTCACCCCGGTCTATATGTGCGCCAACCAGGTCGACTACGCCAACTGCAAGGCCGTCTTCGAGAACGACGAGAACGTCACCGTCATCGAGATGACCACCGACGACGCCTGGTTCCGCGACACTGCCGCCACCTACGTCATCAACGGCAAGGGCGAGAAGCGCGCCAACCACTGGCACTTCAACGCCTACGGCGGCCTCGTCGACGGCCTGTACTTCCCGTGGGACAAGGACGAGCAGATCGCCCTCAAGATGGCTGAGCTCTCCGGCTGCCGCCGCTATCGTCCCGATGACATGATCCTCGAGGGCGGCTCCATCACCGTCGACGGCGAGGGCACCCTTGTCGTGACCGACCAGTGCCTGCTTTCCCCGGGCCGCACCTGCTCTGCGGTTCTGGAGGAGGAAGAGGATCCCGAGTCCATCTGGCCCAAGTACCACAAGAAGTTTGAGCCCTGGAGCGAGGAGCTTCGCGCCTACATGGACGAGCACCTCAAGGATTACCTGGGTGTCGAGAAGGTCATCTGGGTCAAGGAGGGCATCGACCCCGAGGAGACCAACGGCCACATCGACGACGTCGCCACGTTCATCGCGCCGGGCGTCATGGCCTGCATTTGGACCGACGATCCCGAGTATCCGTTCTACGAGCAGTGCCACGCTGCCTACGAGACCCTCTCCAACGCCGTCGACGCCAAGGGCCGCAAGATGAAGGTCTACAAGCTCTGCATGCCCGTGAACCCGCTGTTCATGGACCAGGCTTCCTGCGACACCATCGACGCCGACGAGAACGCCGAGCCGCGCGTCCCCGACGAGCCGCTGATCGCCTCCTACATGAACTACCTCGTGACCAACCACGGCGTTATCGTCCCGCAGTACGGCGACGAGAACGACCAGCTGGCCGTCGACACGCTCCAGAAGATCTACGACGAGGTCTGGGGCGAGGGCGTCTACAAGTGCGTCGGCGTTCAGTCCGAGCAGGTCGTCTTCGGTGGCGGCAACATCCACTGCATTACTCAGCAGGAGCCGTCCGCGTAATTGTCTGTCTTCCCGAGGCACGGCACCTTGCCCTTCAATCGTCGGGCATGACCCTTAAGGTCTATGCCCTCCTCTTTCAGGGCAATCTGCCGCACCTCGGAAACCCAGCCAATCACGCAGACGCTTAATCGTCTGGCTTCCTGAGCCGTGATGCTTCGGGAACCCAGCCGATCAATCGGACGGTCGGTGAATCGGACCATCTCGGGGCATTGATGGTCGGTTTATTCGATGTCTTGGTCGGCTGGGTTTTTCTTTGGGCACTCCGTTGCCTCCACTTCGGAGTGCCCGCCTCTTTGATTGAGTACGCGTCTGATCTGGGATTTATTGCGGGTTAGGCCAATTGTTCTCTTGAATATCCCAGGTCAGACGCGTCTTCAATTGCCAAAAGATTCCGGTCGCAATCGCGGCCGTTTTGATCGGAGTATCTATGTACCAGCGTATCGTTATCTACACGCGCCTGTTCCGCGAGCGTTGGTCCAACAATTGCATCCTCTCTTCTCTTTGGGATGGCACCTGCACCGGTGACGCGGCCTGCAACCCTACCTTGGGCTGCGCCTTCGGTACAGATGCCATCCTTTTTGCTGTAGGGGGAGCGTGTCGTGGCAGGTAAAAAGTTCTCCCTGTTCGAGGTCATCCTCTCGGTTATCTGCGTTGTCTTTACCATCGAGGCGGCCGCTCCGGCATCTGCCATGGGTAACGTGCAGTTCTTCTGGTGGATCTTCCTCATCATTACGTTTTTGCTTCCCTATGGCCTGGTGGTGGCCGAGCTCGGTACGGCGTTCGATTCCGAGGGCGGCCTGTACGATTGGGTTCGCCTGGGCTTGGGCGACCGTTGGGGCGCCCGCTGCTCCTGGTGCTATTGGGTCAACTTTCCACTGTGGGTGGCAAGTATCGCCTGCATGTTCCCCAGTGTCATCAATGCGGTATGGGGCATCGAATTTTCGCTTGGGGTCCGAATTGCCATCGAGCTTGCCTTTGTGTGGGGCGTCACGGTCATGGCAATGCAGCCGGTGGCCGAGGCCGATTGGGTCATGGATGGCGGCGCCGTCATCAAGGTGCTCATTACCGCCGTGGTGGGAATCATCGGCATCTGGTTTGCCTGCAACAACGGCTTTGCCAACGATATGTCGTTTAAGACATTTGTCCCCGATCTGGGAGACACTAACTCACTGACGTATCTTTCAATCATCCTATTCAACTTTATGGGCTTTGAGGTGGTCGCGACCTTTGCCAGCACGATGAAGAACCCATCGCGCGATATCCCCAAGGCGGTTATCGCCGGTGGCGTTGCCATCGCGGCGATCTACATTATCTGTGGCATCGGTATTGGAGCCGCGGTTCCCACCGAGCAGCTTTCACTCGATTCGGGCATTGTGGACGCGGTTGCCGCCATGGTGGGGCGCGCTCACCCGCTGACGATGGTCGTGGGCGTGGCCTTTCTGGTAACGCTGTTTGCCAACATGATCTGTTGGAGCTTTGGCGTCAACAACGTGGCGAGCTATGCCGCGCGCCATGGCAACATGCCGCGTCCCTTTGCGCTGGTGTCCAAGAAGACCGGCATGCCCAACGGCTCGGCACTCATTAACGGTTGTTTTGCCAGCTTGGTGCTGCTACTTCAGATTCCGCTGGGTGAAGGTTCCGACGTCTTTTGGGTCTTCTTCTCGATGAACGTCGTCTTTCTGCTCATGAGCTATATCCCGATGTTCCCGGCGTTTTGGCGCCTGCGTAAATACGACGACCGCCCGCGTGTGTTTCGCGCGCCCTTCGAGGGCAAGGTGCTTGCGGTAGCGCTTGCGGTGCCGGTGGTAGAACTCGTGCTTTCGATTGTTGCGACAATCGTGCCGCTTAACAGCTCGCCCGCCGAGATGTCAAAGTTGCCGATCCTCATGGGTGTGGTGATCGGCGTGTTGCTGGGCGAGGTTTCGCGCCTCATATCGCGCCGCGGCCGCAGCATCGACAATCCCGGCGTTGGCGCAAGGGGGACAGGTCGCTTTGCACCAAAACAGTGGCGCCGCGAGTTGTGCGGTGCTAGATGCATCTTGGATTACTGCTCACGCTGCTCGGGATCAGATGCGAGCTTGGGTGCAAAGTAGGGGACGTGACCCAGGTAGGGGCAGCTGTCCGAACGCGCCTCAACGGCGCAGGGGACATTGTCGTAGGTCATGGAAGAACCGAGTCGGGTGATGGCCTTGGCGGCGGGCGCGACGAGCATCTTGAGCGGAGCGATCGGTGTCATGGCATCTCCTTTCATCGGTGAGACACAGCTTGTTTATCTAAACGATACAGTACGTTTAATCGGTGAGTCTAATCTTGCGGCAAAGAATCTGTCAACATCCTCACAGCATCTAGACAGGGGAGGCGGGCATGAGTTTCGCGTTCTATATCTACACCACGATTATCATGGGTGTGGCTCTGGTGACCAGTGCCGTGGCATTGGTGGTTTGGCTCATGACGCGCCGTTGCGACAGCCTCGTGGCCGCGGCGGGTTTTTTGCTCTATATGCTCGATATGTCGGTCATCTTTTTTGACGAGTACAATCGGCTCAAATACGACTACGCCGTTACCTTTAGCGAGCCGCTGCAGCACCCCTTGCTGCGCTGCGTGCTTGGTATTGCCATCTATGCCTGCGTGGTGCTATGGATGTTTGCGCGCTTGCGCAAAAGACCGACGTCGCGCATGCTCGGACTCGCTATCGTGCCGTTTTCAATCTTGCAATTGCTGCTGGTGCCTCGCAGCGGCGCTGCCGGAGAGGTGCAGCAGTATCTCTTTTGGCTCACGCGTGACCTGGGCAATGTAGGATGTCTTGCCTATGCCGCCTGGCATTACCGGTACAGAGCAACGCGTGTTGAGAAACTCGACCTCGACCGCTCAAAGCTCTTTTGGAAGGTGGCCTTCGTTCTTGTGTTTTGTGTGATCGCCGAGGACACCTACATGATCTTGTTCTGCCGTCCCGACTCCCAAAACCCCGTCATCGGCCTCTTTTTGTGGTATCTGTCCGAGCGCAATATCTCCGAAAACGTGCTGCTCGTGGTATGCGCGGCTCAGCTTTTTTGCCAGTTTAGCCATATCCTGCGTGTGTATGCCCGTCATCCGCGTGCCGATGAGGACGTGGCAGCCGAGAGCGCAAGCTCTGAGGACGATCTCGCATCGCGTGTGGTGATTTATGCCGACGCCCATAAGCTGTCACGGCGCGAGCAGGAGGTGCTCACGCTGGTGCTGAAGGGCAACGACGCCCAAAACATCGCCAGCGAGTTGGTCATCAGCCCTGGCACGGTCAAGGCACACTTGCATCGCATCTACGTTAAAAGCGGCGTCTCCAACCGAGATGACCTTATAGATACCTTTTGGCGTTCCTAGCCTCATTCTTCCTCGCATGCGGGTCTTGCTGTGTGGGCGGCCACACCGTTGGGCGTAATGAAGCGGTAATAATCTCAGACAATAAACCTGCAGGTAAAGCGTGTAAACCTGCTTAAACTGACCGTTTGCGGTCCCTGGCCTTGGCACGGATTTGCCCCTGTGTATCAATGGGTGTAGCGCGAAGCCGCGGACGTGGGACAGACGTCCGAGCACGGCTTGTAGGCACGCGCCGATGCGGGAGCGCTACGCTCCCAACCGAGTGCCCACGCGGGCGGTGCGTCCGCGTTGCAACCAAAGATGCCTGAGGAGGCTCACATGGACAAGGCTGATGTAGTTATCAAGAGCGACGCCGTCTTTACCGGCGATGGGCTCGAGCCGTTTAAGGGCGGCGTTGCCGTGCGGGGCGATAAAATCGTTGCCTGCGGTGACGATGCTCACCTGGCACCGTTTATCGGTCCCGATACCGAGGTGCGCGACTTTGGCGACCAGCTCGTCATGCCCGGCCTGATCGACTCGCACACGCATTTTGCCCAGGGCGCGTTTATGACCGACCCCGATTTTGCCGTCAACCTCATCGACTGCACCAGTTTTGAGATGGCGATGGAACGTGTCGTGGCGTTTGCGGCCGACCATCCCGATAACGAGTGGATTCTGGGCTGCCAGATTATCCAGTTCCAGTGGGATGTCCCCGAGATGCCCACGGCCGCGATGATCGATGAGTACATCTCGGACCGCCCGGTCTTTCTGCAGCAGGTTGACATGCATACCTTTAGTGCCAATACCTGCGCCATCAACAAGGTGGGAGTAACTTCGCAGACGCCCGATCCCGCAGGCGGCAAGATCCTTAAGGATGCCGAGGGCAATCTGACGGGCGTGTTTTCCAACAACGCCGGCGTCTTCTTTATGGACGAGGTCTACGACCCAGCGCCCGAGGTTGTTGACGCGTCGTTTGCAAAAACCGCCCGGCGCGCCAATGCCCTGGGAATCACTACGGTCGGCATGGTCAATCCTACGTTTGTGAGCATGGAAAACCCGTATGCGGTGTTGGCAGGTCTTAATGCCAAGGGCGACTTGCCGCTGCGTGTGTTCCTGTACACCGACCTGTTCGAAAACGAGTCCTTGACGCTCGAGCAGATCAAGGAGAAATATGCCTTCCCGGGTACGCAGGTGGAGTGGCACGGCTTTAAGCAGTTCCTTGATGGCGTGTGCTCCGACCATACCGCCTGGATGCTTGAGCCCTATAGCAACGCGCCCGATACCTGTGGTGAGCCCGCGGAGGAGCCGGAGCGCATCCGTGCTGCCATCCTGAGGGCGCAGGAATGGGGCGTTGACACGCGCATCCATGCAATCGGCGATCGCTCGGTGCGTTTTGTGCTCGATTGCTTTGAGGAGGGCGAGCGCTTGCATGGCAAGCGGGATTGTCGCCACTCCATGGAGCACAACGAGACGGTTCAACCCGAGGATATGCCGCGTTATGCCGAGCTCGGCGTCTGCCCCGGCATGCAGCCGTGGCACATGCTGCTCGATATGGCTGACCTTGCCAAGGACGAAGCCGTGGGTCCCGAGCGTGCCGCGCTTTCGTGGCCCCTGCATAGCCTGCTTGCCAGCGGAGCCGTGGTGCACCTGGGCAGTGACTTCCCCGTTGTGGGCTTGGAGCCCATGGAGGAGGTGTACGGCGCGGTCTTCCGCATGCTCGAGGACGGTTCCAACCCTGAGGGCTGGTTCCCCCAGGAGCGCATTTCCATGGCCGAGGCTCTGCGCGCCTACACCTATGGCAGCGCCTACGCCATGCATGCCGAGGACCGCATCGGCACGCTCGCGTGCGGCAAACAGGCAGATATCTGCGTGCTCGACCGCAATCTCTTTGATTGCGAGCCGGCCGAGGTGCTCGAGGCTACCGCAGCCCTCACGATGATCGCCGGCAAGGTGGTCTTTGAGGCATAGCGCCATCGTTTGATTGGGCGGCTTGGTGCCAGTTGTCAGCCGCCTGACATCCATTCAGCACTACTCTCTCAAGGAAAGGGGAGAACAATGGCAGAAGAAGTAACCGCTGCCGTGGAGGAGGAGCGCGAGCTCGCCTCCCAACCGATTCCCGGTCTGGTGCGTAAGTACACCATCGTCACCGGCCAGGGCATGCTCGCCCAGATCATCATGGTGGTCCTTGAGGGCCTCGTGATGGGTTGGGGCCTAGGTGCCCACGGCCTGGCCTGTGTCTCGATCATTATGTCGGTCGAGTACATCAACCTGGCCTTTGGCAACCTGTTTGGCACCGGCGTGCCCGCCGTGGTGGGCAACCTTTTGGGTGCCGGCGACATCAAGGGCGCAAGCAAGGCTTTTAGCCAGGGCTTTTGGCTTACCACGATCGTGAGTGTGCTGCTTGCTGTGGTGATGGCAGTGTTTACCGAGCCCATTTGCGCATTCTTTGGCGCCACGCCCGACATCATGGCCGATACCGTTGCCGGCGTGCGCACCTTCGCCGTGCTACTGCCGCTCACGGTCATTGGCCAGATGATCACCGCTGTGATGCGTGTGGACGAGAAGGTTCAGATCCAGGCCAACCTCATGACCGTTTCGGCCATCGTCGCCATCTGTTGGCTCGCGCTTTCCACGTTTGTGCTCAAGTTTGGCGTTATGGGCGCCGGCGTGTACTACGGGCTTTCCATCGGTATCTGGGCCATCGGTATCTTCTGGTTCATCGGGGGCAAAAAGTCCCAGCTCCAGATTAGCCTGGCCGACCTTAAGCTCGACCTCGCCATCTGCGGCCAGATCTTCAAGATCGGCTTCCCGTTCTTCCTGGTCCAAGGTGCGACCTTTATCTTTAATACCGTTGCCAACTCGCTTTTGGGTTCGCTCGGCGGCGACATGGGCTCGCTCTACATCGCAGCCTTTGGCGTGATCAACGGCTACATCCTCTACATTACCATGATGGTTGCCCAGTGCTTCTCCTACGGTCTGCAGCCCATCGCTGCCTTCAACGCCGGCGCAAAGGCTTGGGCACGCCTTAAGGAGACGCTCTCCTGCACGCTTAAGTACCAGGTTGTGACGCTGGCGCTGGTCACCGTCGCGCTCTGGCTTGCCGCCACCCCGGTGTGCGCCTTCTTTGCCGGCAGCGATCCTGCGCTCGTTGAGGTTGCCGCCAACGCCACGCGTACTGTCATCCTGGCTGTTGCCCTGGGCTATCTTGCCATGACCATGTCGATGTATTTCCAGGCGGTCGAGAAGGTGGGTGTCGCCACGTTTACGGGCCTGCTTCGCTATGTGATCTGCTCGGTGCCGCTTATGTACCTCCTCGGCAACATGATGGGTGTCGAGGGCGTGTGGATCGCCCTGGTGGTGGCCGATGCCATTACTGGCATCATCTCCATTGCGCTCGCCGCGCACGAGTCCAAGCGCCTTGCCACGCTCTAGGCTCGGACATGGCTGGCGTACGATAGTCGAACAAGTTAACTTGCCTGCAAGCCACCACAATGGGGACAGCCCCCATTGTGGTGGCTTTTGTTATTTAGGGTCTGAGATTTCGGCTCTATAAATAATGCTTTTGAACTGGGTTACTATAAGATTATGGCAAACGCTACTATAAGATTATGGAGAATGAAACTATTCGATTATGGTAACAGCGTAATAAGGGGCGTTGATATGGCTGAGTTCATTAACAGGGATTTGCATGAGTTGCTCATTCGCATGGCAGGCTGGTTTCCTGTTGTGTCGTTGACAGGGCCTAGGCAGAGTGGTAAGTCTACGCTGGTTCGGCATGCCTTTCCCGACTATTCCTACGTCACGCTTGAGGACCCTCAAACGAGGCGCGCGGCCTTGGAGGATCCGGTGAGTTTTATCCGCAACCGAAAGGGCGGACTCATCATCGATGAGGCGCAATACGCGCCGGATTTGTTTTCAATGATCCAGGTCGTTTCGGATGAGCGGGGAGACGCCGGTCAATACATCCTTACAGGCTCGCAAAACTTTTTGATGATGAAAAGCATCGGGCAGTCTCTTGCCGGGCGAGTCGGGATCTTAAAATTGCTGCCATTATCGTTTCGAGAAGCGGAGAGGGGCCAGCAGGGGCAGCTGGAAGTGGATTTGTTCGCGCTCGAAGGGGGATACCCTCGCCTGCGTTCCGCCGGAATGCCGTCCTCGGTTTATTTCCCCAGCTATATCGATACCTATGTTGAGCGCGATGTTGTGGGCTTGCTTGATGTGCGCAATAAGGCGGAGTTTCATAAGTTTCTGTCCATAATTGCTCAGAGCGTCGGTGCCCTCATCAATATATCCTCGCTTTCTCGAGATACGGGCGTGAGCGTATCGACCATTAAAAGCTGGTTGTCCATCCTGGAGCAGAGCTACCTGACGTTTTCGCTGCAGCCCTATTATGCAAATGCCAAGAAGCGTCTAACTAAAACGCCCAAGCTCTATTTTTACGACACGGGGCTGCTCTGCTACTTGCTCAAAATTGGATCACTGGAGCAACTATTGGAGAGCCCTTATCTGGGGGCCGTTTTCGAAAACCTCATCGTTTCCGAAACGGCGAAGAGCCATCTCAACGTGGGCGAGAATCCCGAGCTGTATTTCTATAGGGACGACAGCAAGCGTGAAATCGATTTGCTCGACTGTACAAACTCAGGGAGTCCCAAGGCTATCGAAATAAAATCATCCAGAACGTATCACGATAAGTACGCCCGCCATCTACAGACTGTATGCGATGAGATCGACATTGCAAAAGATGCGCGCTATGTTGTGGCCCGCGTGGACTCAACGTATGAGTCGAAAGACTGTAGTGTGGTTTCGGCGCGTGATTGGCTTTTACGATAACAAGCTCGGCGCATTAACAACAGCCGCGAAGGGAACCGGCCCCTTTTGCGGCGGTTTTTTGCCTATCTGGTGCGTCTTAGATGCAAGTGAGTAGACTTATTTGGATATGCCGAGCACATCGCGACAAATGCTCAATAAAACCGCAGGTCAGAGCTGTGGCGTTTTGGGGCGTGCTTGACCTCCTGCAAAAAGCCTACTCACTTGGTTTTTTCTGTTAGAAGACCGCCGCGAGGGAAGGCAGCTCCCTCGCGGCGGCTGACATTTGCCCAGATAAAACCTGCCAAAATAAACCTGTCTACTCTTTGAGCCAGAGCCGACACTAATTCAAATGGCGAAATCAAAGGGCGTTCTCTGCATGGAGGGCGCCCTTTTTTATCGCGGGATGTTTTGCGTGGCAGTCATGAGGCCCAGGCGGTTGCTGACGCCGAGCTTGCGATAGATGGCGTTGACATGCTTCTTGACGGTTGACTCGCTTATGAATAGCTCGTTTGCCATCTGTTTGTTCGTTTTGCCGTCGAGCATGAGCCGCATGACTTCGGCTTCGCGCGGTTGGATATTGTGTTCTGTAATGAAAGCATTTAGCTGGTTTGTGTCTTCTGTCTGGGTGAGTTTAATGCCCCGAGGATAGAGGTTGGCGAGCGCGAGGCTCGCGTGCCGAGCGACTTCGAGCAGGATTGCGAGCTCGGTGTCGGTGAAGTCTCCGGCCGTGCGTTCACGAAACAGGGTGATGCTTCCTAGCGGGCTGTCGTTGTGCGCGAGCGTGGCCGTACAGCCAAAGTAGACGCCCTGCGGTTCCATCCATTTGCGATAGATGGGCGTGGCATCGCGTCGCTCGACGTCGACGAGGTCGAGGTCGCGGTAGACGCCGACCTTATGTAAGTCAAAGCTCCATGTTGTATAGTCCATCGCGGCGTAGCGGTTGTAGTAGTCGCTCAGTGCGCGGTCGTCCATTCCGCTGCTTGCGGGGTGGACGTAGCGTGGGGCATCACTGCCCGCCGCCTCGATCAGGTCGAACATGGCGATCCGATGGGGCACGAGCCCTGTCGTTCCCTCGAGGGTCTCCTTTTGCAGCTTATCGACACCGTGTGATGCGTGGATTGCAAGCGCGAGCTCGTTGAGAGCAGTCCAGGTCGTACTGTCCAACTCAATAGTCTGCTGTTTATTGCATGGGGGCATAGGGCATCCTTTCCATTGTGGAACCCAGTATGTCATGTTCTCGGCCTGAATAGAACTTTAGGTCAGCGAATGGTATACCGTCGGTCGCTGAAAGGGGCTCGAGGGACCATTGAGAACATCTCGGTGCGGCCGCATCATGGTCTCGTCAAGCAAAAGCACCGAGATTTAGGAGCTTGAAATGAAGACCATCTACGAGAGTGAGTCCACACCTAAGAAGGACGGGTTCTATATGCCCGGCGAGTACGAGGAGCAGGAGCGCACCTGGATTTTGTGGCCGCATCGCTCGGATGTGTGGCGCTGTGGTGCCAAGCCGGCGCAAAAGGTCTTTACCGAGATTATTAAGACCGTTGCACGTTTTCAGCCCATCACTGTGGGCGTCAACACTGAAGACTTCCCCGCGGTGTGTGAGATCTTCGACGGCGTTGAGAACGTGCGCGTTATCCACATGGAGTACAACGACAGCTGGATTCGCGACCCCGGCCCGGCGTTCCTCGTTAATGACAATGGTGAGGTTGCTCTTTCGCACTTCCACTTTAATGCTTACGGCGGTTTCATTGACGGCCTGTATTTCCCGTGGGACAAGGACGCTTCCATTGGCCTGCAGGTGGCACAGCTCGAGCAGGTTAACCGCTATCGTCCCGAGGATTATATCCTCGAGGGTGGCTCGTTTAACTGCGACGGCCAGGGCACCGTGGTGACCACCGAGATGTGCCTGCTCAATGAGGACCGCAATCCCCAGTACACCAAGGAGCAGATCGAGGAGAAGCTTGCCGAGTACCTGGGCATCGAGAAGGTCATTTGGATCAAGGATGGCATCGACCCGTTTGAGACCAACGGGCACGTGGACGACGTCGCATGCTTTAGTGCGCCCGGCGAGGTCTGCTGCATGTGGACCGATGATCCCAACCATAAGTTCTACAAGGAGTGCCAAGAGGCGTATAAGACGCTTTCCGAGACGACGGATGCCCGTGGCCGCAAGCTCAAGATCCACAAGGTGATTATGCCTGCGACCTCGGTATATATGACCGAGGAGGAGGCATCGACCATCGATCCGGTCGAGGGTGTGCTGCCGCGTACTCCCGAGGACGCCTTTGAGCCCAGCTACCTCAACTTCTTGCCCATCAACGGGGCGGTGCTGGTGCCACAGTTTGGCGACCCCAACGATGCCCAGGCACTCAAGGATATCCAAGCCGCCTATCCGGATCGCGAGGTCATCGGCATCATGACGCGCGAGGTCATCTATGGTGGCGGCAACATCCACTGCATCACCCAGCAGCAGCCCAAGGCGCGCTGTAAATAGCAGTTCCATGGTGAACAGTGCTTGATTGTCCGCACGCGAAAGTCCGCCGACTTCAATGGTCGGCGGACTTTTTGTGTGGTGGTTTCAGCTGAACGGCGGGCCGTGCGGCTTGGGTGTGCGGGCACACAATCTGGGGAAACCAAACAGATTGGGGCCTTATATGATCGACTCGAAGGGAAACGTGCGACCCGAGGGCATGTTTAACAGGGCGTACCTGGCCCCCGAAGCCCAGCGCGCATACGATACGCTGCTCGAGTGCGTGCTCAACGGGCAGAAGGGTTGCGAGGCTTCGGCGCATGCGGGCATGGATACCATCAAGGCGCTCGTATAGCTTTACGCTTTCGGATGTGACACATAGGACTGCGTGCGCCGCTCCCGGCTATATTGCCCCCGAGGTGCTTCAACTCATGGAGATAGCCGGCATCAGCGATTTCGAGAGCTTGGCAGCGTCCACGAATGCCCCCGTGTTTACGCCACAGACGGATGACTTTGGACTCGCGGTCCATATCTTTAAGATGCTTAACCGCGGAATACACCCATACGCTTCTGGTGAGCTGGACTTGGACATATTTGACCTGGACGACGATGACATTCCGCCTGCACCATTGATAAACAGCTGCGTGTGTAATGGGCACAGCCCGTTTGTGGGGACGTTGGTCGGATACGTTGTCCCAAAGTACGCTCTTGAGCTCGATGATTTTAGCGGCATTATGGGCGAGGCACTCCGTCGATCGCTGTATGGCAGGGCGGAGGAGCGTCTTGACGCACACACATGGGCGCGCCTGCTCGACCGCTATCTATCCGAGACAGTTGTGTGCAAGCGTGGCCATCTCCACCACTCGTTACAGCACGAATGCCCTTGCTGCCGAGGAGAGCGCGCCTTGTTGACTCGTCTTGGTTGATGGTTTGGGCCGTCTTGTAGAAAGCCCGTGAGGCGACATGCAAGTTAAGCCTGCGTGTCGCCTCCGTACATATAGACGATAAATCCGTCGCCGGTGTCCTGGCTGTGATCCTCCAAGATGCGCTTCATGTTGAGGTGCTCGTAGAACTGCCAGTCGGAGTTGCAGTCGCTCATCAGGAAGAATTTGGTGCACCCGGCTTTGGCGAGTTCGGCGCGCGCAAGGTCGATGAGCGCACGGCCGAGCCCCTTGCCCTGCCATTCGGGCACGATGATGATCAGGTTGAGCTGGCCCTGGGCATATTCGTTGCCCGTGGCGGCAAAGCGGTCGGCTGTTGCCTTCTCGCGGCTATCGCCAAAGAGCGAGCCTTCGAGCTTGGCATCGGCGGTCTTTGCCATCTCGGTTGCCTGGACGAACATCTCGTTGTAGCAGGGCTCCCACGTGGATTGGTGCGTGGTTTGCCGTCTTCGAAGATACCGATGCAGCAAGCGGCGATGATGCGGCCTTCAGCTTCGGCAACGAGCGCGATGGGGGAGCGCTGCAGCTGCATGGCGATGTTAAAGCGCGCACAGAAATCGGCGGCTTCGACGTCGCCTCGGTTGCGCAGCGTGTTGCACCACAGCTGGTTGTAGATGGCGGCGATGCCGGCCAGGTCATCGAGCGTGGCGGCACGCAGAGTTACGTTGTCAAGGCTCATGGGGGCTCCTTCCAAGTTGGGTCAGGCCACCCCTGAGTGTGACATGGACGCAGGACGGCCGCATCGACCATTCGGCAGGCGAGCCTCGAATCCTCGGGGACGGAGGGTCCTAAGAAGGAATGAGGGCGGATTTTCGGACACTTGCTCGATGAGAGTGGATAATCTCCCACTTTTAGCGCTGGTATAGGCCAAAAACGGGAGATTATCCACTCTCATTCTGGGTAGTCGTTGGGGACGTTCTTAAACGACCAGTCATTAAAGAACGTCCCCAATGACTACCCCAAGGAACATCCCAGACTGCTGGCAGAAAAGGAACGTCCCTAACTGCCGCATCCGGAGTAAGACAACGCCGCAGGTAGAGGACGGACAGCGAGCGGGCCGCATTTGAGACAAGGTGACGTGAAACGAAAGGGCGCTGACCTTCTGGTCGCGCCCTTGAAGTTGAACGTCAGATTGTCCAAATGCGGCCCGCGTAACTAAACCCGCTCCGCGATCTCGTGGATGAGGTAGTCGGTCTTTTCCCAGCCCAGGCACGGGTCGGTGATCGACTTACCAAAGACACCGCCATCGACCGGCTGGTTGCCGTCCTCAAGGTAAGACTCGATCATAAAACCCTTGACCAGCTTGGAGATGGACTCATTGCGGCGGCAGCTGTCGAGCACCTCCTTGCAAATGCGGTACTGCTCCAGCGGGCGCTTGCCCGAGTTGTCGTGGTTGCAGTCGATGACCGCCGCCGGGTTGGCGTAACCGGCATGCTCGGTATAGCGCTCGGCCAGGCGCTCCAGGTGCTCGTAGTGGTAATTGGGGTAGGTGCGACCGTCGAGACCGATGTAGCCACGCATGACGGCGTGCGCGAGCGGGTTGCCGTCGCACTCAACCTCCCAGTTGCGGAAGATAAAGCTCTGATGTGCCTGGGCGGCGTAGATGGAGTTGAGCATGACGGTGGTGGAACCGGCGGTGGGGTTCTTCATGCCCACAGGCACCGAAATGCCGCTCGACACCAGGCGGTGCTCCTGGTTTTCGACCGAGCGTGCACCCACGGCAACGTAGCTCAGCAGGTCGACGAGGTACTGGTAGTTGGACGGGTAGAGCATCTCATCGGCGGTAAAGAAGCCGGTCTCCTCGATGACGCGCAGGTGCATGTGGCGGATTGCCTTGACGCCTTCGAGCAGGTCATCGGGCGCCTCGGGGTCGGGGTTGTGCAGCAGACCCTTGTAGCCAGTGCCCTTGGTGCGCGGCTTGTTGGTGTAGACGCGCGGAATGACGATGAGCTTGTCCTTGACCTCCTCGGCGGTCTTGGCCAGTCGGTTCATGTACTCAAGCACCGAATCCTCGCGGTCGGCAGAGCACGGGCCGATGATGAGCACTTTGCGTGCGTCCTCGCCGGTAAAGACCTTGGCGACCTCGGCGTCGAATGCCTGCTTTTTGGCGGTAAGCTCGGCGGAAAGCGGCATTTCCTCGCGGATCTCCATGGGGATCGGCAACCTGCGCTTGAATTCCATGGCCATATGGGGCCTCCTTTATCAATTAACGGCAACAATTGGCGAATTCTCGAATGCTCGGCATTATCCGCTGTCGCACGCTAAAGTGCAACCCCTTGTCACCCCGAAACCTACCAAAAAGGGACAGGTTTATTTTGGCAGGTTTTATCTGGGTAAACGTTGGCGGGCCTTGGAATGGAATGATGCCACGTGGCTTGGAAGAGACCGTCGATCGAGTTCCAGGGGAGGCGGTTCGAGGGCTGCAAAACAAAAACGGGGACGCAGATTGTCCTGCGTCCCCGTTCTCGGGCGTTATTCGTTCCCTGCGGCAGAATTTACGCCGCTTCGTCGAACTGCGAATTGTACAGGTCGGCGTAGAAGCCGCCTTGGGCGAGCAGCTCGTCGTGCGTGCCCTTCTCGACGATGTCGCCGTCGCGAATCACCAAGATCACGTCGGCGTTGCGGATCGTGGACAGGCGATGCGCGATGACAAAGCTCGTGCGGCCCTGCATCAGCGCATCCATGGCGCGCTGAATAAGCTCTTCGGTACGGGTATCGACGTTGGAAGTCGCCTCGTCCAAAATCAGCGCCGGACGGTCGGCCAAAATGGCGCGGGCGATGGTCACGAGCTGGCGCTGACCCTGCGACAGGTTAGTGCCCTCCTCATTGATCATAAAGTCGTAGCCGCCGGCGAGCGTATGGATAAAGTGGTCGCAGCGTGCGGCGCGTGCAGCGGCCTCGACCTCGGCGTCGGTCGCATCGGGGCGTCCGTAGCGGATGTTCTCGCGGATGGTGCCGTTAAACAGCCAGGTGTCCTGCAGCACCATGGCAAACTCGCCGCGCAGCGCCGCGCGGTCCCAGTCGCGCACGTCGACGCCTTCGACGCGCAGCGAACCGCCGTCCACGTCGTAAAAGCGCTGCAGCAGCTTAATGAGCGTGGTCTTGCCGGCGCCGGTGGGGCCGACGATGGCGATGGTCTGACCGGGCTGCGCCTCGCAGCTAAAGTCGTGGATGATGGTCTTGTCGGGCGTGTAGCCAAACTTGACGTGGTCGAACTCAACGTGGCCGGGGCGCTTCTCGGGAATCTGGGCGTCGGCCTTCTGCTCCTCCTCGGGCGCGGCGAGGAACTCAAAGACGCGCTCGGTGGCAGCGGCCATCGACTGCATCGTGTTGCTCACGTTGCCCAGCTGCTGCACCGGCTGCGTAAAGTTGCGCACGTACTGGATAAAGCTCTGGATGTCGCCGGGCGTGGCATTGCCGGTCAGCGCGAGCTGTGCGCCCACCACGACAACGCCCACGTAGCCCATGTTGCCCACCAAGCTCATAAGCGGCATCATCAGGCCCGACAGGAACTGCGAGCGCCAACCGCTCACAAACAGTCGGTCGTTTTGACGGTCGAACTCCTCGATTGAGGCCTCGGCGCGGTCGAACACCTGAATAACGTTCTGGCCGGCAAAGTCCTCCTCGATAATGCCGTTGACGGTGCCCAGGACTTGCTGCTGCTCGCGGAAGTACGGCTGCGAGAAGTGAATCATCACGGTCAGGATAATCGCGGCGGCCGGCAGTGTGAGCACGGTGACGCCGGTGAGCGGCAGACTGATCGAAAGCATCATGACGAGCACGCCGATAATCTGCGTCACCGACGTGATGAGCTGCGTCACGCTCTGGTTGAGCGACTGACCCAGCGTATCGACGTCGTTGGTGATGCGGCTGAGCACGTCGCCCTTGCTGTGGCCGTTGAAGTAACTCATCGGAACGACGGCGATCTTGGCGGCGATCTCCTTGCGCATGCGATAGCAGATCTTTTGCGTGACGCCGGTCATGAGCCAGCCTTGGATCAGGCTGCAGGCAGAGCTCGCCAGATACAGACAGAGCAAAAAGCCGAGCGTCTTGGCGATCCAGGCAAAGTCGACATCGCCGGTGCCGTTGACCTTGGCAACCAGGCCCTCGAACAGTTTGGTGGTAACCTGGCCGAGCACCTTGGGTCCCACGATATTAAAGATGACCGAGCACACGGCAAAGGCGACGGCGACAAACACGGCAATCTTGTGCTGACCGATATAACCGAGCAACTGCCGCATGGTGCCCTTAAAGTCCTTGGCCTTTTCGCCGCGACGCATGCCGCCCATGCGGCCCATGGGTCCACGCTGACGGGTGGGCTTGGGAATTTGGGTCTTGGTCTCGTCTGCCATTAGCGCTCGCCTCCTTCCGTAACGGCTGCAATTTCTTCTTGGGTAAGCCCCAGCTCCTCGGCGGAAAGCTGCGACTGTGCGATTTCCAGGTACGCCGGGCAGCTGCGCAGTAGCTCCTCGTGCGTGCCGGTGCCCACTACGTGACCGTCGTCGAGTACAATGATCTGGTCGGCGTGCATGATGGTCGCGATGCGTTGTGCCACGACCACGAGCGCGGCGTCGGTGACGTTTTTGGCCAGCTCCTCGCGCAGGCGCGCGTCGGTCTTGTAGTCAAGCGCGCTAAACGAATCATCGAACACCACGACCTCGGGCTTCTTGGCCAGGGCGCGGGCGATGGCCAGACGCTGGCGCTGACCGCCCGAAACATTGGAGCCACCCTGGCTGATGGGGGAGTCGTAGCCGCCCTCGCGCTCGGCGATAAAGTCCTCGGCCTGGGCGATGCGTGCCGCCCGGTACATGTCCTCGTCGCTCACCATGTCGCCGGCAAACTTAAGGTTGCTCTCGACGGTGCCCGAGAACAGGCGTCCCTGCTGCGGGATATAGCCAATGCGGCGGCGTAGCTCGGAAAGGGTCATATCGCGCACATCGATGCCGTCGAGCGAAATGCTGCCGCCCGTGACGTCGTACAGGCGCGGGATGAGCTGCACGAGCGTGGACTTGCCCGAACCCGTGGAGCCGATGATGCCGAGCATCTGACCGGCGTGCGTGGTAAAGCTGACGCCGCTGATGACGTCGGCGCGGGCATCGGGGTACTGGAAGCTCACGTCGCGGAAAGCAAGCTCGCCGCGCGGCGCGCTGGCCGCAGGCGACTTGGGCGAAGCAGGGTCGTTGATGCTGGTGGGGCAGGTGAGGACCTCTTCCACGCGCTCGGCGGCAACCTCGGCG
Source organism: uncultured Collinsella sp. (assembly GCA_900545055.1). GTDB lineage: Bacteria > Actinomycetota > Coriobacteriia > Coriobacteriales > Coriobacteriaceae > Collinsella. The sequence goes on from UQXP01000008.1 coordinate 25,871, forward strand.
CGGGGCAGGATGACCGAAACCATGGTGAGGATCATAAACGCCATGACGATCTGCATGGTGTAGGAGATAAACGCCATCATGTTGCCGACCTGCATCACGCCGTCGGACACGCCCTGCGCGCCAAACCAGACGATAAGTACGGTGATGCAGTTCATGACGAGCATCATGAGCGGCATCATAAAGCTCATGGCGCGGTTGGTGTAGAGCTGCGTGGTCATCAGGTCGAGTGACGCCTTGTCAAAACGTTCGAGCTCATGCTCCTCGCGGTTGAACGAGCGGATGGGCATAAGGCCGTCGAGCAGCTCACGGGCGGTAAGGTTCACGCGGTCAACAAAGCTCTGCATCTTTTTGAACTTGGGCATGGTGAGGCCCATGAGCACGCCGACGACAGCCGAAACCGCGATGATGGCCACAGCGATGGTCCACTCCAGGCCGGTATGGTTGGCCAGGACGCGCATGACGGCGACGATGCCCATGACGGGAGCCATCAGGCACATGCGGATAAACAGGGTTGCGGCCATCTGAATCTGCTGAATGTCGTTGGTGCAGCGGGTGATGAGCGAGGCCTGGCTAAACTTGCCCACCTCGGCCGGCGAGAAGTGCATAACCTTGTTGAAGGTCTCGCGGCGCAGGTCGCGGGCGATGGAGCAGGCGGTGCGCGAAGCCACGGCGCCGGTCAGGATGGTGGCGACCAGCGACACCAGACACAGACCAAACATCGTGGTCGCCATGCGGCCCAGGTAGGCGTTCTGCACGTCGGCGGGGTCGATGCCCTGTGCCTTGTACTCGTCCTGCACGTAGCTCACGGCGCGCTGGGTGACGATGGAGCCCGACATGGAGCCCATTTTGTCAGCCATATCGTTGGCGCCCTCGACGAGCTTGCCCTGATCGATAAGACCGCCTTCAACGCCTAGGCGCAGGCTCTTCATGGTGATCTTACCGCCGTCGGCGTCGATCTGCTTTTGCATGTTCTGCGCCGCTGCGACCTTCTGCTGCATCTCGGCGAGCTGCTCGGGCGTCATCGCCGCCATCTGCTCGGGGGTGGGCATGGCCTGGGCGGCGCCGCCATCGCTTGCCTCGGTGGATGCGCCGGTCATGTCGCCCATGGAGTCGGCGTCGATGCCCTGGTTGAAGGCGAGCACGACGGTCTCGGGCAGGCTCATGATGTCGGCGATCTTGCCGCCGTCGGCGCGCTCCTCCTCGGTGCCCTTGTACGTTCGAATGCCGTTATTGTCCGCATTGCTAAACACGGCCTCCACAGTTTTGGCGTCCTTGGCGCTCATAAAGAGTTCGAGGTCGTCGAGCGATTCGGCGCGAATGGTGTCGGGCACGGGCGAGGCGATACCGCCTTGCTGCACGCCCACGTCGACGATATCGCTCATATAGGTAGGCAGTGCCAGGTCGGCGTTGCAGCTGATTACGATGAGTACGATAGCTGTGAACAGTGCCAGGATATGCTTTTTAAAGAGCTTGAGAATCCTCACTCGGCATCTCTCCTTTCTTGATTGCGGTCGATAATTTCGTTGGCACGTCTAAGAAGGCGTACCATCTCTTGGGTATCTGTTTCGCCGAGCTGCTCGAGGAAAGCCGCGGTGCGGTCCTCGAATTCCCGGCGTTTGATTTCGAGATCCTGGAATCCCTTGTCGGTCACTATGACGTGTACGCGACGACGGTCGGTCTTTGAGTGCTCACGCTCAACCCAGCCCTTGGCTTCGAGAGCGCGTAGGATATTGGCAATGCGGGCATTCGAGACCCAGGCGCGATCAGCGAGCTCGCTCGGCGTGAGCGAACCGCCAGCGAGCATAAGGGCGCGCATGACAGCCATCTCGCCGCTGAGAGCTTTGTCCACAAAGCGCGAAACGCGCTGGTGAATGCCGCCAAACTCGGTAAGGAGCTGACGCCCAAGCTCATGGAAATCGGTATCTTCCACCGAAAACCCCTAACACTAGAAACTATTTTCGGTGAAAGATGATACCCCTGCACGCGCGCCCTATACGGTAGATTTTGGGACATGCCTAGAAAACTACCTTTAGGCGACCTCCGTACACCGTCGGTGCCAGTAAAGTTTGGGGCAGATCGTTAGGCATGTCCTAAAGTCTACTCAGAGGCACTTTACCCTGCTAAAGCTGGCATAACAGCTAGAGTGAACGTCGTACAAAGGCAAGGAAAAATATCAAACAAATCGGTGAACGGTAGTTGTTCGCGCTCGCATTTCCTGCGGATTTGTTAAAAACGCCCTAATGGTATAAAAAAAGAAACATATAACAGCCCTGATGAAGGGGGTAGCTATGTTATCCTTCTCAAACGGGTGAAATCTTGGGTTTTGGGTTGCAGTTCCAAGGTGGACAAACGTTTTTCCCTGTACCAACGTGTGGTGAAGAACGGAAGAAGCCGGTAGTGCAAGCCGATAATTCAAGAATTCAATAAGCAGCGGTGTGAGAGAGCGCCGCATTACACGTAACTAGGAGCGTGGTTACACAATGCAGGAGGCATGGGAAGGCTTCAAGGAAGGCATTTGGACGGGAGAGGTTGACGTCCGAGACTTCATCCAGAAGAACTACACCCCCTACGAGGGCGACGAGTCGTTCCTCGCCGGTCCGACCGAGCGTACCAAGGAGCTGTGGGGCGAGGTTCTCGACCTGCTGCTCAAGGAGCGCGAGCAGGGCGGTGTCCTCGATATGGACACCAAGACTGTCACGGGTATCGTGAGCCACCCCGCTGGCTACATCGATAACGCCCACCGCGAGAAGGAGACCATCGTCGGCCTCCAGACCGACAAGCCGCTCAAGCGCGCGCTGCACGTCAACGGTGGTATCCGCATCGCTTGCCAGGCTGCCAGCCAGCACGGCTACAAGGTCGACGAGAACGTTGTCGAGCGCTACACCTTCGAGCGCAAGACCCACAACGCCGGCGTCTTCGATGTTTACACCCCCGAGATGCGTGCTTGCCGCTCGGCCCACATCATCACCGGTCTGCCCGATGGCTATGGCCGCGGCCGCATCATCGGCGACTACCGTCGTGTCGCCCTGTACGGTGTCGACTACTTGATCAAGGACAAGGAGGCCCAGAAGGCTTCCACCCCGACGGTCATGACCGCCGACAACATCCGCGACCGTGAGGAGCTGCAGGAGCAGATCCGCGCCCTCGGCGAGCTCAAGATGATGGCCGAGACCTATGGTTTCGACATTTCCAACCCTGCTACCAACACGCAGGAGGCCATCCAGTGGATGTACTTCGCCTACCTCGCTGCCGTTAAGGAGCAGAACGGCGCCGCTATGTCCATCGGCCGTACCTCCACGTTCATCGACATCTACGCTGAGCGCGACCTTGCCAACGGTACCTTCACCGAGGAGCAGATCCAGGAGTTCGTGGATCACTTCATCATGAAGCTCCGCATGGTCAAGTTTGCCCGTACCCCCGAGTACCAGGCCCTGTTTACCGGCGACCCGCAGTGGGTCACCGAGTCCATCGGCGGCATGGGTGTTGACGGCCGTACGCTCGTTACCAAGATGAGCTACCGCTACCTGCACACGCTCGAGAACATGGGCACCAGCCCCGAGCCCAACATGACCGTTCTGTGGTCGACCCGTCTGCCCGAGAACTTCAAGAAGTTCTGCGCCAAGACTTCTGTCGCCAGCTCCTCGATCCAGTACGAGAACGACGACCTCATGCGCGTTTACCACGGCGACGACTACGGCATTGCCTGCTGCGTGTCCTCCATGCGCATCGGCAAGGAGATGCAGTTCTTCGGCGCCCGTGCCAACCTGGCCAAGTGCCTGCTCTACGCGCTCAACGGCGGTGTTGACGAGGTCTCCAAGAAGCAGGTCGGCCCCAAGTATCGCGCCGTCGAGGGCGATACGCTCGATTACGACGACGTCGTGGCCAAGTACAACGACATGATGAAGTGGCTCGCTGGCGTGTACGTCAACTCGCTGAACATCATTCACTACATGCACGACAAGTATTGCTACGAGCGCATCCAGATGGCTCTGCACGACAAGCACGTGCACCGCTGGTTCGCTACGGGCATCGCTGGCCTTTCCGTCGTGGCTGACTCCCTGTCCGCCATCAAGTACGCCAAGGTCCACCCCGTCCGCGATGAGAACGGCATCATCGTCGACTTCGAGACCGAGGGCGAGTTCCCCAAGTACGGTAACGACGACGACCGCGTCGACCAGATCGCTCACGACGTTGTGCACCAGTTCATGGAGTACATCCGCATGAACGACACCTACCGCAACTCCGTGCCCACGACCTCGGTTCTGACCATTACCTCCAACGTCGTGTACGGTAAGAAGACCGGTTCCACGCCTGACGGCCGCAAGGCTGGCCAGCCGTTCGCCCCGGGTGCTAACCCCATGCACAAGCGCGATAGCCACGGCGCCATCGCTTCGCTGTCTTCGGTTTCCAAGCTCCCGTTCCGCGATGCTCAGGACGGCATCTCCAACACCTTCTCCATCATCCCGGGTGCGCTCGGCAAGGAGGACCAGGTGTTCTTTGGCGATATCGACCTTGATCAGCTGGGCGAGTAACTATTGTTAGTGCTATACTAACAATAACGATTACTGATTAGCGCGCCGGTTTCGGCCGGCGCCTATCGATCGAAGGAGACACATTATGAAGGTTTCTGAAGTTTCCGAGACTCAGGCCGATAACCTGGTCCACATGCTCGACGCTTACGCCGAGAAGGGTGGCCATCACCTGAACATCAACGTCTTCAACCGTGAGACGCTGCTTGACGCTCAGGCTCACCCCGAGAAGTACCCGCAGCTGACCATCCGCGTTTCCGGCTATGCCGTGAACTTCCACACGCTCACCAAGGAGCAGCAGGACGAGGTCATTTCGCGTACCTTCCACGACAAGTTCTAAAGGGGTTTAACTCCCGCAGGATCGCCGGGCCGCTTTGGGTTACTTTCCAAAACGTCCTCGGACATGCAAAGGGCTCCGCTGCGCGCTTCGCGCGGCGGAGCCCTTTGCGTCCTGCGGAAATGTTTTGGAAAGTAACCCAAAGCGGCCCGGCGGGGGTCCTGTGTAGTCACCCTTTAGGCGGAACTCTCCTAATTATTTGGATGAGTCGTTTACTTACTTGTGCTGTTACCGTCTACCCGCTGTTGTTGGGGTATGCTTTGTTCGTATGTAAACGTTTGACATGTTGATGGGGGAGGGTGCTATGGCTCGCGAGGGCGCTCGTTCTAAGGATTCTGCTAAGCCTGGCATCAAGGAAGTTGCAGCGGTGGCGGGGGTTTCGCCTACTACGGTATCTCGCGTGCTTAATAATCGCGGCTATATTAGCCAAGAGACCCGCGATAAGGTCCATGCCGCGATGGAGCGCATCAACTATACGCCCAACGATATCGCCCGTGCCATGCTCAACGGTCGCCTGAATCTTATCGGTATGATCGTTCCCTTTGTGAGCAGCCCGTTCCATGCTCAGGTTGTGCAGGCGGTCGAGCGCACGTTGGCGGAAAACGGCTTTAAGATGCTGCTGTGCAACAGCGCCAATCGACCCGATCTTGAGCGTTCCTATATTGACATGCTCCGCCGCAATATGGTCGACGGCGTCATCGTCAACTCCCTCAATATCGGTGCCGAGGCATATGCCGAGATGGGCTTGAGCCTGGTTGGCATCGACTGCGATCTTGGCGAGGGCTCTGTCCAGATTGCAAGTGACAGCTATGGCATCGGCGAGCTCGCCACGCGCCGTCTGATTGATGACGGCTGCAGGCGTATCCTGTGCCTGCGCAGCAATAGCCGCATGCGCATGCCTGCCAATAAGCGTACCGATGCCTACCTCGATGTTGTTGAGCAGGCCGGTTTGTCCGCGCTTGTCCGTGAGGTTGAGTTCGTTAAGCCCGACGACGAAAAGGGCGCGGTCGTTGCGAAGATCCTCGATGAGAACCCCGATATTGACGGCATCTTTGCGGGAGACGACACGATGGCGGCCATCTGCCTCAACATGATGAAGCAGCGCGGCTTGAGTGCTCCGGACGATATTAAGGTGGTGGGCGCGGATGGTGCCCGCCGAACTATGACGTTTATGCCTGACTTAACAACCGTACGTCAAGATATCGATCGCATCGGAGAGCTCGCGGCGCAATCCATCATCGCTCTTATTAACGGCGATAATCCCGAATCGAATATCAAGCTCCCCGTTGAACTCATTGAGGGCAAAACCGCGTAGTTCATCCCGTGCCAAAAGAATTCCTCAAACGCCTCTGATTACCGTTCACCGGCATATGTCAACCGTTTGCCGACGACTGGAGCTGCGAAAAGACGTATTAGTGTGAAAACGTTTGACATATGAAAACGATTGACATATCTTGCAGTTGTACCGAGTTAGTATCTCGTGGGAAAGGAAGTCTCGGATGCACAAGGTGTATTACCAACCTGAGGGAATTTGGGTAGGCGACATCATGCCGTACGGCGAGGACGGCACGTTCTATCTCTATCATCAGCGTGACACGCGTAACCCCGAACCTTTCGGAGAGCCGTTTGGCTGGGCACTCGCTACGACCAAGGATTTCGTCAACTACAAGGACTTTGGCGAGAGCCTTGAGCGTGGCGGCGACGAGGAAGTCGACCAGTACATTTATGCCGGCACGGTGTTTAAGGTGGGCGACAAGTACCATGCGCTCTACACTGGTTGCAATCGCGATAAGGTCCGCGCACGCTTGATGAAGCAGGTTCTTCTTCACGCAACGAGTGACGACGCCGTCAAGTGGGAGAAGAACATCGCCGAGACGCTGCTTCCGCCCCAGGAGGGTTACGATGACCGCAACTGGCGCGATCCCTTTGTGCTTTGGGACGAGGAGAACGAGGAGTATATGCTCATCCTCGGAACGCGCGTGGGCGAGGACAAGCGTCTGATGACCGGCCGCCTGGTCAAGTTCACCTCCAAGGATCTGACCAACTGGGAGTTCCAGGGCGACTGGTGGAACCCGGGCCTGTACACCATGTTTGAGATGCCTGATCTCTTTAAGATGGGCGACTGGTGGTACCTCGTCTTTTCCGAGTACAGCGACGGCAACAAGACCCGTTACCGCATGTCCAAGTCCATCAACGGTCCTTGGATTACCCCCGCTGACGACTCCTTCGACGGCCGCGCGTACTACGCCGCTCGCACCGCATTCGATGGCGAGCGCCGCGTTCTCTTTGGTTGGGTCCCGACGCGCGACGAGGGCGGCGACCCCAGCTCTTACCTGTGGGGCGGTACCTTCATGCCCCTCGAGATCGTCCAGCGCGAGGACGGTTCGCTCGGCACCAAGCTTCCCGAGAGCATGCTCGGCGCCTTTGGCGAGGGCAAGGCTGTCGAAGCCTTCGAGCTCTCCTGCGAGTCGGGCAAGGTCGAGCAGGTTTTGTCTGCAGACGCCGGCTCCACCTACTTGCTCGATGCCGACATTGAGCTCGGCGGTAACGCTGCCGGCTTCTCGGTCAAGTTCGCCGAGGACGCCGAGACCGGTCTTGCCTATGAGTTCCGCGCCAACCTGCGCGAGGGCAAGCTCGAGTTCACGCCGGCTCCCCAGTACCCGTGGTTCCAGGTCAACAACATGGGCCTCGAGCGTCCGTTGTTCTTTAAGGGCGAGGGCACTCACCATGTGCGTCTGGTCGTCGACGACGACATCGCGACCATCTTTGTCGATGATGTTGCGCTCAACGCTCGCTTCTGCAACAAGCAGGGCCAGGGTGTGGCGCTTACCGTCACCGACGGTGCGCTCAAGTGCGCAAACGCAACGATCGCGTCTCTGTAGTGGCAACGAACCGTTTTATGATTTAGAAAAGGAATGGAGAGGAACATGGACTACAAGGCAGTGTCCCAGCAAGTCGTCGACAACGTCGGCGGACTGGAGAACATCGAGGGCGCCACGCATTGCGTGACCCGTCTGCGTCTGGTGCTCAAGGATACGAGCAAATACAACAAGGCCGAGCTCGAGAACATCGATGGCGTCAAGGGCGTGCTGTACAACAGCGGCCAGCTCATGATCATCTTCGGTACCGGTACCGTCAACAAGGTTTACGATGAGTTTATGGCTCTGACGGGCGTTAAGGAGATCAGCGCTTCCGAGGTCAAGGGCGCCGAGGCGGACAAGAAGGGCAAGTTCTTCTCGGTCCTCAAGGTATTCTCGGACATCTTTATCCCCATCATTCCCGCCTTCGTCGGCGCTGCAATCATCATCGGCCTTAAGTCGCTGATCGTTGCCAACGGCCTCTTTGGCATGGAGGGCAGCCTCGCCGATCACAGCGAGTTCCTCAAGAACCTCGCAAGCTTCTTTGCCATTATCGCCACCACGTTCGACTACCTGCCTGTCCTGGTTATGTACAGCGCGGTCAAGCGTTTTGGCGGTAACCCGATCCTGGGCATCCTCGTCGGTATCGTCATGGTTCACCCGAGCCTTATGAACCGCAACACGTTCGTTATGGACCCGACGGGTGCTGAGTACTGGAACTTCGGTCCGCTATCCATTCCCATGGTTGCTTTCCAGGGCGGTGTGTTCCCCGCAATCCTGACTGCCTGGTTTATGGCCAAGGTCGAGAAGATTGCCCAGAAGTACATCCCCGAGGTCGTTTCGTTCGTCTTTGTCCCGACCGTTACCCTGATTCTTGCTAACGTTGCCCTGTTCACCGTGTTCGGCCCGCTCGGCAACCTGATCGGTGACGTCCTCGCCGGCGTAATCGATATCCTGTACAACAGGATGGGCGTCTTTGGTGCCTTTGTCTTCGCCGCGTTCCTGCAGCCGCTCGTCGTTACCGGTACGCATCAGTTCATCCAGGGTATCGAGGCCAACCTCGTTGCCACGACCGGCTTCAACTACATCCAGGCCATCTGGTCGGTTTCCATCATCGCCCAGGGCGGCGGCGCCATCGGCATGTACCTCATTCACAAGAAGCATTCCAAAGAGCGCAACATCTGCATGTCTTCCTTTATCCCGACGCTGGTCGGTATCTCCGAGCCCGCTATCTTTGCTGCAAACATGCGCTACTCGATTATTCCGTTCATCTGCGCATGCATCGGTGCAGGCTGCGGCGGTGCCTTCGTCAAGCTCTTTGAGGTGCGCGCTATCGGTCAGGGTCTGACCGGCGTTCTTGGCCTGCTCATCGTCACGCCCGAGACCCTCGTGTGGTATGTGGCTGGCAATCTCATCGCCTTTATCGTGCCGATCGTCTTGATCCTTGCTTACAACAAGGCAAAGGGCGTTCCGACCACCGATGAAGAGGGCGCTGGCGCTGGCTTCGATGTAAGCTTCTAGTTGAGCCGCTCAGTGTAATGTGCGGATAAGTCCATTTGAGGAAGGGCGTTCGGCTCGTGTGAGTCGAGCGTCCTTTCCTATAGACGAGAAGGTCAATGGCGATGTTTAATCAAAAAAATAAGGTGACACGCGCGGACTATGAGCAGTGGCGTGCCGGACAAGATGAGACGGCGGCTCGCATCGCGTCCGACCCCGATAGGCTTCTGTTCCATGTGGAGCCTGAGCTTGGCTGGCTCAACGACCCCAACGGTTTGGTTCAGATTGGTGATACGTATCACATCTATCATCAATACGATCCGTTCGATGCTGCGCATGGCGGTCCAGTGCTTTGGAACCATCTGACGACAAAGGATTTTGTGACGTACGAGAATCACGGCCCTGTGCTGTTCCCCGATTCCGATTTGGATTCGAACGGAGCGTATTCTGGTTCTGCCTTTGTACGCGATGGCAAGATTCACTACTTCTATACCGGCAACGTCAAGCATTTTGACCGCGATGATTACGACTACGTGTTGACGGGCCGTGAGCAAAACCAGATTCATATGGTTGCCGAGAATCCCGACGAATTGGGCGAGAAGTGCATAGCTGTTGGACCGGTCGATTACCCCGACGATATCGGTACGCACGTGCGCGACCCCAAGATCCTTGAGCACGATGGTATCTACTACATGGTTCTGGGCGCTCGTACGAAAGACGACCGTGGCTGCGTGCTTGTCTATACCTCGCGCAATCTTGAGGACTGGAGCTATGCGACGCGCATTGAGTTGGGCGAGAAGTTTGGCTTTATGTGGGAGTGCCCCGATCTGTTTGAACTCGATGGCGAGCTTATTCTCGTTTGCTGTCCGCAGGGTGTGCCTGCCGATGGTTGGCGTTACCGCAATCCGCATCAGTGCGTGTGGTTCCCCATCGAGGCCGATTGGGAGGCGCCGAGCTTTAAAATCGTCGGGCAGGGCATGCCCCCGATGGTCGATGCCGGTTTTGATTTCTATGCTCCGCAGTCCTTTGAGGATGCTGCAGGCCGGCGTTTGATGATCGGATGGTCGGGTTGCCCCGATGCGACGGCAGAAAACCCGACGGTTGCGCGTGGGTGGCAGTGCGCGTTGACGGTGCCGCGAGAGCTGAGCATGCGCGATGGTAGGCTCTGCCAGCAGCCGGTGCACGAGATTGAGAGGATGCGCGGCGACTGCGTTCGCGCGACAGGCGGTGAAACCGTTGAGAAGCCGGGCCGCCTGTTTGATCTTGTGGTTTCCTGTGAGGGCGCCAAGATGATCGAGCTCGAAATCCGCAAGGGTGTCTTTGTGCGCTATGCAGACGGGATGCTTACCCTCGACATGGGTGACGAAGGCTATGGGCGCGACCAGAGGTCGATCGAGCTCAGCGAGCTTCGCGACCTGCGCGTGCTTTCGGACACTACGATGGTCGAGATTTTTGCAAATGGCGGCGAGGCGGCACTTACGAGCCGTACCTATTCGCCGGCGGTTTCGGCGATGGGGTTGCATGCCGAGGGTGCGGCGTCGATGGATTTCTACCGTCTCGCGCATTAACCGTGCGTGGAACACGATTGGACTTGCTGGGCGGAATGTGTCGCAGTTGCCGCAGCGAACTACCGTTTATCGCGTATAGCTACCGTTTGCGGAGTAAGTAACACCTATTAATAAACCGTGTAAAATCTCAGGTAAGCACGGAGTTTTCCAGGGAGACGCTGTCCTTTGTTGTGTGCAAGGGGCGGCGTCTCTTTGGCGCTTTGCGGCCGTTGTGCAACAGTGCGGCGGCGCGTGCCATGTATTGAAAAGCCAATGTCGAGATGGGTCGTGATAAGAATGGGCAAGTACGTAATCGTGGTTGAGTCTGGGTCGGATGTGACGCCGGAGCTCTGCGAGCGCTACGGCATCGTGCGCGTGCCCATGCATGTTACGATTGGTGACGAGACCGTTGAAGATGGTTCAATCGATCCGCTCGAGATTTACTCGCGCTGCAACGAGCTCGGTGTTATGCCTAAGACGAGTGGCTGCGCGCCTGCAGATTTTGCGCACGTATATGACCGTATCCATGCCGAGCAGCCCGACGCGACTATTCTGCATCTCGCGTATTCCGAGGCCACGACCTGCTCGCATCAATCATCGAAGATCGCCGCCAAGGGTCGCGATTACGTCTACTCCATGGACACGCGCTTTGTCTCGGTAGGTCAGTCGCTCGTTGTCGTCGAGACTGCCAAATTCATCGAGGCTCATCCCGATGCCACCGTTGACGAAATTTTCGCCTTCACCAATTCGGTGATGGACCGCGTGCTGCTGGGCTTTGTTCCTACCGACCTGGCCTTTCTTAAGGCGGGCGGTCGTCTGTCCAACGTCGCGTTCCTTGGTGCCCACCTGCTCAAGATTAAGCCCTGCATTGAGGTAACGGGCGGTAAGTTTGTGGCGACCAAGAAGTTCCGCGGCTCTATGCTCAAATGCGCCCGTGCCTTTATTGACCACATGGTTGCCAAGGGCGAGATTGACTACTCGCACATTGGCCTGGCGTATTCGGTAGGCCTTTCCGAGGAGCTGCGCGACGACATGGAAATCTATGCGCACGACCTGGGCTTTAAGGACGTTACCTGGACTCAGGTCGGCGGCGTCATCTCGAGCCATTGCGGCCCGACCGCCTTCGGCGCGGTGCTCACGCTCAAGGCGTAAGGCCTGGCGTCTATCGATTTCTATTGCCTCGGCGGCGGGCGGGTTGTGACAACCTTCCCGCCGCTCTTGCGTGGAGCCAAATAGAACAACCCAATTGACCGCTAAACCGTTTTGCCATTATGCATATGGGCTAGAATGACTCTGGTATTTATGTAACTAAAACCAATGAGAGGCAAGGTAGCGGGAATGGCTGAGATGACGCTCGAGGGTGTGGACGCTCGTCCCGAGGACTCTGCGTTTGCCCTGGGCCGCGTGCATTCGATTGAGACGATGGGAACGGTCGATGGACCCGGCATCCGCTTTGTAGTGTTTGTTCAGGGCTGTCCCATGCGCTGTGCGTATTGCCACAACCCCGATACCTGGTCGGTTAACGGCGGCACGATGGTGACCGTTGAGCACCTGATGGACGAATTCCAGAGCAACCATGAGTTTTACCGCAGCGGTGGTATTACGGTATCCGGCGGCGAGCCGCTCTTGCAGCCCGCGTTTTTAGCCGACCTGTTCCGCGCCATGCACAATAACCCCGATGGTCGCGTGCATACCTGCTTGGATAGCTGCGGCTATGCGTTCGATCCCGCGCATCCCGAGAAGTTCGATGCCGTACTCAACGAGACCGACATGGTGCTGCTTGACATTAAACACGCCGATCCCGTCGAGCATAAAAAGCTGACCGGTTGCGATCCCGCACGCATTCTGGCGTTTGGTGATGAGCTCGCGCGTCGCAAGATTAAGGTCGTTATCCGCCATGTGGTGGTGCCGGGTATCACCGATACGGTTGAGGAGTGCGAGGCGCTCGGTCGTCTAATCGCCCCGTGGCATAACGTGGTTGGCCTGGAGATGCTGCCGTATCACACGATGGGTGTCGTCAAGTATGAGCAACTGGGCATTCCCTATAAGCTCGAGGGCGTTCCACAGATGGATGCCGCGCGCATGCCCGAGCTGCGCAACGCCGTCATGACGGGCATGAAAAAGCGCCGCGCGGAACTCAAAAACGCCATCGGCTAGCGAGCCATTTTCGCTCCCCAAGGGCACTCATTGGGGACAGACTTAAATGAGTGCCCCTGGGCACCAAGTTGATTTCCAAAGAGCCCCGTCAAGTTGCGGTGGAATAGTTCTCGTTTTTCGGCTTATGCCGCCTAAACAGGAACTATTCCACCGCAACTGCGTTTTGGGCGGAGATGCGCAACAGAATCGTGCCATTTGGATAAATACGCTTGTGGTTTCTTTAAAGACACCTTAAACGCTGCTGAATATCTTTGGAAAGAAATGCCTGCTCGGTATTATGCTGCTCGTATATGAACGGTAGCAGTCAGGAGACCACGTGCGAAACAACGCATCGCGGGACGAGTATGTGCCGCAGCATGGCAGCAGATATGAGACGAAGGGCACGCCTTCGCGTGGCCTCGCTGACGCTTGCATCCACGTGACGAAGATTGCCGCCATTGGGATGCTAACGTTGGCGGTTATTATCCTCGGAATTACCGTTAAAACCTACGCCTCGGAGCGAATGGCACACTCAGACGCGTCAACGGTACAGCTGCAAAACGAGAAGGTCTCTGAATCTAAAGCCACCGCAAGTCAAACCCTGTCGACGGCGAGCCTCAAGACGAGGCTTTCGAAGGCGGACTTTAACGATATTCCCTCAGGCGATACCGTGAAGACCTTCTCACTGGTTGATGACCAGATCCCCGCCCTGGAGGATGAGAGCCTTGCCGCGCTCCAAGACGCCCTTGATCAGGCCCAGGAATTGGGCGATGTGGGCGTGGTGTTTTACGATCTGTCGAGCGGCAAGGGCGTGACGTATAACGCGGACGCCGAGGTGTACGGTGCGAGCAGTTATAAGGCGCTCTATGTGCTCTACGTCTGCGAATCTCTGGTCGAGACGGGCCAGGTCTCACTCGATGATTCCCTTGGCACCTATGGTGGCTACAACATGGGCTGGCAGACGGTGCGCGACCTGATCGAGGCCGCGGTCGTTAATTCGGACAACGATTCGTTTATCGCGTTGCGTGCGGCGTTTGACCGTGTCGGTTACGAGGATTGGATTGTCGGTCTTGGCGTCGATTGCGATACCGCACTCGATCCGATGAGTGATTTCCCCACTTATTGCCCGCGCACCTCGGCCAAGTTGTGGCGCGAGATGAGCGAGTATCTGAGCTGTGGCAGTGAGACCTCCCAGTGGTTATCTGAACTGCTGTCATCAACATCGCGCTCATTTATCCGTGATGGGATTGCCGACGAGCAGGCTTTGGTGCGCAACAAGGCAGGCTGGATTAGCGAGGATGGTTGCTATTCGACATGCGATGCGGGCCTTGTCGACATCGATGGCCGTACCTATGTCATGAGCGTCATGACATCGATGCCGTGGAGCGATCGCTCGAGTGAGCTGGTGGCTGCGATTGCTAAGGCGTTCTTTGATACGCGAGCTACGCTGGCATAGCGTGTTCGTTTGACGAGGTCAAACAAAATGCTGGTACCATACCGTGGTTGAGAATTTCGTATAGGTTTGGGGAATGGCATGGCTACCATCGCAATTATCGGTGCACTCGAAAAAGAGATCATGCAGATTAAGGAAGAGTTGAGTAACGTTTGCATGGTACAGGAGGCGGGCTTGAACGTTGTGACCGGCGGGCTCGATGGTCTGTCGATTGTCGCCACGACGGCGGGCATGGGCACGGTAAACGCTGCCGCCGCAACACAGCACCTCATTAGCAAGTATGCTCCGCAGGCAGTTGTGCTTTCGGGTATCGCGGGCGGTTTGAACCCCAAGCTCCATATCGACGACGTGGTCATCGGCAAACGCCTGCGCTATCTGGATACCGATACCGCGCTTATCGCCGAGTCTGCACCGGGGCTCGAGGAGTTTGGCTCGACGCCTGCGCTGGTCGATATCGCTGCCGATGTGCTTTCTGAGCGTGGCTTTGTCAACGCTTCGACAAATGCAGCCGCCTCGAACGAGGGCGCAAAGCAGTTCCTGGTCGGCACGATTGCCACGGGCAACCGTTTTGTGACGGGCACCGCCATGCGCAACGACGCTATCGGGGCGACGCACGCCGATTGTGTCGGCATGGAGGGCGCGGCGATTGCCCATGTCGCAACTAAAAATGGTGTCGATTGCCTGGTGTTGCGCGCTATCAGCGATAATTGTGACGAGGCGTACGATGCGATTTGCGACCGCGAGTTCGACCTGTTCGAGTATGCCCGTACCGCGAGTGGCATTACGCTCGATATCGTTCGCCGTATCGCTGCTATTTATTAGCGCGCTCTTTTGTAAGAACCTACGACCAAGGAGTGTCCATGGCCGATTCCATTAACTACCAGCTTGCCAAGTTCGTTGCCAGCTATGGCAAGGTTTCGCAGATTCCCGAGTCCACCTGCCCCGAGGTGAGCTTCGTCGGCCGCTCCAACGTGGGCAAGTCGTCGATCATGAACAAGCTTTTTGGCCGCAAGAACCTCGTCAAGGTTTCGAGCACGCCGGGAAAGACGAGCAACATCAACTTCTTTGAGGCTGACGACGTGCACTTCGTCGACCTGCCGGGCTATGGTTTCGCCCGTCGTTCCAAGGCCGAGCGCGACCGTTGGGCAGAACTTATCGGCGACTTCTTCGACTCGGAGCGCAGCTTTAACCTGGTCGTGTCGCTGGTGGATATTCGTCACGACCCGAGCAAGCTCGACCATGACATGATCGACTACCTGCAGGGCAACGAGTTCAACTTTATCGTCTGCCTCACCAAGGCCGACAAGCTCAGCCGCACCCAGCAGGCCCGCCAGGCAGCAGCCATCAAAAAGCAACTCAACGTCCCAGCCGAGAACGTAATCATTACAAGCTCCCAGACCGGCACCGGCATCGACGAACTCAAAAAGCGCATCGCCGAGGCTTGCCTCTAGTAAGGGCTCTTGGCAGGCAATAGTTTGCATCTATCTATATCACCCCAGTGATAGTTGTTGGTACACTATCACTGGGGTGATATTTTTGTTTGGAGGTCGATATGGAGCTTTGGCACGGGTCGGAGGTTGTTGTCGAGCATCCGTCGTTGGGTAAATGCAGACAATTTAATGACTATGGGTGTGGGTTTTATTGCACGCCACATGAGGAAATGGCAATGGAGTGGGCATGTCGGACCGAGTCGGATGGCATTGCAAATCGATATGAACTTGATTTAGATGGCCTTTCGGTCTTGGATTTAGAGTCTGGGGAGTTTTCAATCCTCAATTGGCTTGCGATTTTGGCCGACAACCGGGAGTTTAATGTCTCGACGCCGCTAGCACGCGACGGACTTCGATTTCTGCTTGATAACTGTTTGATTGATATTTCTTCTTACGACGTTATTCGGGGCTATCGTGCCGACGACTCGTATTTTTCTTTTGCAAGGCAGTTTGTTAATGGCATGATTTCGCTCCGACAACTTCAGCGCATTATGCGCCTGGGCGATCTAGGCATTCAATATGCTCTTATGAGTGAGCGCGCATTCTCGGCGATTAGATTCTGCGATTGGAAGCCGGCTTCGGGATCTGAGTTTTATCCCAAGCGTTTTGAGCGAGAGCAGAACGCTCGGCGCAAGTACTTGGACACGGTAAATGGATTTGATTCTGAAGGTATCGACATCAAGGATTTAATGGCGGGGAGGGTTGATTTGGATGATCCAAGAGTTAACGAGTTGTGGTCCGAGTAGGACGTACCCCGTCTACTACCTCGAGGACGCAATGAACAACCTTGGCGACTGCTTTGACTATGCCGTGAACGACTATGGAGCGGAAGGGTCCGAGATCGCTGAGCTCTTTTGCCTGAGCGGCGTAGCTCGCGAGTTTGAGCGCGGCAACGCATGGGTCGTATCGGGAAAATCAGGTGTTGAGCTGTTCGCACTTATCGCCGAAAGGTCGGGATATCAAAGCGGGTCTATACCGGGCCGCACCTATCGTTTTGAGAAGACGCCGGAGTATTGGACGGGCTGGATATTGGCATATCTGCAATGGCGTCTGGGCGAGTCTTTCGAAGACCTGCTGCATGCCGTTCCGTTCGATGCGCTGTGCAATATATATTACCCCTGGCACGAAGCCTCAGAGGAGCGTGTGGCGCGTCTTGTTTGCGATATAGCGAAGAAAACACCTCGTCAAACCAAACTGGCGCTAGCAAGGAAGAGGCTTAAGAAAACCCAGCAAGACCTGGCATACGAATCGGGCGTATCACTCCGCTCAATCCAAATGTACGAGCAGCGCCAGAGAAACATCAATGAAGCTTCGGTAACAAGCGTAAGAGCCATAGCAAAAGCCCTCCACTGCAACATCGAAGATCTCCTAGAGCCAGTCTTCGAATACAAAGAAACCAGCGCAGCCTAAAAGAGATGCAAGCCGCTGATTGCTCAAGATGCACTTCGAGCAATCAGAACAGCGAAGCCGGCTGTCTCGTTGGAGCGTGCAGGCCTTGTTGATATTTAAATCCGCTTTCATATTGAAATGCCCCGCCAAGCTAAAGTGCTCGGCGGGGCAATTTTGATTGACGATGCTGCCAGGGGTTGAGTTTTAATATGTCGCGAGTAAGAGGCGTCTGAATTTAGTAATCAAAGAAAATTATTCAATTCGAGCGCTTAGCCAGTACTCTCCATTCGAAGCTACGATTGCGTACGTAATTCCATTTTTGACAGTTGGCGTATCTACGCAGGCAGCACCAACTTCCTTGGCGTCTGAAAACGAAAGTGTTGGATCGATTGCCTGTATAGTTGCCAATGCTGTCGCCGCGGCATAGTCGGAGTTTTCGAAGTACATGACTATGTTTTTGAAGCAGTTTTCGGATCCAAGATAGCTGAGTAGCACCGGGTTACTCGAGTCCGAAAAGAAGCCTCCAATACCGGCAATCTTTGAACCGTTTTTGATCTGAAGTTCGAGTCCCATGCCGCTATCGTCTAGTTCGTAATCCGCATTCATGCTGCTGCAATTGGGGATATCGGAGAATTCCTCGTTAAGTCGATCAATAAAGCCTTCAGGTGAAATTGAAAACTTTCCGTCGCCAAGAAAAGATGTGATTTCCTTCTCGTTGCGGGTGTCAACGACCTCTCCGCATCTCTCGCATTCTCGTATTTCCTTCGAAGTGGCATCTACGTAGTCGACTTCTTTGGTCCACGAGCCCGGTTGGTGTCCGAGTGGCTCCCCTTTCGTTTCGCCGCAACGCTGGCAGGTCTTCGGTGTCGTACAAGTTGCTTCTTCCCATTCGTGCCCGAGAGGTTCTCCCTCGGTTTTGCCGCAACTTTTGCATACACGGGGGCTAGTGCAGGTTGCATTGGCCCATAGCTTGTGGCTACAAAACAATTGAGGAAACAGCATGGGCAAACTGAAGATGATGACAACTGCCACGGCAGCTGCGATTGCCGCTCGTTTTTTATTGCCTAATTTATGAATGGCCCGCGTTAGAAGTGAGTCGTTTTCTTCATTTTTGCGTGCGCCGTCATCTTCGTTTGATGGCGGATTTTCAGAGGAGGGGGTGCCGCTAGCACCATCAGAAAACTGCTCGGCTTTGAAATCCGGCTTCCGCTCGTCGGACTTGCTGAGTGCTTTTTCCTCGTCGGGCTCCTTCATCTCGTCATTCATGTTTATCGAGGCTCCTTCCTAGCTATGAATCTGCGATGGGCATTTTTGATAAGCGGAATGGCTGGTGACATAAATATATCCCAGTTTGGGATATATCAAAATGGAATATAGCGTAAACGGCATGAACGTTGATGCTAACAGGACATGCGGAAAATGCCTTTCCCAGATTCGTCGGGAGCAAGGTATCACTCAGGTTGAACTCGCAAAGAAACTGGGGGTACCTCAATCGTTCATCTCAAAGGTCGAGACCGGGGAACGCAGCCTTAGGGTTTATGAGCAGTTTGTCTATGCGGACGCACTCGGAATTACTGTTGAGACGCTAGTACGTAAACTTGGGGCTGTTTTGAGTAGCGAAGATAATTAGATGACGTCACGTATCGATCATCAATTAGAAATTAAAACAGAGCTATAAGGCGAATGAGATGCTGGGAAGTGCGCCTTTATCAAATAGAAGCCAAAAAATCAGCCCGGCGACTTTCCAGAGCGTAGGTTCCTGTAGCCGCTGCCAGCGAAGTTAACGTAGGAGAGGCCAGGGACTTTGCCCCCAAATCTTTCCGCAGGACGGCAGGACCCCGCCGCACGAAGTGCGCAGCGGGGGTCCTGCCGTGTCCGAGGACGATTTGGGGGCAAAGCCCCTGGCCTCCCCGGCGGGTATACGGGACGGCGACTACAGGTATTCGATCTGGGCGCCTTCCGTGTCGCACGTCAGAATATGCGTATCACACTTAGGGAACTGCTCGCGCAGCTTGACCTGCAGGAACTTTGCCACGATCGTGTCGTCGGTCACAGCCATAAGGGTCGAGCCCGAACCACTGATCCAGATGGTCTTGGCGCCGCCGTTAAGGCAGGTGTCGCGCACGGCGTTGTAGTCGGGGATGAGGCGACGGCGATAGGGCTCCTGGATGCGGTCGTCGTTGGCGGCGGCAATCAGGTCAAGGTCGCCGGTCTCCAGGCCGCGCGTCATGCCGGCGATGCGGCCCATTTGCCATACGGCGGTGGAGAGTGGAATCTCCTGCGGCACAACCTTGCGCGCCTCGCTCGTATGCACCTCGTAGGGCGGAATTACGGTAATAAAACGAAGCTTGTCGCTTACCTCGTAGCGCAGACACTGGGGCAGCGAGTCGGTTGGCGTAAAGGAGCAGACGGCGCCGCCCAGGATAGCGGGGGCGACGTTATCGGGATGGCCCTCGACCTCGGTGGCAATGCGGACGAGCTCGGCGCGGTCGACGGTGTGGCCCGTCAGCGCGGCGGCCGCCATGATGCCAGCGACGACGCAGGTGGAGCTGGAACCCAGGCCGCGGGCGACGGGCACATCAGTTTGAATGTCGATGGCAACGGGGAAAGCCGGCTCGCCCCACGCGGCCAGTGCATCGACAAAGCTCACGTAGACCAGGTTGTTCTCGTTTTGGAATTCCTCGGGGCAGCCCGTGATGGTGAGCTTGTCGGCGCGCTCGAAGGTGAAGTGCGAGTAGAGGCTGACGGCCATGCCGAGGGTATCGTAGCCAATGCCCAAGTTGGCGCTTGTTGCTGGGACGGTGATTTTGATCATGTGGGTCCTCCTGGGCGGGTCTGGCCGTTTAGTTCGCTGCTCGGGCAGTCCTGGCTCGCTCGGAAAGCACATTAAGTGCTTTCCGGCTCGTGCGGAACTCGCGACGAACTAAACGGCCAGACCCGCTCGCATGCTCGTCATCATCCCGAAAGCTAAATAAAAAGAAGGTGCGCCGGCTTTCGCCGGCGCTTAATGAGGGATCTAGTTGGTGCTCATTCGTTTTGCTGCGGACTCGACGTAGCTTGCCATCTCATCGACGTCGCAGACGTCTTCGAAGCGGACGGGTTTGGATTCGAGTTCGGCGAGCTGGGTCGGGGCGACCGTGTTGGTGGCCTGCTCGAGTACGCGCATGGCCTCAAAATCATCCTCGGGAACGTCGAGGCCCAGGGCGTCGCAGCAGGCACGCGGGAACTTGTAGGGGCTGGCGGTCGAAAGCAGCACGCGGGCCTTGGCGCCCTCGGCGGGGGCGACCTTTTCAAAGACGTGATAGCCGCAAGCGGTGTGCGGGTCGATCACGTAGCCGTTCGCATCCCAGCAACTCTTGATGGCAGCGCGGACCTCGTCCTCGCTGGCCCAACCGCAGCCAAAGACGCTCTGAATCTTTGCCAGCAGGTCGGCGGGAACCTCGTAGCGACCCGTCTGGGCAAGCTGCTCCATAAGGCCGGCAACGAGCTCGCAGTCGCCGTCGGACAGGAAGTACAGCATGCGCTCCAGGTTGGAGCTAATAAGGATGTCCATCGACGGCGAGATGGTCGTGAAGAACGGGCGGTTACGGTCGTAAACGCCGGTGGTCAGGAAGTCGGCAAGCACGTTGTTCTTGTCGCTCGCCACGACGAGCTTGGCGACGGGCAGACCCATACGCTTGGCATAGTAGCCGGCCAGGATATCGCCAAAATTGCCGGTCGGTACGCAGAACTCCACGGCGTCGCCGGCCTCGATGGCGCCGGCGCGCAGCAGCTGCGCATAGGCGGCAAAGTAGTAGACGACCTGCGGTACCAGGCGGCCGACGTTGATGGAGTTGGCGCTCGAAAGCACCGTGCCGGCGGCCTCCAGGCGCTCGGCAAGCTCCTTATCGGCAAAGATGCGCTTGACGGCGCTCTGGGCGTCGTCAAAGTTGCCGCGGATGCCGCAGACGGCGACGTTATCGCCCTCCTGCGTGGACATCTGCAGATTCTGCACGCGGCTGACTTTGCCCTCGGGATAAAAGACGGTGATGCCCGTGCCCGGAGCGTCGGCAAAACCGGCGAGCGCGGCCTTGCCCGTGTCGCCCGACGTGGCGGTGACAATCATGATGCGCTCGGCGCCGCCGTCCTTGGCGGAAGTGCGGGCCATCAGACGGGGGAGCATCTGCAGGGCGACGTCCTTGAAGGCGCTTGTGGGGCCGCCAAAGAGCTCCATCACATAGGTCTGAGGGGCGTCAGCGCCCGGCGCAGCGTCGAGTTTGACGAGCGGCGTAACCTCTTCACTCGCGAACGTGCCGCGGTATGCCTCGTCGACACACGCCGAAATTTCTTCGGCCGTGTAATCATTCAGTAACATTCCCAACACATCTTGAGCGATTTCAAAGTACGATTTATCTACAAGCGAGCTGATATCGACCTGCTGGGTGCCGAGCTCGTCCGAGACAAACAAACCCCCGTCGGGAGCGATGCCGGTGTGGATTGCCACCTTACTTGAGCACGATAAAGTGCGTCCTCGTGTACTATGATAAGTTCCCATATAACACTGCTCCTCGGATGCCTTGGACCCAATCGGTGAAACCATGGTATCAGAGCGCGCAAAACAGGTTTGCAGAGGCTTTTAGAAAGGTAACCTCAAGCCCATGATTAAGATTGCCAAGTTTGGCGGCTCGTCGGTCGCCGACGCCGAACACTTCAAGAAGATCAAGGCCATCGTCGATGCCGACCCTGCCCGCCGTTTTGTGGTGGTTTCCGCCTGCGGCCGCCGCTTTAAGGGCGACACTAAGGTAACCGACCTGCTCTACCTGGTTAACGCGCACGTTAAGTATCACGTGTCGTGCGAGGAACTACTCGAGGACATCGGCCAGCGCTATTTTGATATCGCTGACGAGTTGGAGCTCACCTATCCCATCCGCGAGGAGTTCGCGGCCTTTGCCGAGCGCGCCCGCTCGGGCGGCTACTCTACCGAGGAGCTCGTGAGCCGTGGCGAGTACTTCACCGCTCGCCTGATGGCGGAATACCTGGGCCTGCCGTTCTTGGACGCCGCGACGGTTGTGGCGTTCCATCACGACGGTACGCTCAGCATGAATCGCACCTCCGAGCTGGTGCAGGAGTACGGTCAACAGGGCGGCTTTGTTATGCCTGGTTTCTACGGCGCGACGCGAGAGGGCCAGATCAAGCTGCTCGACCGTGGCGGCGGCGATATTTCCGGCTCGATCCTGGCCAAGTGCCTGGGCGCCGACCTGTACGAGAACTGGACCGATGTCTCGGGCTTCTATTCTGCCGATCCGCGTATTGTTCCCGAGGCTCAGCCCATTGCGCGCGTTACCTACGAGGAGCTGCGCGAGCTTTCGTACATGGGTGCGAGCGTCCTGCACGAGGAGGCCGTGTTCCCCGTGCGCGAGGCAGGCATTCCGCTGGTCATCAAGAACACCAATGCGCCGCAGGACCCCGGCACCATCATTAGCGAGACGGCTGATGAGGGCGAGGCAGAGCCCATCATTACCGGCGTGACCGGCAAGCGCGGTTTTGTCGCCATCAACGTGGCCCGCGACCGCACCAAGCCCCGCGTTGGCTTTATGCGCCGTGCGCTTTCGGTGTTCGAGCGTTATGACGTTTCCGTCGAGCACATGCCCACCGGTGTCGACCGCTTTGGCGCCGTGGTGCAGGAGCAGGACGTTCACGATTCGCTGTACTCGCTCGTGGGCGACATTCAGCAGGAGGTCGAGCCGCTCGAGATCGAGGTTGTCGAGGGCTTGGCGCTTATCGCGACCGTTGGCCGCAACCTGCGCGGTCGTGCCGGCATCTCTGGCCACCTGTTTGGCATGCTTGGCCAGGCGGGCGTGAGCGTGCGTATGATTTCGCAGAGCTGTGACGAGATCAACATCATCATCGGTGTCGAGGAGAAGGACTTCGACCTGGCGATTCGGACCATTTACCGTGCCTTCTCCGATGAGAACGGCATTGTGAAGGTCTCCGACCTGGAGGCTTCCGCGCCGGTCGATCCCGCTCTGGCTGCGCTCCACAAGTAGCTGCTATCTCGCTAGATTTTTGGGAGTTGCCTCAAAATCTACGGCGGGGCGTTTCGTTTCGGTTTCGTTTCGACGGGGCGGGTTTCGTGCCCGCCCCGTTCTTGTATAAACTGGCAACAATAATCGGCCTGCTCGGCATGCGGGCAAAAGCCACAACCTTTAAAGGGGGAAGCATGAAACAGTACACGGTTGCTATTTTGGGCGCGACGGGAGCCGTGGGCACCCAGATGCTCGAGTGCCTCAACGAGCAGGAGTTCCCGGTCGGCAAGCTCAAGCTGTTGGCAAGCGCACGCTCCGCGGGCAAGACCGTTGAGTTCCGCGGCGAGCAAATCGTGATCGAAGAGGCTTGCCCCGAGGCCTTTGAGGGCTGTGACATTGTGCTTGGCGCTGCCGGCGACGATATCGCCAAGGAATTGCTGCCCGAGGCCGTAAAGCGCGGCGCCGTCGTGGTCGACAACAGCCATGCCTTCCGCATGGATCCCGAGGTGCCGCTGGTCGTGCCCGAGATCAATGCCGACGACATCAAGTGGCATCACGGCCTTATCGCCAACCCCAACTGCGCGACCATCATCGGCCTGGTTCCCACGTGGCCGCTGCATCAGCTTGCCGGCGTGAAGCGCATGATCGTCTCGACGTATCAGGCGGCTTCTGGTGCCGGTGCTCCCGGTATGGCCGAGCTCGAAGCGCAGCTTGCTGCCCTGGGCCGTGGCGAGGAGATTCCCGAGCCGCGCGCATTTGCCGCCCAGCTGGCGAGCAACCTGATTCCGCAGATTGGCGGCGTCAAGGAGGAGGGCTTTACCTCTGAGGAGATGAAGCTGCAAAACGAGGGCCGTAAGATCATGCACCTGCCCGAGCTGCGCGTGAACTGCACCTGCGTGCGCGTGCCTGTGCTGCGCTCGCACTCCGAGAGCATTACGCTCGAGTTCGAGCGTGACATTACGGTTGACGAGGCCCGTGTTGCGCTGGCTGCCGCTCCGGGCGTGAAGCTGGTTGACGACATGAGCGCCGAGGATGCGCACGACCGCTTCCCCATGCCGATGGATACGTCCGATCAGGACCTGATTTGGGTCGGTCGCGTGCGCCGCGACATCTCGAACCCGGAGGCCGCGCGTGGCATTACCTTCTGGTGCTGCGGTGACCAAATCCGTAAGGGCGCGGCAACCAACGCCGTCCAGATCGCTAAGCTGCTCTGCGAGTAGTGTGACCTGTCCGGCGGGGGCCGGGCTCAGTTTTCAGAACGTCCTCGACCATGTGTGGCGCCTTGTCCTGCTCCTTCGGAGCCGCGGACAAGGCGCCACACTGGTCTGCGGAGTGTTCTGAAAACTGAGCCCGGCCCCCGCCTGCGGTGACGCTGCTGCAAGCGGCCTGCGATGGGGTCGTTGTTGGTTGAGGCCGCTGGGCTGATGTGGGGGCGCGTGGCTGTTGCGGGCCCTAGTCCCGGCGGCGGCCTCGGCGCTGCGCGCCTGCTGCCTTGGGTGACTTTGGGGTCGATTGGGGTTGTCTGCACAATTCGCGGTATTATGTTGCGGAGTTTTGAAAGGAGCCGCTGGTGGTCACGACGACGTTTGCTTCGCCTTTGGGCGAAATCTTGCTTGCCGCTGATGGCCGCGGTCTGACGGGGCTTTGGTTTGAGGGACAGGAGCATTTTGGCTCCACGCTTCTCAAAGAAGATCCTGAACATGTTGAAGGCGCCGATGCAGTTTCTGGTGCTGGCGGCATGTCGTCGGTGAGTCCTGCAAATGGTGCGGCTTCTTCGGTGCTTGAGCGTTCGTGGGCTTGGCTGAATGCTTATTTTGCAGGGCAGGAACCTCGGTTTACGCCGCCGTTGCATTTGATTGGCACGGCGTTTCAGCGTGAAGTTTGGTACGAGCTGCTTTCTATTCCGCGTGGCGAGGTCGCTACGTATGGCGAGATCGCCCAGCGTGTTGCGGCTCGACATCGTGTGCCGGGAAACGAGGCGCCCGTTGTGTCCCCCCGTGCCGTGGGGGCTGCGGTCGCGCGTAACCCTGTTTCGATTATTGTGCCGTGCCATCGCGTGGTTGCCGCCGACGGGTCGCTCAACGGATATGCCGGCGGCCTCGACCGTAAGGAGTGGCTGCTCCGGCTTGAGGGCGCGTACGAGGAGTAGCGTTCGAGTGCTTTGCCTGTAGTAGCCGACTTCGACCAAAGCTCGCTCGAGTTCGCTTTGATCAGAGCACTTAAGACCCTTGTTTTCTGTCAATAGTGCTATTTGTTCGTTGATGGATATCCGCGACTTCTGGTATTTCATTAAGCCTCTTGATAGAAAAAGAGCTGGAGTTGCGCATCGTTGAGAGGCTTTCCAGCTTTAGCAAAACAAACTTATAAGATGCGACGGGCCGCGTCAAGATAATTGCTTGACAGCCTAGGAGGCGGCTGGTTGGCTGGCTTAAAACCCAGCGCGTGAAATGACGCTCCACGCTATTCAGCGCGCTTGATAGGATGACGAACCACAGTCTTAAGTTTCTCCGGCGCACACTTGCGTGGATCGGAAAGATAGATTTCGTGATGTAAACGGGTGTCTGAGAAGTCGGGGACATAGCCCTGCTCGGTCGCATATTCATGCATGGCGTCTACGGTTGCCGGCTCGCTGTCGTAGGGTCCGGTATGCATGCATTGAACGCAGAGACCCTCGTCAACTTTAAGCAGCTCGACGGCAGAAAAGTCCAGTTTCTTTTTGGCCGTGGCTTCCGCGACCGCCCAGTCAAAGTCATCTCGGGTGACGAAATCGGGTAGGCGGATGCACGAGATATAGTTGAAATCGTCCTTGCGTACATAATCGATGTCGCCGCTCGGGGAGTCTTGCCACCAGAAACCCTCGAGCGGAGGTACCACAAAGTCGAAATAGCCCTCGATACTCCTTGAGCCTTTCTTCGACATCTTGACGGTATAGGCGATGCCGTAAAGCAGCGGCAGGGCGTTTTGATACTCGCCACCTTCGGTATTTGGGTCGCCCTTTCCGCGAACGGCAACGTAGCTCATAGGCGGGACAGTTACGATACTCGGCTTGCTTGCAGGTTTGTAGAGCTCCTTGCATTCCTTCTTAAAGTCGAACGCCATGTTGGCCGCCTTTCTGCGTATTGGCCTGCTTAGATAGCTGAATCATATCATAGAAACGAACAGCTGTTCGAATGATTTGGCTGACAGATTGAGATGCGTGCGTTGTGTTTGGCGGTCGGCCTGACCCAATCGATGATTTCTCTGCCTCCCCGGCGCCTCATCTATAGCTGCCGTTTCCCCATATAAAACCTGCCAAAATGAACCTGTCCCTTTTTGGTCGGTGCGAAATGGGTAATACTAAAGAGTTATCCGACCAGATGGGAACCGATCGATGGCCTATATCGAATTCAAAGACGTCATCAAAGCATACGGCGAGGGCGATGCCCGCATCCACGCTCTCGACGGCGCGAGCTTTACGGTCGAGCGCGGCGAGCTCGCCATCATTTTGGGTGCTTCGGGTGCCGGCAAGACCACGGCGCTCAACATTCTGGGCGGCATGGATACGGCGACCTCCGGCACCGTGACGGTGGACGGGCGCGACGTGAGCTCCGCCAACGAGGCTCAGCTCGTGGAATACCGCCGCGCCGATGTCGGCTTTGTCTTCCAGTTCTACAATCTGGTCCCCAACCTGACGGCGCTCGAAAATGTTGAGCTTGCGGCGCAAATCTGCCCCGATTCGCTCGATGCCGAGCAAACGCTTTGCCAGGTTGGCTTGGGTGAGCGCCTCGCCAACTTCCCCGCGCAGCTTTCGGGCGGCGAGCAGCAGCGCGTGTCCATTGCCCGCGCACTGGCAAAGAACCCCAAGCTGCTTTTGTGCGACGAGCCCACGGGCGCACTTGACTACAAAACCGGCAAGCAGATCTTGCAGCTGCTGCAGGACACTTGCCGCAAGCAGGGCATTACGGTCATCATCATCACCCACAACTCCGCGCTGGCGCCCATGGCCGATCGCCTGATCCGCTTTAAGAACGGTCGCGTGGAGAGCGAGACGGTCCAGCAAAATCCCGTGCCTATCGAGACGATCGAGTGGTAGCGCCCATGGACCAAGACCGCCAAAACAGCCTACGCCGCGACGCGCAGAACACGGAGCGCGAGCAGGATTTTACGACCTACCGCACTGCCCAAAGCTCAAACGATATGGTGCCGACGGTTTTTCGCCGTGGCATCTACCGCACAATCCGAGGCAGTCTTAAGCGCTTCTTGTCAATCGTGGTCATCACCGCGCTTGGCGTGAGCGTGATGTGCGGCCTTAAGGCGGGTTGCGAGGACCTGTGTGATTCGGTTGATGCCTACTTCGACCAGCAAAATGTCTATGACATTAACGTGCAGTCGACCTATGGCCTGACTGACGATGATCTCGACGCCATACAAGAGGTCGATGGCGTCGAAACGGCCGAGGGCATCTACACCGAGACCGCCTACACCGCCGTGGGTACAACGCGTGAGCGCGTGGTCGTGCAGAGTCTCTCCAAGGAGAACATCGATCAGCCGGTGCTCGTGAACGGCGATTTGCCCGAGAGCGCTGATGAAGTCGCGGTGACTTCGAAGTTCCTGAAGGCATCGGGCAAGAAAATCGGCGATACGGTGAGTTTTGCCGCCAATGACGCGAGCTCGTCCAATCAAAGCGCCAAGGACCAGTTTGCCGCGGGCGATTACACCATTACGGCCGAGGTCCTCGACCCCACTGATGTGAGCTCCGACTCGACAGTCAACGCCTTTCGCGCTGCTTCGGCGGCGGACTATAAGTTCTATGTGAGCGAGGACGCCGCGACATCTTCTTCCTACTCCGCGGTCCACGTGATCGTCGAGGGAGCCAAGAGCCTCAACTCCTATTCGGATGCCTACGCGGCAAAGATCAACAAGGTCAAGGGCAATATAGAGAAGATTCGCGAGGAGCGTGAGAAGGCGCGCACTCAGGAACTGACGGTCGACACGCCGGCAAGCTTGGATGCGGCCGAGCGCCAGGCGAATATGCTCTTTGGGATTGAGCAGGACAACATCAATCGCATGGCAGAGGGCAGCGAGGAGCGCGTGCAAGCGCAGGCCGACCTGGATCAGCGCCGCGCCGCCGCCGACCAGCAGTTTGCCGATGCCCGCGCCGAGCTTTCCGATCTGGGCGAATGCACCTGGTACATCCAGGACCGCGGCAATATCGCAAGCTACTCGAGCGTGGAGAGCGATAGCTCGTCAATTGAAGCCATCGCCACGGTGTTCCCGTTCATCTTCTTTATCGTCGCCGTGCTCATCAGCCTTACCACCGCCACGCGTATGGTCGAGGAGGAACGCACACTCATCGGCCTGTATAAGGCGCTCGGTTATTCGCGCGGACGCATCCTGTCCAAATACGTGGACTATGCGCTGTGGGCCTGTCTGATCGGCGGCGTGCTCGGCAACATCATCGGATTTGTGGGCCTGCCGCTGTTCCTGTTTACGGTGTTCGACGACATGTACTCACTGCCCCAGATGCTGCTTTCGTACGACATCGTGTCCTCGATCGTTTCGGTGGCGCTGTTTGCCGTGGGCGTGGTGGGCGCCACGATTATCGCCTGCCGCCACGAGATGGCCGAGACCCCGGCCTCGCTTATGCGTCCCAAGGCCCCGCGCGCTGGCTCGCGCATTCTGCTCGAGCGCATCGGCTTTATCTGGCGCCGCATGGGCTTTTTGAACAAGGTCGCTGCACGCAACCTTTTCCGCTATAAAAAGCGCGCCTTTATGACCATCTTTGGCATCGCGGGTTGCACCGCGCTTGTGATCTGCGGTATGGGTATTCGCGACACGTCGGTCGCGCTTTCGCCCAAGCAGTACGGGCATATCACGCGCTATGACTTGCTGGCGGTCGCCAACCCCGATGACTTTACGCAGACGTGCGCGGCGTTGGATGAGCGCAGCACGGCCAATGATTCCAACGTGACGGTGACCTCGACCCTGCCGATTATGACCGACAACGTCACCTTTACGTTTGGCGGCAAGAGCGAGACCGTGCAGCTCATCGTGATTCCCGACGACCGCACGGGTGACTTGGGCGATTACGTGCGCCTGGAGGATGAGTCCAAAGAACCGCTCGCCCTGCGTGACGGAGACGTGTATTTGAGCAAGAGCTCTCAGCTGGTGCTGGGGATCAAGCCGGGCGATACGGCACACGTCCAGGATTCGTCGCTCAATGTTGCCAAGGTCAAAGTCAGCGACATCTCGCTCAACTATCTGGGCAACACGCTTTACATGACGCAGGGCACCTATGAGCGCGCGTTCGGTCGAAGTGCACGCCTTAACGGCGTCTTTGTGCTGCTTAAGGGTTCGTCGGCCGACCAGATTGCGTTTAGCAAGAATCTTAAGAGTGACGGTTGGCTTACGATTTCGAGTACGTCCGAGCATTGGGAGAATTATGAGGCCAACTTCACCATCATCAACTCGGTCGTGGTGCTTGTGACCTTTATGGCGGCGTGCCTGTCGTTTGTGGTGGTGTTTACGCTGTCTAATACGAATATTTCGGAGCGCGAACGCGAGCTGGCGACCATCAAGGTGCTGGGCTTCCGCCGTGGCGAGGTGCATCACTACGTCAACAAGGAGACGTTGATTCTTACGGCGATCGGAGCCACGCTGGGCGTACCGCTGGGTGGTGCGCTGGCCGAGAGCTTTACGTACATCTTGCAGATGCCGTCATTGTACTTTGACGTCGAAGTCGAGCCGCTGAGCTACGTGCTTGCCGTGGTGCTTTCCTTCGGCTTTACGATCATCGTCAACCTCGCTACCAATCGCACCCTCAATAAGATCGACATGGTCGGCGCCCTCAAGAGCGCCGAGTAGCCTGCCAAAAAGGGACAGGTTTATTTTGGCGGGTTTTATCGGGGCAAACGCCGGACAACCATTAGGTGGCCCGGCGTTTGCCCCGTCAAACGGGCTTTCCATTTGCCTTTCATTCTATTTGGTTTTCGCTCGCAGGCGTGGATGAGAGGCTCTCTTTGGCCTTCGAGATTGGGCTTGTATGGGTCGTATGCCACAAAATGGGCCTATCTACTACGTTTGCTACCACACCCTCGACCGTGACAAAGATTATGAAATTAAAACCGCAGGTAGAGGGCTTGCCAGTTTTCGGAAAAGGCGGGTATGGTCGGCCCTCTCGAGTTAAACGTAGTAAATAGGCCCTTTTCTTGGTGCGCGGTCAGCTCAATGCTAATCTCCGTGCCGGAACTGACCCAGTTGTTTGTAAGTTGCGGTGATATACGGACTGTTTGGCGCTTTGGAGCTTCAAAACAGTCCCTATCTCACCGCAACTTAGGAGAAGGGCGGGGGCGGTTGGGTGCTGGTGGGTCGGAGCGTGTTAGGCCTGTTTGCGGTGCTTCCATTGTTTGCGGCACCAGCGCATGAGCGCCTTTATGACGGGAATCGTGATGAGGATGATCCATGCAGGATGGGGCTGTCCCAAACAGAGCCACATGTAGAGGAACCAAGCGATGGCGGCTGCCGGGTAGATGGCCTCGATCAGCTTAGACAGGTGGCGCCGATCGATGAAGTCACCAATCGCGTAGTAGACGGGAACCAGAAAGACGAGGAAAAGCCCCATGCCCCATGTGCCGTAGACAATGCCGAGCACCAGATAGGCGAGAGTAACAAGTGCGGGGAAGGGGAATTTGTTCCATGCACGTCCGACCTTGGTGTGGAAATGCTTGCCATGATGGTCGAGCTTGTCGTGTGCTTCCTTCCAGCTGGAAAACGTTTCGCCGTCGATGGTGACGGTGCCGTCGTCATTGGTGCGTACGCTATGTCCATCGTCCTCAAGCGTATCGATATGCACGCCGTCCGGCCCCACATGCACCTCTTCGCCCTTGCGCTCGTTGGTCACATGGATGCCGCTCCAACCAACATGGACTTCCTCGCCTTTATTGGGATCAATGACGTGGATACCGCGCGCGAGGGAAATATCGACAAGTGGCTTATCGCTGCAATCAGCGTGCTCAGTAGAAGCCTCAGCCTCTTCAGCCTTATCTGAAGCTTTGGTGCCGGCGTTGCTGTTCTGTGCCTCATCATCAGCCTGTGAGTCATCAGCGCTAGCCACCGCCTCCCCATATAGCAGCTCATCCAGCGACACGCCATACAGCGCGGCGAGCGCAATGAGGTTATCGGTATCGGGTGAGGACTCGCTGCGCTCCCATTTACTAACAGCCTGGCGGCTTACGCCCAGCTGGGCAGCAAGCGCCTCCTGAGAAAGGCCGGCAGCTTTACGGCGATCGATGAGGCGCTGCGCCATCGCAAGATCCATGGTGGTTCCTTTCGTTTGATGGTCGAATCGAATGAGCCGAGTATGCCGAGAACAACCGGTAGCGACCACCATTTCTAGTTAGAATCTGCCCCAACCCTACCGCAACTACCGGTAGCAACCCCTAACGACCAGCCATTTTAGGACAAATGTCAGTGCTACTCTCAGCTAAGAGCCTGCAACATCCCAAAATCTCAGCCCACGCACTTGCAGCGAGAAGGCGAATAGCCTCGGCCTCCCTAGTTACCGCAGGAGGCCCCAGGGCTTTCCTCCCAAATCTTTCCGCAGGACGGAAGGACCCCGCCGCGCGAAGCGCGCAGCGGGGGCCTGACATGTCCGAGGACGATTTGGGAGG
>UQXP01000009.1 GCA_900545055.1 uncultured Collinsella sp.
CAGAAGGAATGTTGGTACTGAACATTCATCAACTCAAGTAAATAGCCATTTAGCTTAGTGTTGAGTTCAATTTTATTGTCCAGTAAACCCAGGACGCCAGAAATAGCGGTCTGTGTTTCGTGATCCGGAACACAGACCGGGCATAGATGAACGTGATTGCGATTTATGCCCGGCACGGCGCTTGCAGTTAAGTAGTCTCGCCATGGAATAGTTTTGAGTAGGTAATAAACGAACTTAGGATCATTGCCCTTAAAGTCTGTCGAGTACAAAGACGTATTTAATGGCCAGCAAGCTGCATCAGAGAAAAAAACTTGGCCAATAGTTCCGTAGCGTCCAGTTACGACGCATGGACCCTTAACGGCGGCTTCCGAATGCGTGCCCGTTTGTCCCGAAGATGAGAAAACCGGATAGGGGCCATCAACCCTGCTGCTGGAAGGGAGGTCAAACCCCCTTTTTAGATTAACAATCTCTCCCAAGGTCTTTTGCGTCCAGCTCATTCCAAATACTTCCTGTGCGAAGCTTTCACATTGCTCTGATTAACCATGGCGTAGTACATGGTTGTGTCTATTTTCGCATGGCCCAACAGCTTTTGCACCTGCTCTATGGGCATTCCCTTGTCGATTGCATGGGTGGCAAGCGTACGGCGAAACTTATGCGGATGAACGCGGTTGATACCGGCACTTCTGCCTAGGTCACGTAAACGGAGCTCTATGCTCCCCACCGTAATACGTCGAGCTGAGGAATCGAGCGCGACAAATAATGCAGGACTCTTGTCAGCACGGCTCGAAAGATATTCCGTAAGATGAAGCTTAGCGCGCGCATCGAAGTAAACGGGGCGCTGCTTATTTCCCTTTCCCATTACAAGGCATTCGCGCTCGTGCAGATTGACATCCTTCCTGTCGAGTCGCACAAGTTCGCCAATACGCATGCCCGTCGAAGCGAGTAGATCAACGATGGCAAGATCTCGCTTGGACTCACAGGCGTCTCGCAATACCTCCAGTTCCTCATCGCTAAGCACCTCTTTGGTTACTTGAGCTGTTTTGACGCGACGAATGCGCCTTACAGGACTTTTCACAATGTAATCCTCATCTTCAAGCCACGAAAAGAAGCTCGACATGATACGACGTATATTATCGATTGTGACCTTACTAGAACCGCGTTTCACCTCGTAATCATTGAGATAGCGGCGCAAGTCGTCGCTCTCAACCTGGGTATAGGGCTTAGCAAGCGCTGTGTTCATATGCCGTAGGGTTGCCTCATAGTATGCAATGGTTTTAGGAGAGCATCCCTCGACCTCTTTAGCGGTGAGAAAGAGCGCAAGCAGATCTTGCCCTGGCTCTGTTTGTTTCGATCCGAGTACCCGTCTAAGCGTAATGGTTAGATGTTTGAGCTGGTGTGGGTCGAGAAGGCCCTGCATTTCCGAAAGTACGGTATTGATGACAGTTTCCACGCTGTTCCTTTCGTCGAGTACGATAGCCACAGTGTGGACGGCGCGTTGTACATAGTGAAGTAAATGGCTATTTAGCTGCGTAAAATCGACCCTTGAGACGTCGATCTCGCCCGACATAAGTTTGGGGAGAAGAGCGTCACGAAGAGCAGCCAGTTTTCGGTTCTGTGTCGAATTCTGAACAATCTGTTCTCTCAATGGCTCTGCAATAGTATTAAACCTCTCGAGATCTCCTCTTGCAGGAATAGGCACGTTCAACGCTTCCAAATCGCCTTTTCCCATATGCGCGACGGTAGTACCAGAGGCGTAGTTCTGGATGAAAGCCAACAATGGGTTCAATGCCATAAGCAAATAACTTCTTGAAACTCCCGAATTGGCAGCGGGCTCGAACAGGCAAACTCGCTGATTCAGTACAGCCATTTCACCCTGCCAGAGACATGGCGTGAATTCGGCATCCATTCCCGCTAAAACGTCACCAGGATGTACGAATACCCTTTTTGGATGAGCCTCATTTGTCCAATACTGCGGAGAGAAGGTGCTCAAATCACGTATGCGGATCAGGGGATACCCTACCTTTTCCTCGTTAAACAAGGCAGACTTGAACGCTGCTCCATAAACAACATCAGCAATGTCATAAATTGACCCGAGGGTTAACTTGTTGCAGCAGAAGGAATGTTGGTACTGAACATTCATCAACTCAAGTAAATAGCCATTTAGCTGAAACCCTACGACCATTCGGATGTCATATCCCCGCAATACAAAAAACGGGGCAGCTCGCGCTCCTGCAAACCGCCCCGTATCCCCGGCCATCACGCTACAGCGCCAACCAGCGCCACTCCCCTACTTACCAAATATCGCGCCAAACAAACCCTTGCGCTTGGGCTTTTCCTCTCGGTAGGAACCCTCGGCAACCGCCGCCGCCTGACGTGGTTGTTCGCTGCCCCCACGGCGCACGATCTGGTACAGGAACGGCGATTTAACGTATTTGACCTCGATGGGCGTGGCGTGAACGGTGCTTTCGCCGGACAGATGCAGGCTCGGGTTGAGTGGCGCCACGATATGCGTCTCGCGCTTGTCGCTAAACACCACCGCTGCCGCGCGACCCGTCTGGCCGTTCACGGCGATGCGCACCTGCTCGTCATCGCGTCCGTCACACGCGGGGCGATCGACAAAGTAGACCGGCACCATAATCAGGCCGTCCTTGTGCTTGCGGGCCTTGCGCGCCCAAGTGCGGATGCTCTTTTTATTGAAGCCCAAAAACGCCTCGGCATCGTTGCCGGCAATGTCGAGCGCCAGCTTATCAATGACCACCTGGTCCTTGGTGGACGCGTCGACGGAGACAACGCGGAAGTCGCCTTCCTGCATGGCCGGGTCAAACGGCCCCACCTTGGCAAAGTCCCACGGCTCCAGAATGCCCATAAGGCGAACGTCCAGGTAGTTTGCCCTGGGATACGCCCAGTCGAGCACCTCGTAGTACACCAGGGTCTCCTTGCCCAGGCCCCTGCCCGGGAAGGACGCCATCATGCGAAGGTCCGCGAGCGCCATGGGGAAATAGAAGAGCATCATGTCGTTTTGAATCGCGTCTTCCACGTCGTGCCCGGCAAAGGCCTCCGGGTACTGACGCACCAGCTGCAGTGCGTTGGCACGTGCCTGCTGCGGCGTTATCTCGCAGGGAATACCCTGCTCAGGCACGTACTCGGCACCCACGCCCATGGTCAGGCGCTTGCTAAACGTGCCGGGCTTGAGCAGGTCGGCCACGCCAATCTTGTTGCCGCAGGACGGGCACTCAAACACGCGTTGGGTCGACTCGCCCTCAAAGGACGCACCGCAGAAGGGGCAGGGAATGCTCACGTGCGTCGCCTCTTGGAACTCCTGCGCCGTTCCGCGGTCCTCCCACAGCAGATGCTCCAGGACCGACTGATTGCGCCAGTACGAATTGAAGAAATACCAGTCCGGGTCCTCTGGGCGCTCGAGCTGCGAGACGTGCGTGAGCTTGAGCAGCCCGTCAACCACCGTCAGCGGCGTATGACGGATACCCAGGGCGCTCTTGGGCTCTCCGGCGTCCGCTTGCCACGGAATAACCGTTTCGCAATAGGCACACTCAAAGCTGCGCTTTGCCTGGTGCGAATACATGGGGCCGCCGCAGTTTTGGCATTTAATGGCAAACATCTCGTCCATGGAAACATCCTCCTTTGCACAGGGCTGTCGACATTAAGTATGTCGAGCAAATCGGCACGTGCCCATACCCATGTGGCCCAAAATGGAGCACTCGGTCGAACGGGAAGGCGCAGTGAACTCGAACGCGCGCGGGCAGTCGCCCCCTCCGCCTCGCGCCCGTTAGCGCCGGCAGACCATTGCTGCATTTTCTGAGCATCGGCACACGTTGCGTCTGCGCGAGCTACACTATCCCCTTAATGAGAATGCGAGGAGATACGCCATGCTATTTGTAAATCGGCTGGTACATACGCTTGTTCCCGGCAGCGAGGGCGAGCCGGTCGATGCCTCCCGCCGTACCAACGCGGGCTTTGTCGCAAGCCTCATCTGCATTGGCCTTAACATCACCTTGTGCCTGGCCAAGGGTATCGCGGGCCTGCTCGCCGGCTCTGTCTCGCTCATCGCCGACGCCTTCAACAACCTCTCCGACGCCTCGAGCAACATCGTCAGCCTGCTCGGGTTCCGCCTTGCCAGCCGTCCGGCCGACGAGGGCCACCCCTATGGTCACGGCCGCTACGAATACCTGGCTGGGCTGTTTGTCGCCGTCCTGGTTTGCGCCGTTGGCATCAACCTGGCGCTCGAATCCGCGACCAAGATCATCAAGCCTTCCCCCACCGCCTACACGCTGGTCTCCCTAGCCGCCCTCGTCTTGTCCATGCTTGTTAAGCTCTGGATGGCCGCGTTCAACCGCGCGCTGGGAAACCGCATTGACTCGGAGACGCTCATCGCCACGGCGCAGGACTCCAAAAACGATGTCATTACCTCGGGCTCGGTCCTGGTGGCGGCGCTTATCTCGCAAACGACCGGCTTTGACCTCGACGGCTGGGCGGGCCTGGGCGTAGGCATCTTCATTTGCATAAGCGGCCTGGGGCTCGTCCGCGACGCCATCAGCCCGCTGCTGGGACAGGCACCCGACCCCAAGCTCGTGCAAGCAATTCGCGACAAGATCATGTCGTATCCGCAGGTGCTAGGCACGCACGACCTCATGGTGCACGACTACGGCCCCGGCCGCCAGTTTGCCAGCGCACACGTGGAAATGCCCGGCGAGGGCGATGCCTTTGAGCACCACGAGATTCTGGACACCATCGAACACGACATCAAGCATCAGATGGGCATCGACATCACGCTGCACTGCGACCCCATCGCCACCACCGGCGACGACCTGCGCGGCTGGGTCAAGCGCGGCATAGCGCAAATCGATCCCACGCTCTCCATCCATGACCTGCACGAGCACGACGGGTTCGTTTCGTTTGACCTGGTGCGTCCCGACGGCTTTGACATATCCGACGAGGAGCTGCTGGAGCTCGTCACGCGCATCGTGCACGAGCGCCGGCCCGATGTCTCGTGCGTCGTCACATTTGACTCGGGCTTCAGCTCGCCCGACCGTCCGGCCGAACAGCTGTAATCGACAGCAAAACGGGGCGCAGGACCGCCGACCAACGCGCCTACGCGCCCGGTCACGCGATCCTGCGTCCCGTTTTTGTTTGCACTGCTAAGGCTCTAGCCGCTCGACCGCTAGTTCCCCTGCGCGCCCGAAATACCGTTTTGCAGGGCACCCCAGGCGTTCGTTGCCATATCGCCCAGGTTCTGTGCGGTATCGCCGAGATTCTGAGCCGTGTCACCCAGCTCTTGGGCCTTGTCCCCAAGCTCCTGGGCCTTGTTGCTCAGGTCCTCCAGCGTGTTGGAGCTCGAGCTGTCCGCGCCACCCTGGTCGCCGGACGCATTACCCGACGAGTTGTCCTTGCGCGTGAGCTGAATCTCGAGGCCACCGTTGTCGTTATAGTAGGCAGACGTCACGACCCAGTTGGCGTCGACAACAGGTGTTGAGCCATCGTCGGTCAGGATCACGGCGTTCGAAAGGTCGGCCCCACGCGACTTGAGGAGCTTCTTGGCGTTGGACCAGTACTGACCCGGGATATCGCTCAGGTCGATGGTGCCGGACTGGGTAGTCTCGGTCTGCTCGGCCGTGGTATCAGTCGTGGCGCCCCGCTTGTTGAGCATGCCCGACACGATGGCAAACACAACCGACAGGGCAAAGAAGATCGCCAGCACGATCAGGATCTTCTTGATCACGCCCGACGAGCGCGAAGGCTTCTTCTCCTCGTCCTCGCCATACTGAGGGATGGACTTGGGATACTCACGATACGGCTCGCGCGCATATCGGTCGCGCGACTCGTAGCGCGGCTGTGCCGTACGCGGCATATATGTCGTCTGCTGAGGTTGCGGAATGGGATTTTGCAGCAAGTCATCATAAGGGTCTGCCGCCGCGTTGCCGTAGGGGCTCTGCGACGAGGCACCATACGGGTCCTGCGCTGCGTTTCCGTAATTTACTACGCGTGTGGGATCGGCCGACGCCTGTGTCGTATCGGGGGCAGCGTAGCCGGGATTCGGCACGACGCGGGTCTCATCGGCGCCATTGCCCGTCCGCGGGGAGCCGTAGCCACCCATTACGGTCGTCTTGTCCTGGTCCATGCAACGATTCCTTTCCGTCGCCCGTAAGCATCAAGTTATCCATGCATTCTACCCGCGCAAAAGCCTATGATGGGCAAAGCCCGCCGGTATCTACAAGACATGCGCGGCCGACGGTCACAAGCGAATCGAGGAACGTCATGGCAAAAAGCAAGCTCATCAAAGACACAACGCGCGCCGAACGCGAGGAGATCATTAAGCTGGCGCTCGCTGGCTGCGGCAACGGCAGTTGCGACAACTGCGGAAGCTGCAGCTTGGGAGCCGGCGACCCGTATGGCACTTACCAGCCCTACATTGACGGCGAGATGGAAATTACCGATATCAACATGATGGTCGCCGAGCGCAACGCCAAGCTCTTCGGCCTCCAGCGCGGCTAACGATCTCTTCGTGGGCTGTGCACCAAAAAATGCGCCCATCTACTACGTTTAACCCAAGGGTGCCAACCATAGCCATATTTGTGTTAACAAAACCGCAGGTAAACGTCTTGCCACATTGTTAAAAAACGCTCCACGGTCGGTCCAGCCCTGGCAAACGTAGTAGATGGGCGCTTTTCGTGGCGCGGCTGGCCCAGATTGCTTGTTTCGGAGCCAATTTGCATCAAAAAGTCCCCGGCGGCGCTGTGTTTTGCGTCACCGGGGACTGTTCAGTTCACTTTCTGCAGCCTCGCCTTACTCGTTAAGAGTATACGTATAGCGAGGATACTCGGGGGTCACGTCCTGGCCGCTGGAATAGCTCGAGTCTAAAGCATGTGCCACCAGATCGTGTGTACCCCATGCGTCACAGTCAAATACACCGGTATCGAGGACAACGATATAGCCCTTGCCGTCGTAGTAGAAATGGTCCTCGGTAAAGTTGTCGTCGTCTTCGAAGCTGACGTCGTATGAAGAGTATATATCCGACTTTGCCGTCTTAATCGCCTGTTTGGCTTCACTCTTAAGCGTGTCAAACGAAAGCCCGTGCTGCGCAAGCGAATCCTCCAGCGACACCTGTTCGCCTGTCTTGAGGCTATAGTATGCCGACCTTGTCACCTGCTCCGAGCGATACGGAGGTTGATAGCTATCGGTGTAGGTTCGCACGCAGGCGATATCGCCGTCAATCGAGACAATCTCGGCGTAATACATCGTGGTCACACGGTTGTCCTCATCATATGGTGTCGCCTGCTTGCTCGCGTCAAGCGCATCAGCGACGAGCTGAATCATATCTTTGTTGAACTTGGCGACACCCACGCCCTGGCCTTTTACCTGAGGATAGGTCCACGTAGCCGAAATCTGGCACGTAACGTCGGGATCAGGCGCACCCTCGCCCACCGGCGCCGTAAAGCTGACATCCTGCGTGGCAGAAACGGCTTCGTAGCTCACCTGCGCATCATCGCCAGCGTCCTTCGACTTCAGCTGCTCCAGCGTCGTGGCCACCGTGCCAATGGTGCTGTTAACCGAGCTCTCGTCGGCATACAAGAAACCAAAACCGCCCAAAGAGGCAGAACCGACTTCATTCGGGGCAACAAGGTCGGTCATGGCTTTGAATGACTTGCCGTCGTAGCCAATGAATTTAACTTGGTATTCGTGAGCAGAAGGACCACTTTCGCCAGAGAGATCGCTTTGCTTAATTGCTGTCCCATGGTCATACCACTGCGAAAAACCAATCTTGCCCTCGTATTCATCAAGCCAGACAGACACACACGCCTCCTGATGAGATACGTTTACCTCTGGCGTGTAGACCTTCTCAATCTCGCCATTCTTATACGCCCAGACCTCAAGATGCGCAGCGGCTGCGTTATCCCCACGGTCCACCGGTTCATCGGAACACTCAATCAGCAGCTCATCTTGACCATCGCCATCAAAGTCAATGAGCTTGGCGTAAGCAACACCCTGAGCTCCATACGCATATTCATCGAACCCGACGGCCTCACCCTCGCCGTACTTCTTCTGGTACTCGAGAATCTTGTCGGTGAACAGCTCGTTTGCCGTCTTGACTGCTGCCTTGGCAGAAGCCTTGGCCTCCTTCTTGGACTGCGTGAGCTCGACGTTCTTGGGGGCGTCCGAACCTTCCTTGGTATAGTCGACCTTCATGGTGGTCGTGCTCTTCTTTTTGCCCTTGCCTGAGGTGATGGTCATCTGGTACTTCTGGTCGGGCAGCTCGCCAAAGTCCTCCATGGCAAAGCCGTCCTCGCCATCGACCTTAATGGTGTAGCTCTTGCCCTTGCCATTCGCGGGCGCCAGCTCGACGGTATAGCTCTTGAGCTTTTTGCCCTTGCTGTTCTTGGGGAGAATCTTGGTCTCGCATGCGCAGACAACGTAGCCCTTGCCACCCGAAGTTACCTCGGACGACGCGCCGATACGTGGCACGATCACGATAGCGGCGACAATGGCGACAACGGCAACACCGCCGATAACGGCAGCGACGATACGGCCCCTGTGCTTGGGCTTCTTGGACTGCGGCGTCGGAACAAACGGCCGAGAGGGCTCGACCGGCTCGGCCATAGGTTCCTCATAACGAGACTGCGCCTCCATATGAGTCGAGGCACCCTGAGGAGCGTGCTGCCCCGCAGGGGCGGTCGCCGGCGCATCCCCTACCGGAAACGCCACGGGCTCCGCCTGGTCCTCAACTCCGCCCACGCGAGCGCCGCAGCTCGTGCAAAACGTGGAGCCATCGGGTATCTGAGCTCCGCACTTGGTGCAATACATCGCATCTCCCGTCTCTCGTCGCAGCCGCAATGCGCCCGCGCAGTTCTTCCAACTACACCGTACGGGAGAAATCGTGATTCTTGTTGCGCAACATTGCCGCCGCAAAAAATGACCCCTTGGGGACGGAGAAAAAAGCCCCGCCGGGCCTTGGTAGGCGCGGCGGGGCGGACAAGCGGCTATGAGTAGCAGGCTTAGAACAGGCCGGTGATATTGCCGTCGTTGTCGACGTCGATGTTCTCGGCCGCGGGAACCTTGGGCAGGCCGGGCATGGTCAGAACGCTGCCGGTCAGCGCGACCACAAAGTGGGCACCAGCGGAAACCTTAAGCTCGCGCACGGTGATGCGGAAGCCCTCGGGAGCGCCCAGTGCCTTGGCGTTGTCGCTAAAGCTGTACTGCGTCTTGGCCACGCACACCGGCAGGTTGCCAAAGCCGTTCTCGCGCAGCTCGGCGAGCTGGCGCTTGGCAGCCGGCGTAAAGTCGACGCCGTCGGCGCGGTAGACCTTGGTGGCAACGGCCTCGAGGGCGTCGGCCACATCGGCACCGTCCTCGTAGGCAAACTTGAGCTCGCTCGGCTGCTCGATCAGGCGCATGACCTCATCGGCCAGATCGAGCGCGCCCTCGCCGCCCTTAGCCCAAACCTCGGACAGCTTAACGTTGACACCGAGCTTCTGGCACTCGGACTCGATGAGCTCGAGCTCGGCCTCGGTGTCCGTCGGGAAGCGGTTGATGGCGACCACGCAGGGCAGACCGTAGACATTCTGGATGTTGTCGACGTGGCGCAGCAGGTTGGGCATGCCGGCCTTGAGGGCCTCAAGGTTCTCCTCGTTAAGGTCGGCCTTGGCAACACCGCCGTTGTACTTAAGCGCGCGGGCAGTGGCGACGACCACGACAGCGCTGGGGCGAACGCCCGTCATGCGGCACTTGATGTCGAGGAACTTCTCGGCGCCCAGGTCGGCGCCGAAACCGGCCTCGGTAATCGCGACATCACCAAAGCGCATGGCCATGCGGGTGGCCATGATTGAGTTGCAGCCGTGGGCGATATTGGCGAAGGGACCGCCGTGGACAAACGCAGGCGTGCCCTCGAGCGTCTGAACCAGGTTGGGTTTGAGCGCATCCTTGAGCAGGGCCGCCATGGCACCCTGGGCCTTAAGGTCACGGGCGCGGACGGGCTCGCCGGCATAGCTGTAGCCGACAACGATCTCGCCCAAGCGCTCCTTAAGATCGTTAATGCTCGTGGCCAGGCACAGGATTGCCATGACCTCGGAGGCAACAGTGATGTCGAAGCCATCCTCGCGCGGCACACCCTGGGCCTTGCCGCCAATGCCGTCGATAACATGGCGCAGCTGACGGTCGTTCATGTCGACAACGCGCTTCCAGGTGATGCGCTTAACGTCGATGCCGAGCTGGTTGCCCTGCTGAATATGGTTGTCGAGCATGGCTGCCAGCAGATTGTTGGCGGCACCGATGGCATGGAAGTCGCCGGTAAAGTGCAGGTTGATGTCCTCCATGGGGATGACCTGGGCCCAACCGCCACCGGCGGCACCGCCCTTCACGCCAAACACGGGACCAAGCGAAGGCTCGCGCAGGGCCACGGCGCTCTTGACGCCGCGACGGCGCAGACCGTCGGCCAGGCCGATGGTCGTGGTGGTCTTGCCCTCGCCCGCGGGCGTGGGATTGATAGCGGTCACGAGGACAAGCTTGGCCTGGTGATCAGTTGGCTCGTTGAGCAGGAAATAGTCGACCTTTGCCTTGTCAAAGCCGTACGGAATCAGATGCTTAACGTCGACGCCGGCGTTCTTGGCCACCTCGGTAATAGGCAGCGGCGTAACAGAACGTGCGATTTCGATGTCAGTAGGCATGGGCGGTCCTTTCGTTACCGGATGAGAAAAAGACCAATCCAGCATAGCACGGGCGCGCAACAGTAAAACGCCCGTAACCGACGAACGGCGATATGTTTACCCGATGCCCAGCGATAGCCTACAGATGCGCTAAAACAAGCCCATTCCTACAGGGTCGGTTCAATACCCAAATGCTCGAATGCGCGAAGCGTTGCCTGGCGGCCCTGGGGTGTGCGAATCATCAAGCCGCACTGCAGCAGATAGGGCTCGTAGACATCCTCAAGCGTACCCGGGTCCTCGCCCACCGCACTGGCAAGCGTGGTCAAGCCAACGGCACGGCCGGAGAACGTCTTGGCAAGCGTCTCCAAGATTCGAATGTCCATCCAGTCCAGACCAAGCTCATCGATCTCAAAGAACTCGAGCGCCTGACGGCAAATATCAAGCTCAATAGGCCCGTTGCCGCGCACCTGCGCATAGTCGCGCACGCGCTTGAGCAGACGGTTGGCAAGACGCGGCGTACCGCGCGAACGCGAGCCGATCTCGAGTGCGCTGGGATGGTCGATCGTCACACCCAGGATGGTCGCCGAGCGTGTCACGATCT
This sequence comes from uncultured Collinsella sp., assembly GCA_900545055.1. Taxonomy (GTDB): domain Bacteria; phylum Actinomycetota; class Coriobacteriia; order Coriobacteriales; family Coriobacteriaceae; genus Collinsella. The sequence goes on from UQXP01000009.1 coordinate 11,254, forward strand.
GGGCGAGCTCCTCAACGGTGTAGTAATCCAGGCGATATGAAATGCCAAAACGGTCACGTAGCGGGCCGGTCAACATGCCCGAGCGAGTCGTTGCCGCCACCAGCGTGAACTTGGGGATATCCAGGCGAATCGAGCGCGCCGCCGGACCCTTGCCGATCACGATATCGAGTGCAAAGTCCTCCATCGCAGGATACAGGACCTCCTCGACCGAGCGGTTGAGGCGGTGGATCTCGTCGATAAACAGCACGTCGCCCGGTTGCAGGTTGGTAAGGATGGCAGCCAGGTCGCCGGTGCGCGCGATGGCCGGACCGCTCGTCGTCTTAATCTGAGCGCCCAGCTCGTTGGCGATAACCGTAGCCAGCGTGGTCTTGCCCAGACCCGGAGGGCCCGAGAAGATCACGTGGTCGAGCGTCTCGCCGCGGCTCTGCGCTGCCTCGATGAGCACGCGAAGGCTCTGCTTGATATGCTCCTGACCGCAGTAGTCATCCAGGCGCTGAGGGCGCAGGGTGCGGTCGACATCGAGGTCCTCGGGCGTCAGCTCCGAGCCCACCATGCGCTCGCCATGCGCCATGGATGCCGCCGGCGAGTTTCCGGGCGTCGACCACAGGTCCTGAGAATCATCGGCTTCCCACATCACGCATCCATTCCAAGTCGCTTAAGCGCCGCGCCGAGCAGATCCTCGACACGCATATCCTGCCCATCATACCCGCTCAGGGCGACATCGGTCTCCTGCGGGCTAAAGCCCATGGAAAGGAGTGCCGCGCGGGCATCATCGATGGCCGAGGGAGCGGCAGTGGGCACGGGCATCGCAACCTGTCCGGGAATCACGTCGACCGGCACAAAGCCCTTGTCCTTGGCAAAGGTGCTCTTGAGTTCCAAGATGAGGCGCTGCGCGGTCTTTTTGCCCACACCGGGCACCTTGGCCATGCCCTTGTCATCCTCGGCCATTACCAGGGAATACAACTGGCCCACGGTATAGGTGGAGAGCACGGCGAGCGCCAGGCGCGGACCGACGCCCGAGACGGACACGAGCCGATCGAACATCGTGCGCTCGTCCTTGGAGGCAAAACCAAAGAGCGTCATGGCGTCCTCACGCACCTGCATGCGCGTGTAGAGGCGAACCTCACCGCCGGGCGTAGGCAGCGTAGCGGCGGTACTGCCTGAGATGCCGAGCTCAAAGCCCACGCCCGACACATCGACGACGGCCGAGCTCATCGTGGCCTCGACAAGCGTTCCATGGAGCTGGGAGATCATCAGTATCCGGTTCCTCTCTGTTGATAGAACTCGCCGCCGGTGAGGGCACGGGTGCGGCTTAGGTTAACGTGACAGATGGCGCAGGCCAGGGCATCGGCGGCATGGTCGGGATGCGGGTCGTGGTCGAGCTGCGTGAGCGTGCGCACCATGTAGGCAACCTGTCGCTTATCTGCAGCGCCGGTGCCCACCACAGCCTGCTTGATCTGCATAGGCGTGTACTCGCCAATCTCGAGCGCGCATTCCGAAAGCGCCACGAGTGCAGCACCGCGGGCATGCGCCGTGGGGATGGCCGAGCGGACATTAGCGCCAAAGTAGATGCTCTCGATAGCAGCGGTATCGGGGCGGTAGCGCTCTACGACACCCTTGAGGTCGCGGGCGATATGCGACAGGCGAACCGCGAGCGGGCTTCCGGCACTGGTCTCAATACAGCCGTAGGCACGACAGCGAACCTCTCCGCGCCGTTCCTCAATAATCCCCCAACCCGTATGGGCCAAACCGGGGTCGATACCCAAAATGACCAAGCCAACCTCCCCTCGTCTTTTGCCAAGCACAAGGCAAGGCCCCGTGCACTATTCACGAACGTCTGTTCTAGAATAACACAACGGGGCCAAGACGCTTAGTTGAAGTATCGGGGTTGGGAGCGAATCCCATCCCATAGTTAGTTTTGGCTGAAGAATGGGAACTGCCTCGGATCAACCGGCGGATGCGGCATCGGCGTGCCCTGGGGCCCACCCTGCGGGCCACCCTGGCCGCCCATCATCTTATCGATGGCGTCCTGGACCTCGCCCTCAAACTTCTTCATGCCCTCGTGCAGGCGGCGCTGGCCGTCCTCGGAGCGCAGCTCCTCCATCTGCTCGGGCGAAATACCCAATAGATCACCCAGTATGCCCATCATCTCGCCACGCATGCGCTCGCTTGTATCCTCGTCGGCAAAACGACGCACCTCAGCGCGTGCCAGCGAATCGACCGTCATGCGTTCCTTACCGCTCAGCCCCAGGTCGGACCATGCAAGCATGTACGGCCAGGCGCGCTCGGCAAACGAACGGGCCGAGACGATTGGCGCCGTCGGCAGCTGGCGGCGAGCCGCCTCTCCCTGGCGCACGAGCATCAGCAGCAACGAACATGCCTCGGGCTTGCCGGTGGCCATCGGAATGTCGTCGAAGGGACGGTTGCGGTCCACGTGCGACTCGAGCGTGCCATCGACCTCGCCCGGCTCGAGCCCGCCGAGCAGCTGCGCCGCGCGGTCGAGCATGTCGACCGGACCGTCGAGCGTCGAGAGCGCCTGCGCCAGCACGCGCTCCATGCAATCCTCCACCGCGTTGAGCGTCACGAGCTCCTGCGGCACCACGGCAGACGTACGGTTGCGCACGCGCGCCACAAACTCGAGCGTCGACAGGTACACGTCGCCAAAGGGCGCATAATCGCCCTGGTAGCCACCGCAAAGTGCGGGCGCCGCCAGCGCGTACTCAGTTTTGGACAGCGGGCTCAACACCATCGCGCCCAGCTCGAGCGCCGTGTCCTCCAGCATGAGGCCCAGCGTGCGAGAGCGCAGACGCTCGGCGTCGCCCGCCGACACATCGCGGTCGAGCACACGCGCGGCATCCGGCGCATCGCGCTCAACCGTGCGAATATGCAAGCGCTCGGCAATGGCGCGAACGGCGGCACAGCGGGCAGCCTCGGCCTCCTCCTGCGCCGGCGTAAAGATACGGTTGCGTCCCAGCACCAGGCCGATCACATTGCGCGGACCCAGAGCGTCGACGGCAAGTGCCGCCAACAGGGACGACGGCAAATCGCCCTCGAGCGCCACCACGGCGCGCGACGTACCATGGGCACAGGCGTTATCGCGCACAGCGAGCACCAGCGCCTGCCACAACCACTCCTCGGAACGAAACTCGGGCAGCTCGTGGTCCTCCAAGGCATCGAGCATCACGCCGCGCTGGATCTCCTGAACCAGTAGGCTCTCCTCAAAACACGGCGCTTGGGCCACCACGCGGCCGCAGTCGTCGAGCACAAACGAGCCGCCGGTATACACCGATTCGTCGTACGCACCGACCGGCGCCATGCAGGCAAACCACACGCTGCGCTTGGAGGCGATCTTGCGGTAGGTACCGCTGCGAACGGCGGCAATGGCGGCCGTCTCGCGGTCGGACATATCAAACGCGTTGAACTGAAAATAGGCGATGAGGTCGACGCCGGTCGGAAGCATGCCGAGCTCGCGGTCCAGATCGAAAATCACGGCGATGCGCACACCGTCCACGTCAAACACCGGCGGCGCCCAGCGCGCGTCGTTGTTCTCGCCACGCTGCAGGGCAATGCTCGAACGGGCCGGCACCACATGGCCGTCCTTGAGCATCATGTAGTCGAGCAGGGGCTGGCCCTCAAACGAAACCGCCGCGGGCACGATGCAGATCATATCGAGCTCTTGGATTCGCTCGGCGACGCCGGTCAAGCCGGCAAGCATGTCGTGCTCAAAGTCGGCAGTGCCCACCAGGCCGCCGGGCAGGGCTCCCATAAAGAGCGGAGCCGGCACGCACAGCACGCGCGCACCGCGCTCGTGGGCCAAGCGCGCCTGGTCCTCGATGCGACCGCAGATACCCTCAATATCACCCAGGCGCATATCGATCTGTGCAAGTGCGAGCTTCATGGCTCAGCCCTTTCCGTCGTAAACCATCGTTGTCGTAGTAAAAGCGCCGGCCGCAAGATGCAGTCGGCGCTTGCATGTGCATATGCTAGCTATGATACCCCGAGCGGGGGCGCGCTCCTAGAACGTCGCGGACCACAGCCCGTGCAGGTTGCAATAGGCATAGACGGTACCGGTCTTGGAGCCACCGGCAAAAAACGTCGCGGGCTTCATGCCGGGCTCAAGGTAATGGACCTCCAGACGGCCCTCGGCCTCAAGGGCAATCCACTCGATGTAGTGCTCGGGCACCATAGGATGCTCGACCGAGCCCACGCGCGCACGGATCACGTGACCGTCGCGCTCGCTCTCGACGACGGGCACGTGCTTCTCGTGCGCCGCGTCCTCGGTGTTCGCGGTCAGCTCCGTGCAGCCGGCAGGGGTTGCAACGTCGTTGCCAAGGGCGGCGATGAGCTTGCCGTCGGGGTCCTTAAAGAATTTCGCCATGATGTTCTCCTTTGCTGATGTGCCGATGTTCTCGATGCTTCTTATGCCCAAAGGCAAGCGAACCATCCACGGCGTCGCAAATGAACACATAACGAGCGAGGCTAGCGCCCGTCGCCGCCGAGCAGCGCCAGAACATCCTCGCGGGTAAACAGCGCCGAGGAGATGCCGTCGCCGCCAAGCACACTGTTGACCAGGTCGCGTTTGGACTCCTGCATCTGCATGATGCGCTCCTCGATCGTGTCCTTGGCGATGAGCTTGTACACGGTCACGGTATGTTGCTGGCCAATACGGTGCGCGCGGTCGGTCGCCTGGTCCTGCGCGGCAACGTTCCACCACGGGTCGTAGTGAATGACCACGTCGGCCGCCGTCAGGTTAAGGCCCACGCCGCCCGCCTTGAGCGAGATCAAAAAGACCGGAACCTCGCCCGCCTGGAACTGCGCGACCATCTTGGCGCGGCTCTCCTTGGACGAAGCGCCCGTGAGCTTAAGAAAGCCGATGTCCTCCTTGGCCAGGCGCTTGCCAATGATATCGAGCATGCCCGTGAACTGGCTGAACAGCAGAATGTGGTGCCCGCCGTCGAGCGCACCGTGCACGAGCTCCATGCAAGCGTCGAGCTTGGCGCTCCCCGCCTTGTAGTCCTCGTAGTGTAGATGCGGGTCGCAGCAGATCTGGCGCAGCTTGGTGAGCTCGGCGAGCACCTTGAGCTTGTCCTTCTTAAACTCGGATGCCTCGCGATGCTGCACCTGCTGGGCGATGAGGTCTTGGTTGGCCAGGTAGAGCTTGCGCTGCTCGCCGGTGAGCTGCGCCATGACGGTGTCCTCGATCTTCTCGGGCAGGTCAGCAACCACGTCTTCCTTGACACGGCGCAGCACAAACGGCGACACGAGCGCCTGCAGGCGAGCGGCGCTATCGTCCTCGGCATGCTCGACGGGGCTCTCAAAGCGCTTAGCAAACGACTCGCGCGTCCCCAAAAGGCCCGGCATAAGAAAGTCGAAGATGCTCCAGAGCTCGGACAGGTGGTTTTCGATGGGCGTGCCCGTCAGGGCAAAGCGCACACCGGCCGGCAGGCGCTTGGCGGCGCGCGCCACCTGGGTGAGCGGGTTTTTAATGTACTGGGCCTCATCGAGCACCACGCGGGCAAAGTCCTGCTCGGCATACTCGTCGATATCGCGGCGCATGAGGTCATACGAGGTCACGACCACGTTGTGCTCGGCAGCGCCGGCTATCTGCACGCGGCGTTGTGCCTTGGCGCCCACGATGGCGCACACATCGAGCGAGGGAGCAAAGCGCCCCAGCTCGGCAGTCCAGTTGTACACGAGCGACGCGGGGCACACCACGAGCGTGGGCTTGGTGTCCCCCGCCTCCACGCGCGCCAGGATATGCGCGATCATCTGCAGGGTCTTGCCCAGGCCCATGTCATCGGCCAAGATGCCGCCGAGCCCCAGGTGCTCGAGTGAGCCAAGCCACTGGTAGCCATCGACCTGGTAGCCACGCAGCGTGGCCTTGAGCGAGGCGGGCACCGTAAAGTCCATCTTACCGAGCGTGTCCAGGCGCTCGACGGTGCGACGGAACGCGGCGTCGCGATCGGCCTCGAGCGCGGGCGTGCGCGCGAGCATGCTGTCGACAAACAGGGTGCTCGACGCGGGAAGCGACACGCCATCGAGCAGGTCGACGGCATCGACGCCCAGGTCCTCGGCAAGGCCAAAGGCGGCGCGGGCACCCTCGTCCAAGCGCACGATGTCGCCGGATGTCAGGCGTGCAAACGTCTGATGGCGCTTGTACGAGTCGAGATAGATGGCAAGGTCTGCCGCCGAAAGCCCGCTCGCGCCCAGCTCGACGTCGAGCAGGTTGCTCTTGACGGTCGCGCGCACCGAAAGCTTGGGCGCGGGACGCACCGAGATCTGGCGCAGGCGGTCGCTGAGCATGACCTCGCCCAGCTCGGACAAGGCGGCAAGACCCTCGGTGAGCAGGCAGAACAGGCTCTCGTCGTCGCGCTCCTCAAACGCCAGGCCGCCCTCGTGGAAATCGAAGTACATGGCAGCCGTGTCCATAACGCGAAACTCCGCCACCACGTCGCGGGGCGGCACGCCGGCGCGTTGGTCCTCGAAGGGGCTTCCCGGAGCACCCAGGCTAAAGAGATTTGCCGACCAATCACCGTAGGTAACCGTAATCTTGCAGGTCACAAGCCCGTCGTCGACACCGATTGCCATGGCAAAGCTCGGCTCGGGCGCCACGGTGTCGAGCACGGCGGGAGCGGTGAGGTCGGTGTATTCGCGCAGCACGGGCAGTGCCATGCGGCAGAATTCGCCCACCTGCTCGGCGGCGATATGGACCGGCGCGCGACAGGGCAGCAGACGCGACAGAAACGGTGCGGCATGCTGGGCAAACGCCGCATCGGCGCGGCGCGCGCGGTGCGTGTCGACCAGATAGGCAACGTCGCCCGAGGCAAAGCAGTATGCATCGGCGGGCAGGTGCAGGTCATAGCTGCCACCGGCCGCCGGCGCAATCTTGGCGGCAAGGAGCGGCGGACGTTTTGCCGAGGCCTCGTCCTCCCCTTCCGGTGTCGACTCAACCGTCACCTCGTAGGAACGATGTGTCGTCGTCCCCCGCGACCAGGCGGGCTCAAAGGAGACGGTCCGGCCACGCAGCAAGTCCAGCATGTATACGATGTCATGCTCGGACAGCGGCAGCTGGCGCTCGGCGACAAAACCGCTACGCGCAAAGTCGTACGACGCCGAGCGTGAGCTCGTGATGTCGTAAAGATAGGCAACCGTCGTCACAACAAGGTCGAGCAGGCGCACCGAAACCTCGTCAAAAGCCCCGGGCGTATGGAGGAATGTGAGTTTCTTGCCGTACGAGAACGTGCCGCCGCGCACGTAGGCGGCGGCCATGCCGTCGATGTCCTTGACCACGTAGGACACCGAGCCGCAGCGGATGCGAAGCTCGAGCGCCCAACTAAAGCGGTCGGCAAACAGCGGATTGTAGTATGGCACCAGCGAGGGCTCCAACACCGCCTTGGGGGCATCGGGGTCGACGGTGGCGGCGAGCTTACGGCGCATGCCCGCCAACTCATCCATGCGCGCGTCCGAAAGATCGGAGAGCGCCTTCATGAGGCTCGGGCTCGTGGGGACGGGCGCCGGGAAAGGGAAGTTGGGGTTGACCGCCGGCGCGGCGGACGCGGGGCGCACGGGTTGCTTGGGCGGCGTCGTGAACGTACGGACCGGCGTGCGCAGGCCCTCGACGGGCTCGGTGCCGCTCGCGTCCAGATACGCAAGCGCCGTGGCGATGGCATGCTTGCACATGCCAGGATAGCGGTAGGCGGCGGGGCAATCGCAGTCGTAGTCGATAACCTCGTGCTCGTCCACATCGAGTTCCACATGCGTCTTGTACAGGTCGCCGCGCGAGCCGCGCACCGTACCCTCGACCGTCACGTTTTTGGAGAAGCGCGAGCCGGAGTCCTCAAACGACAGCACGGCGCCGTTGAGCATGAGCGAACGCCCCTTCATAAAGGTGCCGCTGAGCGCCGCTTCCTTACGAAGCGCCTGCACAAACGTCCCCTGTGCCATCACTTCCTCCAATCCACACAGGGTAGCTAATTTGGGACGGGGCTATTTTAGCTACCCCCATATGTCGGTTGAGATGTATTCCGACCCCGACTCATTCGCCGTCAGTCAAAGGGTAGCTAAAATAGCCCCGTCCCAAATTAGCTACCCCTCAGCAACGCCGTCCCTAGATCACCGTCACTCTGCCCTGGTTACCCACAATGGCCTTGGCCTCGGCCAGCAGCGGAATCGAGCGCGCGTTGACCTTGGCAGGCACCTCGGCGCGCAGCACGCGTCCGTCCACCTGCTCGATAAAGATCTCCACGCGGTCGCCGCCCGGGTTAGTGGTGAGCACCGTGGCCAGGCGCGCCATATTGCCCTGGCTAAAGCGGCTGTTGGGCACCATGACCTCAAACACCTTAGGCTTGTTGTTCTCCTCGTTGAGCTCCAGCGGCACGATCTCCTGCGCGATGATCTGGTCGCCGCGGTCCGAGCGCTCGAGCTTGCCCTTGATGCGCACAAAGGCGTCGGACAGCTGCGCGCCTGTCTCGGGATCGACTTCGCCGTACAGGTACCCCTCGGCCTCTTTATAGGTTTTGGGGAACACGACGACGGTGGCCTCGCCTTCCATGTCCTCGAGCTGCACGATGCCCATGGGGTCGCCGTTTTTGGTCACGCGCTTGGACACGCTCGAGACCATGCCGGCCCACCACAGCGCCTTACCCTCGGGAATCTCCTGGTTGATGGTGCCACCCGTAGGATTCTGAACTTCGTAGCCGGTGTCGATCTGCGAGAACGAGAAGTCGCGCGCTTTGCTGAGCGCATACTCAAACGGGCGCAGCGGGTGGTCCGAGACATAGATGCCCAGAACCTCTTTCTCCTGGCTCAGCTTGAGGTGGCGGTCCCATTCCTGGCCGTCCGGATCGGGCACGCTGACCTCGAAGCCCGAGCCCTCAACGTCGCCAAACATGTCGAAGAACGAGGTCTGGCCGCTCGCGCGGTCCTTCTGGCGCTTTATCGCGGCGTCGATGATGTTCTCGGGGTTGTTCTTGTCCACAAAGTGCATCATCTGGCGGCGCGGATAGCCCGTGGAGTCGAAGGCACCCGCCTTGATCAGCGATTCGATCACGCGGCGGTTGGCCTGGCTCGAGTCCACGCGCTCGACAAAGTCGTGCAGCGTCTTAAACGGGCCGCCCGCCTCGCGCTCGGCGATAATCGCCTGCGCCACGCCGGTACCCACGCCGCGGATGCCGGCCAGACCAAAGCGCACGCCTTCCTTGGTAGCCGTGAACTCGGTGCCGGACTCGTTAACATCTGGCGACAGCACGGGGATGCCGTCGTGACGGCATGCCGAGACGTAGTGCACGATCTTGTCGGTCTTGCCCGTATAGGACGTCAGAACGGCCGCCATGTACTCGTGCGGATAGTGCGCCTTGAGCCACGCCGTCTGCATAACCAGGATGGCGTAGCCGGCGGAGTGCGACTTGTTGAAGGCGTAGGAGGCGAACTCGAGAACATCGTCCCAAATCTTCTGGGCGACCTCACGCGTGTAGTTGTTCTTGATAGCGCCGTTCATCCAGTGGTCGTAGGTGGTCTCGTCCGAGCCATCCTCCCAGTGCAGCACCGTCGACGTGAGCAGCTTGATCTTCTTCTTAGCCACGGGCTTACGGATACGCGAGTCCGATTCGCCCTTGGAGAAGCCGCACATCTCGACGGAGATAAGCATAACCTGCTCCTGGTAGACCATGGTGCCGTAGGTTTCGCCCAGGATGTCGTCCAGACGGTCGTCATAGGAGACGGCCGGCTCCTTGCCGTTCATACGGTTGATGTAGGACGAGACCATGCCGGCACCCAGCGGGCCCGGGCGGTACAGGGCGATCAATGCCACGACGTGCTTGTACTCGGTGGGCTTCATGTTCTTGATTGTGGCCGTCATGCCGGCGGACTCGACCTGGAAGACGCCGGCGGTGTGGCCGGAGCCCATGAGCTTAAAGATCTCGGGGTCGTCAAAGGGAATCTCTTCCTCTTTGATGTCGATGCCGAAATTCTTCTTGATGTTTGCCTTGGCCTTGGAGATAACCGTCAGCGTGCGCAGGCCCAAGAAGTCCATCTTGAGCAGGCCCATGTCGGCAACGGTATGGCCCTCGTACTGGGTAATCTCGACGCCGCCCTTGGTGTCGAGCTTGGTGGGCACGTGCTCGTTGACGGGGTCACGGCAGATCAGAACGGCGCACGCGTGCACGCCCTCGCCACGGGTGAGACCCTCGATCGAGAGCGCCGTGTCGATGATGCGGCGGGCGTCGTCGTCCTTTTTATAGGCCTCGGCAAAATCGGGGTTAAACAGATCCTCTTTGCCGGGTTGTTTGTCGAGCACCTGCTTGAGCTTGACCTTGGGGTCGCTCGAAACCATCTTGGACAGGCGCTGGCCCATGTAGACCGGGTAGTCCAGAACGCGCGCGGCGTCGTTGATGGCCTGCTTGGCCTTAATGGTCGAGTAGGTGATGACGTGGGTGACCTTCTCGGGGCCGTAGAGCTGGCGAACGTGCTCCACGACCTCGAGGCGCCGCTCATCGTCGAAGTCCATATCGATATCGGGCATCTCGGTACGCTGCGGGGACAGGAACCTCTCGAACATCAGGCCGTTCTCGAGCGGGTCGAACGCGGTGATGTTCATGGCGTAGGCGACGATAGCGCCGGCGGCAGAACCACGGCCGGGGCCGACGCCGATGCCGTTGTCCTTGGCCCATTGCACGTACTCGGCGACGATCAAGAAGTAGGCGGCAAATCCCTTGTCGCAGATGACCTTGTATTCGTACTCAAAGCGCTCTTTGATGTTGACGCCACCGATCTCGCGCGTGGCCCAGTCGTCACCGTAGTGCTGGCGCAGGCCCTTCTCGCACTCGCGGCGGAACTGGCTCTCGTGCGTCTCGCCGGGATCGAGCAGCGGGAAGCGCGGCAGGATGATGGAGTCCCAGTCGAGCTCCACGTAGCACTTGTCGGCGATCTCGAGCGTGTTGTCGCAGGCCTCGGGGCAATACGGGAACATCGCCCGCATCTCCTCCTCGGTCTTCATGTAAAACTCCGAGCCGGTCATACGCATGCGGTTGGGGTCGTCGACCTTGGCGTTCATACCGATGCACATAATGACGTCCTGCACGGGCGCGTCCTCGCGGCGCAGGTAGTGGAAGTCGTTGGTGGCGATAACCTTGACGCCCACCTGTTTGGCGATGTCGATGAGCGTGCGGTCCATCTGCTCGTCGGTCAGGCCGTTATCGGTGGTAATGCCGTGTTCCTGGATCTCGATATAGAAGTCACCGGGGTCGAAGGTATCACGGAAGGTCTCGGCCCACTTGATGGCGCCCTCCATGTCACCGCGGTCGATGTACTTGGGGATGATGCCGGCGATACAGGCACTCGTGCAGATCATGCCCTTGGCATGGCGGCGCAGGTTGTCGAGCGTCACACGCGGCTTGTAGTAAAAGCCCTGCACGGCGGCCTCGGAGACCGTCTGCATCAGGTTGACGTAGCCCTCCTGGTCCTTGGCCAGAAGGATCATGTGGTAGAGCTCGGGCTTGTGGTCGCGGGCGAGCGTCTCGTCCGGCGTAAAGTAGACCTCGCACCCAAAGATGGGCTTGATGACCAGGGGCGGCTTGAGCTCGTCGATGTTGCCCTTCTCGTCCCACATGGCCATGTCCTTCACATACTGGGCATGCTCGCGCGGGTTTGACTCAGGATCGGGCTCCACCAGCTCGTCGCGGCGGTCCTTTTCCAAGAAGGCCTTGTCGTGGCTCCAGGTTTTGTACTCAGGCGTGTTGTGGTTGACGGCGTCACAGGCCAGCGCCAGGTCGGGCACGCCATACATGTAGCCGTGGTCGGTAATGGCCACGGCGGGCATGCCAAGCTCAACGGCGCGGTTGACCATATCCTGGATACGGGTTGCGCCGTCGAGCATGGAGAAAACAGTGTGATTGTGCAGATGGACGAATGCCATGTGATGAGCTCCGATGCGGGTTCGTGTTCTGACTGAACGATTTTACCCCACGGCACGGACAGCACCCGAACCTAGCCAAACCAACACGGCTCCTCTTGCAGTTGCGGTGGAATAGTTCCCGCTTGGGCCACCCGGGCCGCAATACAGGAACTATTCCACCACAAGTTATCTGAGGGCTAGAGATTGTAGGTGACTACTTGAGGTTCGGCGGGTTCGACGAAGATGGCTGGATTCGCCTGCTCCACGCGGACGAACTTGACGGTCACGGCCTCAAAGCCCGCCTTGTGCAGAACGTCAGCGTAGACGCGCGCCTGCAGGGCGTGCTTCTCCTGCAGCTGTTCCGGCGTCTCGTCCGGTGTGCCGCCCGTCTTGTAGTCGATGACCAGCGCGTGTGACGAATCCGCCGGATTCGTCGCCAAAGCGTCGATGGCGCCCTCGGCATATGCACCGTAGCGAGCGATGTCCTCGTCCTCGCAGCCCAGCGAAAAGAACGGCACCTCGGCGCGAACGCACGGCCACGCGAGCAGGTCGGCACGAACAGCCGACTTGAGCCAGCGGTCCAGGGCAACGTCGAAGCGTTCGCGCTGCTCCGGCGTCAGGCGCCACTGGCGCGCCAGTGCATCGGCACGCGCGGCGGGCAGCGCATCGGCACCCATCTCGATGAGCCACTGGCAGGCAGCGTGGAAGGCCGAGCCCAACGCCATGGGGTTGCCGGCGGGCCCAACGGCGGCCACGTCTGCATCCGTCATCTCGGAACCATCCGACTCCGCATCATCGCCAGCCTCGTCCATGGGCACGTGCGCCTCGGCAGCACGGTCCTCGGACTCGGCATGCAGCGCCGCGGCGATCGACGAATAGCTGTACGAATCACGCGCCGGGAACGGACACTTGCCCATGCGCACGCCCACCGCCTGGGGATACACGAGCTCAAACGCATCGGGCTCGGGGTCGGCAGGACCGGGCACAGTCGGAGCGGCAGCGCCATCGATAGCATCGACATCCGCATCGCCGCGGACAAGCCTGCCCTCGGCATCCAGTGAAGCGTTGGCCTCAAACGCCTGCTCGCCAAAGGTAAAGTTCGCGAGCGAAATGAGCTCGTAGTCCCCCGGCTGGGAGTTGTCGAACACCAGGCGGTCGGCATCGAGCTGCGGCATGTCCAGAGCGTCGGTCGGCAAAATACGGCGCAGCACGTCGTAGGTCAAATCGGTCTCGACGTCGAAGGTCGGCGCCGTCACCTTGCCGCGGCTCACGCCAGCATCCATCGCCAAGATCACCAGCTCGCGGGCACGCGTCATGGCCACATAGAGCAGGCGGGCCCGCTCCTCGAGCGAAAGCTGCAGGTCGTCGTTGCGCAGACGAACGAATGCCTCGGCGGGAGAACCCGTCGCACAGACGTCCTCCATGAGCTCCGGCGGCAACCATAGCGACGTGCCCTTGCCCTTAAACGCATGCTCAAACTGCTTTTTGACGTCATCGCCCTTTACGAACGTGCCGTCCGCGAGTTTAACGCCGTCGAAGCGTGCCGGCAGCGCCACGACCTGCGCTCCGCCCTCGACACGACCCATCTGAGCCGCACCGGACGATTTGCGCACGCCAAAGCACTCCGCAACCGCCACGACCGGATATTCCAGGCCCTTGGAGGCGTGCACCGTCATGATGCGCACCGCGCCGTCGCCCTCCTCGTTGAGGGCACCCGGGGCCTCCTTGCCCGCCAGGAAGCGATCGAAGGCAAGCGCAATGGAGCGCGGCGAGTTGCCGAACTCGGCCTCAGCCTCAGCCACGGCATCGAGCGCCTTGAGCACGTTGGCGGCGATGGCCTTGCCCTCGGGACCACGCTGCGCCAGACGCACGAACCAGCCGGAGGCGTTGACCACATCGCGCGCGATGGCGGCGAACGAATCGCGACCCACGCGACGAAGCGCATACCGCAGCACCTCGCGGGCGCGCGTCACGAGCGGCAGGCCTTGCAGGCCCGGCACATCGGAATCGCTCATGATGCCCGCATCGATGTTGCGGCGCGACGTGTCGCCCGTCTGATCGTCGAGCTTGGTCGCCAGCGCCAGGAACTCCTGGGCGCCCAGCGCAAACATCGGCGAGGCCAGCAGTGGCATAAGACCCTGCGCCGTATCGGCCGGATTGGCCAGCGCACAAACCAGGGCGCGCACCGTCTGCACCTCGGCGGCTTGGGCAAAGACCGAGCCGCCCGCGATGACGCAGTCGAGCCCCTGGTCGCGGAAGGCCTGGGCGTAGACGTCGGCGTTGGTCATGCGGCCCAGCAGCAGCACCATGCCGCCCTGGGGCTGGCCGGCATCGGCAAGCGCGCGGAATCGCTCGGCGATTGCACGGGCCTTGGCCTGCGTGCGCTCCTGCGTACTGCCGCCGGCAACAAAGAGGGCCTGGCGACGCGAGGCGTCTGCCACCAGCGTGTCCTTACGGCCGTCGCTCGCCTCAAGGTCCAAAAAGCCCTGCATCAGGCCGCCGTCATCGCCGTCGAAGACGCGTGCCACGTAACGCAGCACCTCGTCATGGCTGCGGAAGTTGCGCACGAGTTTGACGAGCTCGCCAGCAGGAGCATCGGCAGCGGCGCCAGCGACGGTCGCTGCCTCGGCCGTCCCCGAGGCGCCCACCTTGCGCTCCTGGCGACGGAACACCTCGACCTCGGCGCCACGGAAGCGATAGATGGACTGCTGCGCATCGCCCACGGTACACAACGCGCGCTCCCCCGCACCCGTCAGATAGCGAATCAAATCGACCTGCATCTGGTCGGTATCCTGGAACTCGTCGATCATGACCATCTTAAAGCGGCCCTCGTATGCCGCTCGGATGGCCGGGTAATCGCGCAGGGCCTCGTAGGCCATGCGCAGCAGGTCGTTGTTGTCGAGGGCAGACTGGGCAGCCTTCAGCGCGCGATACTCGGCCTCCACGGAACGGGCCAGGCCCACCAGCGCATCGAGCGCCGGGCCACCGCAGGCAAGCACGATATTGATAAACGCATCGGCGGCCTCGGCCTTGAGCAGTTCGACCTGCTCCTTGGGGAATGCCTTGCTCGCGCGCGGCATAGTGCACGACATCATGAGTCGCGCCGCATCGGCCATGGTCTTGCCGCTCGCCTCGAACGCATCGATGGCATCGAGCGCCACCTGCGCTTTCTCGGTCGCGGCCTTGCTCGCACCCAACGCCGCACGATAGGCGTCGGCGAGTGCCGAGGTATCGGCCTGGCCGCGCGCCACGCACACGTCGTCCATGCCGCCCGGCAGTTGGCTCGAGAGCTCCAGCAGTTCGCGCACCAGGCCCTTGATGGTGGTGCCGGCGCCAAAGGGGCCGCCCTCGCCCGCCATGGGATACCAGGCGTAGAGGGCCTTGAGCGATGCCGCGAGCTCGGGGGCGGCATCGGGCGCCGTCGCGCGGGCCAGCACATGCTCGACAGCCTGGTCCATGAGCTCGTCGGTATCGGTGAGCACCGTGAACTCGGGATCGATGCCCAGCTCCAGCGCGTGCGCGCGCAGGATACGCGAGCACATGCCGTGAATGGTCGAGATCCACGCATCGTCGACGGTCAGGGCCTCCTCGTCCATGCCCTCGTCGATGAGCGCGCGGCGCACGCGGTCACGGATCTCGGCCGCGGCATCTTTGGTAAAGGTAATGGCGAGCACCTGGTCCAGATGCTCAACGAACGGACCGGATTCGGGCGAGAGCGCGTAGACGATGCGGCGCGTGAGGGTAAAGGTCTTGCCCGAGCCGGCGCCCGCCGAGACAAACAGCGGACGGTCGAGCGTTTTGACGATCTGCAGCTGTTGCGGCATCAAAGTCGAAAGATCCATGGTCTACACGCCCCTCCTTACAAACGTTCCTTCGTGGTTATACGAGCAGCGCGCATGCGCGGCTTGAGCCGACGCCGGGTCGACGGCGGCAACGTTGCCTGCCTCGAGCTCGCGCAGGCGCTCGGCGATGCCGGTCTCCACGCGATCGAGCAGGGCGTCGAAGTCCATGCTGCCGCCATCGCCGGGGAAACCTTTCTTAAGGCCCGGGATGCGACCGTCGCCGCGCTCTTCCTCGAGCAGCTCGGCGCTCGCGGCGCCGCGCAACGCCGGCTTGCCGCCCTTGGTCGAAAAGTAGAGCGCCGCGCGGGTGTCCAAATCCAGCGCCCGGCGCATGGCCTGGGCGTAGATGAGCGTTTGGGTATGTGGCGGCAACCAGCGCGGATCGTCGATGGGCGCCGCGCCCGATTCCTCGTCGCGCACCGTAGGGTCGGCGAGCTTAAACTCCTCAACGCCCGTGCGATGCTTGTAGTCGATCACCACGGCACGATTCTCGGCGTCCACGTCCACGCGGTCGATGCGCCCGCCAAGCGGCCAGCCGGCATACTCGACCTTGAGCTCGTTGAAGGCAAACTCCAGGTAGCGCGGGGCAAAGGGGGCAAGCGCCTCGGACTCGTAGGCAAGCACGCCCTCCAGCTGCGGCAAGATCTCGGCCACCTGGCGCTCCTCCACCGCAGAGAGCGGCACGAGCGGGCCCTCCGTGCCTCGCTTGCCGGCGTGCTCGGTCAACGTCTCGTCAAAGACCTCGCGCAGCAGCTCCTGAGCACGCGGCAGATTCTCGGGCGTCACGCGCTCCATGCCCTCCTGGGGCAGGCGGGCATGCAGGTGCTCCAGCACATCGTGGACAAAGTTGCCCTTCTCCATGTTGCCAAAGCCCGCGTCGATGGACTGGGGCTTCACGCGATACGACACGAACCAGCACAGCGGGCACGTCGAATAGGCCTCGATCTGCGAGGCAGACGTCAAGCGCGGCACCAGCGGCGCATCCTCGCCCTCGCCATCGCGACGGCGCAGGACCAGATACGGAATGGCTTCATCGCTCAGATGCTGAGGAGCTTCGCAGGTCACGCGCTCGCGTCTAAGACCTTCGCCTGCCGCGGGATCAAAGTCGGCGATGATATCGCCCTCGCCCACGCGCATGGGCTTGGCAGCGCCAGCGGCCTCGGCATGTGCCCACAGCTCGGTCCATACGGCTGCCGGGTAGCACTCGCGCGCTTGGCGATCGTGTGTCACGCGGGCAAGCGCAACCGGGCCGCGCGCCGCCTGCATCGCGTGGCCAAAACGCACGCGCAGCAAGGCTGCGGGCTCAAGCGTCACGCCCTCGCGACCAAGGCTCGCCGTCAGCGTAGCCAGCGGTCCCTCCTCGTGCGAGAGTGGATAGCTGTCCAGATCGACATCGGCAAACAGCACGGCATCGTAGCTGCCGGGGCGCAGAGCCGCCGCGTCGGCAAGCGAAGCAAAACGAACCTGAGCACGTGGCGCACGGTCAACCTCGTGGGTCTCGTAATCGTAGGCGGCGCTGCGCTTATCCACCTTAGTGCGGACGCCGTCGAGCACGGGCACGGTAGCCGCCTGCGACACGTCGAGCGCGCGGGCGTCGCTCATAAGGATGTCGATGGCATGGCGCAGCAGGGCAGTCTCGGCCTGGCGACGGGCCTGGCCGTCGAGACCGCCAAACGCGCGATCGGGCAGCGCCTCGGCAACCGCGAGCATGGCCTTGAGCGCCGTCACGGGTTTGTCGCGCCACAGCGCTTGGAACACGTCCGAGACCACGCACGGCACGTTCTTAAACCAGTTCTGGTCGCTGGCCGCCTTGCGCGCACCCCTCACCTGACCCTGTACGCTCTGCAGCAGGCTCTTGACGCCCGCGGTGGTCTTGCTGCGTGACAGGCGCATGTTCTTATCGAAGGCTCGCGCGCTGGCGGCATCGGCGCCCGAAAGCGGGCTGTAAATCCAGTCGGCAAGCTCCGGGGCGGGCCACCACTCGGTCTTGGAGGCGGTGCCCTCGTCAGCAGCCTTCATGCGCTCGATCAGGTTGGCAAGCGCCGTGAACTGTCTGCCCGCGATGGATTGGGAAAACGCCGTGAACTCGGTTGTCTCGGCCGCGATGTGGCGCGCCGCCAAACGGGCGGCAAGCTCGCCAAACAACTGGGGTGCCTGGGCGGACACCACGAGCACGCGCGCGGGATCGGCGGGAGTTGCAGCGCCGTCGCGCGACGCGGCGTCCTCGCGCGCCTTTACCAACTTATCAATAGCATTCGCATAGGCATAGGCGCGGGTATGGGGACCGGCAACCTCTATAAAGGCAGGCTGAGCGGCGGGCTTAGAGGCAGTCTTAGACGCAGCAGCATCCTCCCCCAGCGGCGCAATCTCAAACAGTACGCCGCGGGCATCAAAGGCCGCAGCAAGTTCCTCGCGCATTGCCGCCTGCTCGCGGGCGAGCAGCACGACGACCTCTCCCCCGCCATTCGCCACGGCAGACAGCAGCTCGAGCAGGCCATGCGCAAACGACGTGACGCCACGCACAAACACAGCGCGGACGCAGGTTGGCAGATTGTCGGCTAAGGCACCGGCCATCATGTCGGCCGCCTCGCAGGGTTCGACCATATCTCGGCGGTCCAAGCCGCTCGCATAGGCGCGCAAAAGCTCGAAGACACGAGCCTCGGCATCGCTTTTGGGCTCGGGCTGGCAGGCGTTGCCACAGTGGCGTTCGGCACCTGTCCCCGCCACGCCCGGAAGCACATCGCGAGCCATGCGTGCGAGCATGCGCACCGTGCCCTGGCTACGAGAAAGCGGCTGCAGGTCGGCATCGTCGCGACGGGCAACCATATCAGAAAACAGCATCTGGCGCTGCAGGTTGTCGACGAAGCTGCGGCCGTCGCCCATCAGCTCCCACAGCGAACGGAGCCACGATGAGGGGGTCTTGTAGTCAACGCCCAGTGAAGCGCCGGCCACCGCCGCATCGTGACGGCACAGGTCGAGCTCGGCAAACGTAGGCGCCAGCAATACGGCACGTCCATGGCGGGCAACAAGGTCGCTCAGCAGCGCCGCCTCGGCATCGCTCAGGTCCGCGCCGGCATTGGTGGTATAGATTCGAACAGGCATGGTCCTCCACTCAAACTGTTCGCAATAATCAATGTATCCATCCTACCCGCCCACGCGGACAACATGGCCCCACACCAACATCTTTTGGTGCATCGGGGACAGACCTGACCCCTTTGCACCAAAAAACCGCCCCCGAAGGGACGGTTCTGTGCAATTCGTTTTTGCCGTTGGCCTACTCGCCATCCTCCAGCTTGATGAGGATCTTACGATAGCCGCCGTACTCGCCGTTGAGCGCCTTGGACACGCGGCTCACCGTGGTGGACGAAGCACCGGTGCGGGCCTGAACCTCAACATAGGGCTCGCCCTCATCCAAATAACGCGCGACCTGCAGGCGCTGCGAAAGATCGCAGATCTCGCGCGGCGTGCAGATATCGGTCAAAAACGCTTGAATATCCTTCTCGTCGTCCAAAAGACTAAATGCGTGGACCAGCTGCTTGACATCAGGCTTGTCAAACATGTTCTCGATATTCATCGATCACCGCCAAACCCGCCAAAAGGCATCGAAGTTGATACTGACATCGGGCATCGTTCGCCCGTTCTATGCAATAAAACAATGCATGGGGCATTTGCCCGTAGCAGTGTAGCACACCACCAAACTAAAGCGACAAGACTCTCTGCCAGCGGCGCGTTTTTCAGGACGAACGCCGTTTTGAAATCGAATGCGCACGTAAGCTCCACGAATATTTGAGACAATGGGCGCCCAAACAAAGCGACACACTGTCTGCGCAGAAAGGGATCACACCATGCGCTTTATGCTTAACTGGCTCTTCACCTCGATCGCCATTGCGATCGCCACGTTTCTCGTCCCCGGCATCCAGCCCTTCGGTTTTGCCGAGGCCTGGGTCTGTTTCGCCTTCGTGGGGCTGTTCCTGAACATCGTCGATTCGTTCGTCAAGCCATTCCTGACGGTCATCTCGCTGCCGCTCACGATCATTACGCTGGGCATTTTCCAGCTTGTCGTCAACAGCTTTATGCTCGAACTCGCAAGTTACCTGTCGGTCAACCTGTTGGGCGTCGGCATCTCCATCGCAAGCTTTGGCTCGGCCTTTATGGGCAGCATCCTGGTGTCCATCACTCGAAGTATCCTCGACAGCATCGCCGAGAACTAAAACAGCCATTCCGACCGCGTCTGTCTCAACAGCCCAAAACGAAGGCCGCCCATCGCAAAAATGGGCGGCCTTCTTTTTTGTCAAGCCTTAAAGGGCGAGAGAATCTACCATTTCTACCCCGTCCCCAAATGGCAGGTGTGGGTTAGATGACGTAGTCGTAGCCATGGTTGGGAGCGACAAGTTGATCGAGCGTCACACCGTCGAGGTAGTCGTTGATGAGCTTGTCCAGGTTCTTCCACACGTCGAGCGTGGGGCACTCATCCGAACGCGAGCAGCCCTTGCAGTCGCCATCCAGGCAGGCGACCGGCGCCAGACTACCCTCGGTCAGGCGCAGGATCTCGCTCACCGTGTACTGCTCGGGCGGGCGCGTGAGCACGTAGCCGCCACCCTTGCCACGCATACCCGAAAGCATGTTGGCGCGCACGAGCGTAGCCAAGATGTTCTCCAGGTATTTCTCCGAAATCCCCTGGCGTGCCGCGATCTCTTTAAGCGGAATGCGGCCGGCCGCCTGGTGCTCGGCTAGGTCGACCATGACGCGCAGGGCATACCTGCCCTTTGTGGAAACCAACATATATATTGCTGCCTTTCGGTCTTTTAATCCGTTGCAATTCTAGCCGAAAAATTGGTTTTGAAAATACCCATTCCAGTCAAGGTGGTTAATCGACTCGTAATAATCTTCTATTTCCTATTGCACTACTAGGCTTTAGTGTCTACTATGCTTGCCAACAGCTAAACGAACAACCTATAAGGTTTATGGGTTTAGCTGCTACACGCACCGTGAAACCACACGGCAACCAGCAACTTGAACACTTTGGAGGTTCACCATGAGCAAGGTTTACACGTCCATCGATCAGCTTATCGGCCACACCCCGCTTCTGGAGCTCACCCACTTTGAGGCCGACGAGAACCTCAAGGCTCGTGTGCTCGTCAAACTCGAGTACTTCAACCCCGCCGGGTCCGTCAAAGACCGCGTCGCCAAGAACATGATTGACGAGGCCGAGAAGGCCGGCAAGCTCGTGCGCGGCGGCGATTACACCATCATCGAGCCCACGAGCGGCAACACCGGCGTCGGCATCGCCTCGGTGGCGGCGGCCCGCGGCTACAAGGTGATCATCACCATGCCCGAGACCATGTCCGTCGAGCGCCGCAAGCTTATGCAGGCATATGGCGCACAGCTCGTACTCACCGACGGTTCCAAAGGCATGAAGGGCGCTATCGCCAAGGCCGAGGAGCTGCAGAAGGAGACTCCCAACAGCATCATCGCCGGCCAGTTTGTGAACCCCGCCAACCCGGCCATTCACAAGGCCACGACCGGCCCCGAAATCTGGGATGACACCGACGGCAAGGTCGACATCTTCGTCGCCGGCGTTGGCACCGGCGGCACCGTGACCGGCGTGGGCGAGTTCCTCAAGGAGCAGAACCCCCAGATTCAGGTTGTCGCCGTTGAGCCCGCTACCTCTCCGGTGCTCTCTAAGGGCCAGGCCGGCCCGCACAAGATCCAGGGTATCGGCGCCGGCTTTGTGCCCGACGTCCTTAATACCCAGGTCTATGACGAGATCATCCCCGTCGAGAACGACGACGCCTTTGCCACCGGCCGCGCCGTGGGCCACAAGGAGGGCGTGCTCGTGGGCATTTCGTCCGGCGCCGCCGTGTGGGCCGCGCTGCAGCTGGCCAAGCGTCCCGAGAACGAGGGCAAGACCATCGTGGCGCTGCTCGCCGACACCGGTGAGCGCTACCTGTCCACGGCGCTCTTCCAGGACTAGAGCTTCTCGTTCTTAGAACGAGTCCAAGGCACGCCGGTCCCCCCTCTCTTCGGGCGGCCTGAGCTCATCCCAACAGGGTGTCCCACAGGACGCCCGAACTTGCTACAATGTCTGCGGCGCGGAACCAGCCTCCCGCGCCGCTTTTCTTTTTTGGCCACATGCCACCAAGGAGAACCTCCCCATGCACAACAAGCGCGTGCTCGTCGCCATGAGCGGCGGCGTCGATTCCAGCGTGACCGCGTACCTGCTCAAAAGCCAGGGCTACGAATGCGTCGGCGCCACCATGCGCCTCACCTGCCCCGCGCCCGATCCCGTCACGGGCATGAGTAAGGTCGACCGCGACATCGCCGATGCAAAGGCCGTCGCCGAGCGCCTGGGGATACCCCACCATGTGCTCGACCTGCAGCAGACCTTCGACCGCAACGTGATCGAGCGCTTTGTGAACGCCTACCAGGAAGGACTGACGCCCAATCCGTGCATTATCTGCAACCGCCACATTAAGTTTGGCGCGCTGCTCGATGCGGCGCTGGATATGGGCTGCGATTACATCGCCACGGGTCACTATGCCAAAACGAGCCAGGCGCCCGACGGCACCTGGCAGCTGCACCGCGGCGAGGACCCCAAAAAGGACCAGAGTTACTTTTTGTATTCGCTCACGCAGGAGCGGCTATCGCGCACGATCTTTCCGCTGGCGGGTCTGGACAAAGAGCGCGACGTGCGCCGCATTGCCGCCGAGCAGGGCTTCATCAACGCCAAGAAAGCCGAGAGCGAGGATATCTGCTTTATTCCAGACGGTGACTACGCGGGCTATATCGAGCGCCGCTGCGGACATCCCGCTGCACCGGGCGACATTGTGTGGCGCGACGGCAGCGTGGTCGGGCGCCACAACGGCGCGCTGCGCTACACCATCGGCCAGCGCAAGGGCCTGGGCGTCGCGATGACGCATCCCGTGTATGTGACGGGCGTCGACGCCGCCAACAACACCGTGCATTTGGGCGAGGCCGAGGACCTGGCGGCCACAGCGCTCACGGCAAACGACTGGATCTGGAGCGCTCCGGCAGAGCGCATGGAGGCGGAACTCGACGCCGGCGGCATTCGCGTAGGTGCCAAGTACCGCTACCGTCAGAAAGACCAGGCAGCGACCCTTACGCGTGATGAAGACGGGCAGATGCTGCTAACTTTTGACGAGCCGCAACGAGCCATCGCCCCCGGCCAAGCCGTTGTAGTCTACCGCGGCGATATCGTCCTGGGCGGCGGCACGGTGACCGGCGCCATCAAGTAGCCCCATCCCCTTCATAAGTTGCGGTGAAATAGGGACTGCTTAAGCGTTTAAAACCGCCAAACAGTCCCTATTTCACCGCAACTTAGAGAGGACGGCCTCGGTCGGTACTGCCGTGTCAGCCGAGGCCGCTGCATCGTTAGCGCTGAACGTAGGCGCGAACCAGCTCGTAGGTATTGCGCACGCCGTCGATGTGGCTGCGCTCGTAGTTGTGGCTCGCGTACACACCAGGGCCGATCAGGCCGTGACGGATGTCGTAGCCGGCAGAAAGCGTGGCCTCGACGTCGGAAC
This sequence comes from uncultured Collinsella sp., assembly GCA_900545055.1. Taxonomy (GTDB): domain Bacteria; phylum Actinomycetota; class Coriobacteriia; order Coriobacteriales; family Coriobacteriaceae; genus Collinsella. The sequence goes on from UQXP01000009.1 coordinate 34,530, forward strand.
CGTAATGCGGGTACACGTCGATGGCGTAATCGAGCTCCAACTCGCGCGCGATATTAGACAGCGTGGTTACCAGGTCGTAGTTGTACGGACCGCCCGAATCCTTGGCGCAAATCGACACCATGCGCTCGGTGCAGCCCAGGTCGTCGCCCACGCAGCCCATGTCAACGCTGATCATCTCGCGCGTGTCGGCCGGCACGAAAGCACCGCCGTGGCCGACCTCCTCGTACACAGTAAAGAGCAACGACACCTTGCGCGAAAGCGACACCTCGCCGTCAGCAACAGCGCGGGCCAGACCCAGCAGAATCGACGCCGACAGTTTGTCATCCAGGAAGCGGCTCTTGATGTAGCCGCTCTCCGTCACCGTGGTACGCGGATCCATAGCGATGATGTCGCCCGTCTGAATGCCCAGCTCAAGCACGTCATCCTTGCTGTCGACATTCTCGTCGAGCAGGATTTCCATGTTCTTCTCGATGGTCTTGACCGGCTCGTCGGCCACGTGCGCCGAAGGCTCAGTATTGAGGACCACACCCGTGTAGACATTGCCATCGCGCGTGTAAACGGTGCAGTTCTCGCCATCGGCCGTAGACCACTGGTGCCCACCAAGCGTCGTGGGACGCAGGCGGCCATTGTCCTTAATGGAGCGTACCATGGCGCCCAGGGTGTCGACATGACTCGCCAACACGAGCGGCTCGCCCTCGCCGCCAAGCTCGACCAGCACGTTGCCCTTATTGGAGCGCTCGGGCCCAAAGCCCATATCGCGCAACGTTTCCATCAGGTAATCAGTCGCCGCACGGGTATAGCCCGTAGGCGAAGCAATCGAGGTAAGCGCCTTCAACTGGTCAGTAATATAGGAGAGCGTAGAATCCATCTTGGACACCAAAGTCACCCTTTCATATCGAATTAAACCCACAGCAACAATACCACCGCGAACCATCTTTTTACCTAGCGAGATGACCCATCGACCTCTTCCGAACAGCGCCCGCCGAACCAGGTTAAGCAGCCGGGCAGATCTTCTCCCCGCCCGTTAGCCCCAGAATCTTTCCGCAGGACAGAAGGAGGCCCCGCCGCACGTAGTGCGCAGCGGGGCCTCCGACATGTCCGAGGACGATTCTGGGGCTAACGGGCGGGGCCCGCCGAACCAGGTTAAGCAGCCGGGCAGATCTTCTTGAAGAGCTCGATAACGTCGTCGAGCGTCGCCTCGCGCGGATTACCCGGGAAGCAGGCGTCGGCCATGGCGTCCTTGGCCAGGACCTCGATCTCGTCGGCCTTCATGGCCTCGCAGACGTGCGGGATGTTCACGTCGGCGGAAAGCTGCTTGACAGCGGCGATAGCGGCGTCGGCGGCGTCGTCGGTGCTCATGCCCGTGGTGTCAACGCCCATGGCGACGGCGACCTTGGCCAGGCGCTCGGCGCAAACCGGCTTGTTGAACTCCATGGCGATCGGCAGCAGCATGGCGCAAGCGACGCCGTGCGGGGTGTCGTAGTGAGCGGACAGGGTGTGAGCCATGGCATGGTCGATGCCCAGGCCAACATTGGAGAAGCCCATGCCGGCGACATACTGGCCAAGGGCCATGCCCTCGCGGCCGGAGCCGGGCTTGCCGGACTTGGCCTCGGCGACGGAGTCGCGCAGGTTCTCGCTGATCAGCTTGATAGCCTCAAAGTGGAACATGTCGGAGAGCTCCCAAGCGCCCTTGGTGGTGTAGCCCTCGATGGCGTGGGTCAGAGCGTCCATGCCGGTGGAAGCGGTCAAGCCGGCGGGCATGGAGGCCATCATGTCGGGGTCGACGACGGCGACCTCGGGGGCGTCGTTGGTGTCGACGCACACGAACTTGCGGACCTTCTCGGGGTCGGTGATGACGTAGTTGATGGTCACCTCAGCAGCGGTACCGGCGGTCGTCGGCACAGCGATGGTGAACACGGCGTGGTTCTTAGTCGGAGCAACGCCCTCGAGGCTGCGGACATCGGCGAACTCGGGGTTGTTGATGATGATGCCGATAGCCTTGGCGGTGTCCATGGAGGAGCCACCACCGATGGTCACGATAGCGTCAGCCTCGGCGGCCTTGAAGGCCTCGACGCCGTCCTTGACGTTCTGGATGGTGGGGTTGGGCTTGATCTCGGAGTAGAGGCTCCAAGCGATGCCGGCGGCGTCGAGCTCGTCGGTCACCTTAGCGGTAACGCCAAACTTGACCAGATCGGGGTCGGAGCAGACGAAGATCTTCTTGTAGCCGCGACGCTGGAGCTCGCCGGGAATCTCCTTGATGGCGCCGGAACCATGATAAGAAATGGTGTTGAGAACGAAACGATTAGCCATTGATAGCCTCCCATCGTGTGCGGGGCACCCATTACGCCCCGCGCTATAAGTCCCATCCTAACGCTTTTGAAACAAAAAACGCGTGAGAACGTCAAAAGTGTTAAAGCGTTTCAACAGATGATGAAAAATATTGCGGCAAAGGGACAGCCCCTTTGCCGCATTCGGTTACTTTCGACAGCCCTCTTTCCAAGCCTCGGCCGCAACCTTCCAGCGTAAGCGCAAGTCGCGCTCGCGGTCGATGAACATGATGGCAAACGCGACAAACAGCAGCAAGCTCGCCACGACGATGGCGTGCAGGCCCATGCGCTCAATACACCAGTTGCCCAACACGGCGCCAAACACAAAGGTAAAGATCACGCCAAAGTACAGCAGGCCGTTTTCCAAAAAGCCGCGCCTGTGGGTGATGATGTAATCGTCCACGTTTTGCAGCGCGTTGCGCAAGTTGCCGATACACATGGTCGTAGCGATGCCGTGACCGTGGATCTTGCGGAAGCTCTCAACTTGCATGCCGCAGGCGAACGAAGTGAGGCAGTTGGCGAGCAGGTTGTAACCGCCACCGGGGATAAAGCTCACGCCCAACAAGATGACGGCTTCAAAGAACACCGTCACTTGGCGCCAGTGAATCACGCTGCCAAACCGCTCGTGCACCAGGTCGGCAAGCATAATGCCCACGGCAAACGACACCACGGGGAAGAAATAGCGTCCCGCCAGCGCCCAGTTGCCCTCCGAAATGCTCACGCCCACAAGCAGGATGTTGCCCGTCTGCGCGTTTGCGAAAACATGGTCGCGCCCAATGTAAGAATACACATCCATAAAGCCACCGGCGAGCGCCAAGATGATGCCCAGCTCAATAGACTCCGATATCTGTTTGGCACGCTGCATCGCCGTGCATCCTCCCTGTTGACGACTCTCTCGTGCGTTGGCGGAAACATAGCCGCCGTTCATACTGTAACCCATTGACAACATGGCGTGCGCGCAAGACGGGTTCTCCAACGCGCAGATACACAGTCTGGAAACAAACGGCGGGCGCGGCGCCGACACCCGACGCCTCGTGTACTCCACAGTCTTTTTAGCGCCGTCCCAAAAAGACTGGTTACAATTACGTGCAGCATACTAACAACGGGAGGAATCGTGGCAAAAAAGCCCCAGGACGCTCAGCACAACCAGCACGGCAAGCATGCCCAGCGCGGCCAGCAGCAAAAGCGCGGCGGCAAGGCGCAGGGCTCGCGACCCACGCATGCCTCAGCAGCGCCCTCACGCCCCTGGCGTCCGGGCCGCGACAAGTTCCTCCCCGTCAGCCGCGCCGACATGGATGCGCGTGGCTGGGACCAGTGCGACTTCGTCTACATCTGCGGCGACGCCTACGTGGACCACCCCAGCTTTGGCATGGCCATCATCAGCCGCGTCCTCGACGCGCACGGCTACAAAGTGGGCATTATCTGCCAGCCCGACTGGACCGACCCCGCCAGCATCACCGTGCTCGGCGAGCCGCGCCTGGGCTTTTTGGTCAGCGCCGGCAACATGGACTCCATGGTCAACCACTATTCGGTGACCAAGCACCGCCGCCATACCGACGCCTATACCCCTGGTGGCGAGGAGGGGCGCCGTCCCAATCGTGCCGTCACGGTCTACGGTAACCTCATCCGCCAGACGTTCAAGGACGCCCCCATCATCATCGGCGGCATCGAGGCAAGCCTGCGCCGTCTGGCCCACTACGACTACTGGCAGGACAAGCTCAAGCGCTCGGTACTGCTCGACTCGGGCGCCGACATCCTCATCTACGGCATGGGCGAGCACGCGATTGTCGAGATCGCCGACGCGCTCGACGCGGGACTGCCCGTCGACCAGATCACCTATATCAACGGCACCGTCTACCGCACGGGTTCGCTCGACGAGGTCTACGACTACGACCTGCTGCCCAGCTGGGACGACCTTACCGCCGACAAGCTCAACTACGCGCGCAGCTTTAACGTGCAGCAGCAGAATATGGACCCCATCACCGGTCATCGCCTGGTAGAGCCCTATCCCAACAGCGTCTATGTGGTGCAGAACCCGCCATCGGCGACGCTCACCACCGACGAGATGGACGAGGTGGCCGAGCTCCCCTACGCCCGCGATTGGCATCCCGACTACGACGCGGCGGGCGGCGTACCGGCCTTTGCCGAAATCAAATTTTCCATTAGCTCCAACCGCGGCTGTTTTGGCGAGTGCTCGTTTTGCGCCCTCACCTTCCACCAGGGCCGCGTACTGCAGATGCGCAGCCACGACTCGATCATGCGCGAGGCCGAGCTGCTCACGCGCGATCCCGAGTTTAAGGGCTACATCAACGACGTGGGCGGACCGACGGCTAACTTTAGCCGCCCGGCCTGTGACAAGCAGCTCAAGCACGGCGTGTGCAAGAACAAGCGCTGCCTGTGGCCGAGCGTATGCAAAAACATGGTGGTCGACGAGAGCGGCTACACGCAGCTGCTGCGCGACCTGCGCCAGCTGCCGGGCGTCAAAAAGGTCTTCGTCCGCAGCGGCATCCGCTTTGACTACACCATGGCCGACGCCTCGGACGAGTTTTTGCGCGAGCTGCTGGAGCACCATGTCTCGGGCCAGCTGCGCGTAGCGCCCGAGCATGTGAGCGACGCGGTGCTCTCCGTAATGGGCAAGCCGAGCCGAGCCGTCTACGACGCGTTCTGCCGCAAATTTGAACGCTTGAACCGCGAATACGGACTCAAGCAGTACGTGGTGCCGTATCTGATCTCGAGCCATCCTGGCTCGACGATGAAGGAAGCCGTGGACCTGGCCGAGGCCGTGCGCGACATGGGCTACATGCCCGAGCAGGTGCAGGACTTCTACCCCACCCCGTCCACCATGTCGACCTGCATGTACTACACCGGCGTGGACCCACGCACCATGCAGCCGATCTACGTGGCACGCGACCCGCACGAGAAGGCCATGCAACGCGCGCTCATCCAGTATCGCAAGCCCGAGAACTACAAGCTGGTGCGCGAGGCGCTGGAAAAAGCCGGGCGTCGTGACCTGATCGGCTACACCAAACACTGTCTAATCCGCCCCGTGCCGCCGCGCCCGGGTGAGACGTCTGCTGGCGGTGGGCATGGCACCGGCAAGAAAGGCGGCAAGCCGCACGGTGGCGCTGGCGGCAAGGGACCCAAAGGCAGCAAGGGGCACGGCGGCATGTCGCGTGCACAGAACACTGCCGGGCGCAACCGTGCAGCTCAGGGGCGTCAGGGCGCCAACGGAGGCGGGCGTCGCAACTAGGGCAGCGGCGCGCTCGCTGCGCCCATCCCACACGCGTGGCGCAGCGAGCGCATAGCCTCAACGAGGATGACGCCGGCGATAGCGACCGTGATTACCACGTCGAGCGGTGTGTTCACAAACCACAACAGACCCATCAGGTACGACCCGGCGTTAAAGGCAAAGTGCAGCAGAATCGTGTAGCGGAGCTTTCCGGTGGTCACGAGCACCCAGCCAAAGACCAGACCGGCGGCACCCGCATAGCAGCCCTGCACCCAGTTCATGTGCATAAAACCGAAGATTGCCGCCTGCAGCACAATCGCCGCGGCGATACCCCACGTGCTTGGTGCCGCCCAGGGCACCATGGCGCCCTCCTGCGCGCTCGCACGACGCCGGCGCTTCCAAAGCGGGCGGCACTGCGGATTAAACGCTCGTAGCGAAAACTCAAAAACAATGCCGCGCACCAGCAGCTCCTCGCAAAACGAAGCGCCGAGCACCGTGGTCAGGACGGCAAGAAGGTTGGTATCGCCCAAGCCTGTTTCCTCGACGAGCTCGCTATAGTCCGCCGCGACCTCGGGCAGCAGCGACAGCACGCCGTCGCATAGGTAGCTAATGACCACCTGCATGGATAGGCCGATCACGACAACGCATGCGATGCGCTTCCATGCAGCATTTGCTCCCCCGCCGAGCGGGCGTTCACCTTGCCGGCGCGCCATGAAGGAGCGGGGCCACAGATAGCGCCACCACAGCAGCGCCATCAAAAACGACGCCGTCTGAGCGGCGGCCTGAAACCATTGAATATCGAGATTGTCGATCGGGAAACCCGTCAGTGCCGACACGATGTCCAGCGCGGAGAACAAAACAATGCTCAGGGCAATATCGGCAGCGACGACACCAAAACAGGCAAGCGCCCAAACCAGCGCATTGAGCATGCCAACCTCCTCAAAACCCGGCACTTGGGGACAGTCATTGTTGATGAGAATCGGGCGCAGCGCCAAAAGCCCCGTTGGGCGAAATGTCGAACGGGAAGGTGCCGCAGCGATTGAACGCGGCGATAAACATGCGGATGGCGTTGGACGGCGTGGTGCCCACGAGCTGGGTTGCCGCCGCGAAGGCCGCCTTTTCCTCGGGCAAGACCTTCGCGACAACCGGGGTCATGTGTTCTGCCATGGCGCTTCCTTTTTGAAACGACGGTGGTGCGGATAGATGCGGGCCACGCGGCTGGGCGACGGGCTGTGAAGGCAACCCGATTGGCCCGCATCTGGAGTGTGTTTCTACGGCGTTGGTATTACTTGGTATTACTTTGTATTCCTAAGTATTACCCCGCAGATAGAATACCATACCCGGCCCCATGGGGACGGAGAAAAAACCGATCATTTTGTTGCTGAGTAAGTATTTAGAGCGTGATGATATCCGAGATATTGAGGGCCTGAGCATCGACGGCATCGTGCGTGGCAAGCAACAGCATGCGACCATTGAGGAGGTCGAGCACGACCTCGGCCGTCATATCGCGCGCAGCGGCATCCAGGCCGGTAAAGGGCTCGTCCAGAATCACCGCGCCACCGGGGCACAGCAGGGCTCGAGCGATCTCGACGCGACGGCGCTGCCCGCCCGAAAGCTCGGCCACGCGAGCATGTACATCGACCCCCGGCACCAGCAGGCGCAACAGGGCCGCAGCACTCGAGGCGTCCACGCGTGCATCGGCGCACACTAGCACGTTATCCAGCGCCGCGGCGGACTCGACCAAGCGTGCATCCTGAAACACCATCGAGCACGGCGCGCACTCCCCCGCTGCCAACGAAAGCAGCGTCGACTTGCCCATGCCCGAAGCGCCCATCACACAGATACGCCCACCCGCGGGCAAGTTGAGCACCAGACCATCCAGCGCCGGCGCCCAGGGCGCGCGATCGCCCACGGCAAGCGCAAGCTCCGCCGCAGCGCCATCGCTCGCAGCCCCCGCACGCCCGCGACTACCACGCCCATGCGCCCGCACGGCCGCGCGCCACGCCACGGGCCCCGAAACCCGCAGCAGCCACACCAGCACGCGCTCACACGCCCACGAGGCGGCAACGACCAGCACGGTCCACGCCAGCAGATCAGCCGTCTCAATCAAAAGTTTTGCCTGATAGATGCGCTCACCCACGGCGCCCGTCGCCATGCCGATGAGCTCCGCCGCTACACCGGCCTTCCAGCTCATGCCGATGACCGCCTTCGCGCACGAAAGCACAAACGGCAGCACCTCACGCCAGGTGTGGGCGCAAAACAGTCGCCAGCCCCGCACGCCATGCAGGCGGAACATCTGCTCCAGCGGCTTATCAACCTGCGCCAAGCCCTCGACCAGTGAGAAATATACGCCCGGCAGCGCCATCAAAAAAACCGCCGCGATGCTCACGCGCGCCGATCCCAGCCAGATAAGCAACAGGACCACCACGCAGGCGACCGGCGTCGCCTTTACAAACGACAGCGCCGGTGCCACCAGGCGGGCAAACGTCCGCGACCGCACCGAGGCTCCCGCCAGCACGCCGCCACACACCGCGGCAAGCGCCAACCCGCCCAGTATCCGCGCGCCCGAGCCCACCAAAATCGCCCAGGTACCGCCGTCGCACACCAGGCGCAGCAGCGCCAAGGCAACAGCGCCCGGCCCCGGCAAGATCAGCGGCTGCGCCACCAGCGCCGCCACCAGCATCCACACGGCAAGCCAAAAGGCGGCGACGGCACCTGCTGCCGCCACCGCCTTCATACGCTCTGTCATTTGTCGAGCAAACGCATGCACGGGCTACTCCATGTAGTAGAAATCATCAGCCGGGAGCTTGCCGCCCACGGCGCTCGCGTCCGCATCGGCCAGCACCTGCAGGTACCCACCGAGCGCCGCCTTCATGTCCTTCCCCGTCTGGCACACGAACATGCACCCGGGAATCGCCTTTTCGGCAATCGCGGCGTTATCGACGATACCCGCATCGACCACAGCCTGTGCCCAATCTGCCGGCGCCGCATTGACGGCTTTCACGCTCGCCTCATGGCAGCGCAAGAATTCCGCCACGGCGTCGGGATGCCCCTCGGCAAAGGAACGGCGCACCACGGTCACGCCCGTCAGCAGGCGCGAGCCCGTGTCACCTGCCAGCTCATCCCACACATCGGTCAGACTTACCGGAGCCGACAGTTTGCCTTCGCTCTTGGCGATGGCGGCGGTCTTGAACGGCTCGGGCAGCACGCCCACGGCAGACGGATCGGCAAGCAACGCCGACAGCACCTCGGTGGGCTCGCTCTTAAACTCGAGCGTCACCTGGCCGGTCAGGCCCGCGCACTCCAGCAGGTAGTTCATGACGTACTCCGGCGTGGTGCCCTTGCCCGTCATATAGACGGTATGGCCCGCCAGATCGCCAAACGAGGCCACACTCGCATCGCCCGTCACAACGCTCAGCACGCCCAGCGTGTTGATGTCGATGACCTGCACCGCGCCCTCGGTCTTGTTGTAGAGCACGCTCGCCACGTTGGCGGGCACTAGGGCGATATCGACATCGCCCTGAATGACCTTGGGCACGATCTCGTCGGCTGCGGCGCTGATCGCAAAGTCGAACTCGTTATCCGTCTCGCCGCTCGCCGCCTGGTCCATAAACCTCACCAGACCGATCGACGTCGGGCCCTTGAGCGAGGCGACGTGCACCTCAACCGGCTCGGCAGCGGCACCGTCAGTGGCAGACCCGGCAGCCGAGCCCGCAGAAGACCCAACCCCCACGGCTCCGCTGCCGCAGCCCGCGAGTGCAAGCGACAGAGCGCCCGCGGCGAGCGCCGAGGCAAACCCCCGGCGCGTCATCTCAACATCAAACGCGCGCATCGTTAGCACTTCCCCTCGTTAGGCATCGACCAGGCGTGATGGTCGGTATGCAGCAACTCCTCGGCCAGCGGCGAGAGCGGCGCGCCCAAAAACTCGCGGTAGCACGCCTGAACATCGGGGTTCTCGTGCGAGAAGCGAATGTCCGCAGCGGCATCCAGGCCCCACAGCACCTGGCCGCGCTCGGCCGCCAGCTCGCAGCCGTCGTGGATGGGCTGACCGCCGCCACCGACGCAGCCGCCCGGGCACGCCATGACCTCAACGAAGTCATAGCTCGCACGGCCGTCGCGAATCGCGTCGAGCAGGCGGGCGGCGTTACCCAGCCCGTGCGCCACGGCGACGCGCACCTTGGTGCCATCGATATCGGCGACGGCTTCTTTCCAGCCGTCCAGGCCGCGCACATCGGTAAAGAAATCCGCATCGGGGTTCTTGCCCGTCACCAGGTAATATGCCGAGCGCACGGCTGCCTCCATCACGCCGCCCGTGGCGCCAAAGATCACGCCCGCGCCCGTGCCAAAGCCCAGCGGCGTATCGAGCGGCTCCTCGACCAGCGTGTCAACGCTCACGTGGCTCGCACGGATCATGCGCACCATCTCGCGCACCGTCAGCGCAACGTCCACATCGGGCGTGCCGTCCTCGCCCACCATGCTCGGCAGCGCGCACTCGGCCTTCTTGGCCGTGCACGGCATAACGGACACCACGAACAGGCGCTCGGACTCCACGCCCAGCACCTTGGCGTAGTAGGTCTTGGCAATAGCGCCGAACATCTGCTGCGGCGACTTGGACGTGGACAGGCTGTCGACAAACTCCGGATAGCGCGCCTTCACAAAGCGCACCCAGCCCGGGCAGCAGCTCGTAAACATGGGCCAGCCGCGGCTGTCGCCCTCGCCCTTGGCGGCGGCGCCCAGGCGCTCGATCAGTTCGGATCCCTCCTCCATAATGGTGAGGTCGGCCGAGAAATCGGTGTCGAACACGTACTCAAAGCCCACGCGGCGCAGCGCGCAGGCCAGGCGCTCAACGGTGGCCTCCTCGCGAGATATGCCGAGTTCCTCGCCCCAGGCGCTGCGCACGGCCGGCGCGATCTGCACCAGCACGATCTTGTCGGGATTAGCGAGCGCGTCAAACACGGTCTCGGTATCGTCGCGCTCGCGCAGGGCGCCCGTCGGACAATGTGTAATGCACTGGCCGCACGCGACGCAATCGGTCTTGCCGATCGGTGCGCGCCCGCGGGTACCCACGGCGGTATGCGTGGCGCGGTTGGTCAGGTCCCAAATCCCTAGGCCCTGCACGCTCTCGCACACCTTGATGCAGCGCATGCATTTAATGCACTTGTCGTTTTCGCGGATGATGGGAAAATCGAAATCCCAGCCCTCGCCCGCCAAATGCCTTTGATACGGCAGATAGAAAATGCCCAGATCGTTGGCGATGGTCTGCAAGTTGCAGTTGCCGCTGCGCACGCAGCTCGTGCACTGCGAATCGTGCTGGGACAGCAGCAGCTGCACGTTGGTGCGACGCGCCTCGCGGGCCTTGGGGCTGTTGGTGTGGACCACCATGCCGTCGAGCACGTAGTTGTTGCAGGCGGCAACCAGCTGGTCGCAGCCCTCAACCTCGACCACGCATACGCGGCAGCCGCCGATCTCGTTTAGATCGCGCAGGTAGCACAGGGTGGGAATCTGGATGCTGACGGACTTGGCCGCATCCAGGATCGTGGTGTGCTCGGGAACCACGACCTCGCAATTATCGATAGTGAGCTTGACCATGTTATGCGCTCCGTTTTCGGTGTTGTCGCTGACGGTGGTGTTGTTGGGCTCTACCATTCCAGGTTCCTCCCTCCGCGGAACGCGCCAAAGCCAAAGTGATCGCAACGCAGGCAGCGGCTCGCCTCCTGGCGCGCCTCCTGCTCGGTGAGACCCTGCTCGACCAGATCCCAATCGTGAATACGCTCGCCGGCTTCGCGCTCGCCCAGCTCGCAGCGGCCGCACTCATGCTTGCCCTTAAACTGGACGGTCGGCAGCTCAACGTCAAGTTTGATCTTGTGGTCAAATCCCAGGTAGCGGTCGATATTTGCCGAAGCAACGCGGCCGGCGTTGATGGCACGGATGACGGTAGCGGGGCCGGTCTGGCAGTCGCCGCCGCTAAAGAGGCCATCGAAGTTGGGCACGGCGCCGTCCGAATCGGTGACGATGCAGCCCCACTTGCAGGCAATGCCCATGTCTTCAAACGGCTTGGAATCGATGTCCTGGCCAATGGCGACGAACACGCGCTCGCAGGGAATGACGCGCTCGGGCGTGGCAGCGGCACGCGGGGCCGGACGCCCACGACGGGGCTCACCGATAATCTGCGGCTGCACGCGCAGGCCGCTCACGCGACCGTCCTCGCCCGTCTCGATAGCGAGCGGGGCGGTCAACTCCAGCACCTCGCAGCCCTCGGCCTGGGCGCCGGCGATCTCGGCGTCCTGGGCCGTCATGTCGCAGATGCGACGGCGGTAGACGATGCTCACCTTTTCGGCACCGCAGCGCACGGCGGAGCGCGCCACGTCCATGGCCACGTTACCGCCGCCGATGACGCACACGCGCTGGCCGCTCAGGTCGGGCAGCTCGTCATCGCCGATGGCGCGCAGCATCTTGACGGCCGACTCCACGCCGGGAGCCTCTTCGCCCGGAAGGCCGAGCTTCTTATCGCTGTGGGCGCCAATGGCCAGGTAGACGGCATCGAACTCGTCGCGCAGACGGGCAAGCTCCTCGCCGTTGACGGAGTGGTCGAGCTCCACGTCGATGCCGGCGCTAAAGATCCAGTCGATCTCGGCCTGCAGGCGCTCGCGCGGCAGACGATAGCTGGGGATGCCGTAGCGCAGCATGCCGCCCAGGTGGTGGCGCTGCTCCAAGATGGTCACCTTGTGGCCCATCACGGCCAGGTAGTAAGCGCAAGAAAGACCGGCCGGGCCGCCGCCGATCACGGCGACGCGCTTGCCGGTGTTGTCCACCACATGCGGCTTGTGGTCGTTGAGGTCGCTATGCTCAACGGCAAAACGCTTGAGGGCGAGGATGTTCATGGGGTCGTCGACCATGCCACGGCGGCAGTGCATCTCGCAGGGATGCTCGCACACCAGGCCGCAGACGAGCGGCAGCGGATTGTTCTTGCGGATGACCTTGACGGC